>CAJUDQ010000024.1:0-26128 GCA_910585215.1 uncultured Lachnospiraceae bacterium | reverse complement strand
AAAATCGCAGTCATTACCCTTTTTTATCATAATTATAATTATGGAGGAGTTTTACAGGCATATGCGCTTCAAAAGGAAATTCAGAAACTGGGTTATGAATGTGATATTGTTTCTATGGACAGACAGACTATGAAAGTGTTTATATCAGAGGAAAACAATAAAAATAATCCTATAAGCATTTTTACTGTCTTAAAAAACCGTATTCAAAATAAATGGAATTACATGTTCTGTATGAAAGAACTGAATAAAAAAATCAAAAAGTTTGATTTTTTTATTGACCGAAATATCAAAAAAACAGATATTGTGTATACCTCAGATACCATTTCACAGATTATAAGTAAATATGATTTATTTATCACTGGCTCTGACCAGGTATTCAGTCCTGTATCAGGAAGACCAGAAACCTTTTTATCCTTTGTACCAGATGAAAAAGGGAAAATCTCGTATGCAGCAAGTATCGGGGCTGATTTTGTAAGCGATGAGTATGGGCGTTATATAAAACCATTTTTAGAAAGATTTGATGCTGTTTCTGTCAGAGAAAAAAGTGCAAAAACTATGATAGATAATCTTATAGGAAAAGATATCTGCAAGGTGGTTCTTGACCCGACGCTGCTGTATCAGGGAAACTGGCCCAATTTAACTTCTCCTGTAGACGGTATAGTGGAAGAATCTTATGTTCTTTTGTATTTTCTTGGGGAATCTGATTATGAATGGAATCAGGCATATTCTTATGCAAAAACCACAGGTCTTCAGATTTTTAATATTCCTTACAACAAAATGAAGTATAATAAACGTGACTACAGATATAGAAAAAATTTTGTCGGGGGGGGGGTAGGACCGGAAGAATTTTTATGGTTAATTCAAAATGCAGGAATTGTGTTGACAGATTCTTTTCATGGAACAGTATTTTCTGTTCTTTTTCATAAAAAGTTTCTTGTATATTCCAGGGAAACCGAAAATAAGAATGGAACCATGAACAGACGTATACAGGATTTTTTGACCAGCCTGTCACTGGAGGATAGAATGGTAAATCGAAACAACGAAAAAAAACAGTTTGAAACAGCAGAGAAACTGATAGATTTTCAAACTGTTGACAAGATGTTGGATATGCTGCGTGCAGATTCCATAAGATTTTTAGAGAGAGCATTATATGAATACTGATTCTGGTAAACAGATTATAAAAAATATTATCTGGAATGGTATTTCCATTTTTATCACTGCCCTTATAAATATTACATTAACACCCATAATCACTCGAAATATTGGAATTGAGGCGAATGGATTTGTAGATTTGGCAAATACATGTGTCACTTATATAGATATTATTACAATTGCATTGAATGCCTTTGCTGCCAGATATATTGCGATAGAATATCATAATGGGAATTATAAAGAAGCAAATAAGTTTTACAGTTCAGTAGCAATGGCCGATTTGATACTGGCAGTTCTTTTGTTTGTACCATGTTCAGTAATGGTATGGAAATTGCAGTTGGTTTTAAATATTTCAGATAATCTGGTTTCAGATGTAAAGCTTCTGTTTTTTCTTGTTCTCTTGAAGTGGTGTATCAATGTAACAGGGACTGTTTTTTCTGTGAGTGCCTTTATAAAAAATAAAACAAGTCTTACCTACAGAAACAGTGGTATATCAGCGCTTATTAATGCACTGACACTGGCAGGGCTGATTTATTTTACAAAAATTCATGTTTACTATATGGCAATTGGAAGTCTTGCTGCTGCAATAGTGAATTTTTACATGAACTTACATTGTACAAAAAAGCTAATGCCAGAGCTGCAGATTCGCAAAAGTGATTTTTCTTTTGCAAAAGTAAAAAAGCTTCTTTCATCTGGAATATGGAATTCAATTAATAATATTGGGAATCTGTTAAATTCAGGACTTGATTTGCTTGTGTGCAATAAGCTTCTTTCGGGAATTGTGATGGGACAGGTTTCCATAGCAAAACTGATAGGCAGGATTATGACAACTTTTACAAACGTTATGGTCAGTGCGTTTCAGCCAAAGCAACTGGAGGCTTATGCAAAGGGAGATATAGACAAACTGGTAGACTATTTAAAAATTGCAATGAAAAGTGTAGGGATTGTTGGAAATGTATTTTTTGTGTGTTTTGCCATCCTTGGAAAGGGGTTTCTAGAATTGTGGATTCCAGGGCAGGATAATTCAAAAATATTTGCCTTGACAGTCATTGTGATTATTGGGGATATCGTGGTGACCGTGGTAAGACCTTTGTTTTACGTGTATACTTTAACAGATAATTTGAAAGTGGTATGCTGGATTACCATATGCAGCGGTATATTAAATGTTGTTTCCATGTTCTGGTTGATTAGAAATACAGAATTGGGAGCATATGCCGTAGTAGGAACGACAACTATATTGGAGCTGATATTCCGTTTTTGGATAACTCCTTATTTTGCCGGAAAATATCTAAAAGTAAAAATGAGTATTTTTACAAAGATTGTGTTCCGTCATGTAGCAGTCTGTGTGGTTGTGACAGGTTTGTTTTATTGTGTATCTATGAATCTTATATTGAAATCATGGCTGGATTTTATAAAATATGGTTTTTTATTTGGAATAATCAGTTTTCCTGTTATATCTGTTCTTGAACTGGAAAGGAAAGAACTAAAAGTCGTAATAGAAATGATACATTCTAAGGTTCAAATAAAAAGGTAAAAAGTTATTATTTTACTCGTAAAAGTCAGGAGCATAAAACAATATTTCTCACAGCTTAGGATAAATTTGTAACAGAAATTTTCAGATTAAAAAATATTTATAAATAATTTAAAAATAGAGAAAATCAAATGTCCTCATTATTCCACGACGAACTTGTTGAATCCAATCGAATTATATACACTCCTTCAGATTTTGCCAAATCCTCTCTTTTTCATCTTCAGGAAACCGGAAGTCTGCAGGCGAAATTTGTTCATACCTGCAGTCGTACAAATCTGTCTTCGTATCTTTTTTTTATTGTCGAATCCGGTTCCGGCACTTTATGTTACGATAATATTTCCTATTCTCTTTTTCAAAATGACTGTATTTTTATTGATTGCCGCAAACCCTATGCCCATTCCACCTCCAATCATCTCTGGAAGTTGAAATGGGTTCATTTTTATGGGCCGAATATGAATATGATATATCAGAAATATCTTTCCCGTGGAGGGACATCCTGCTTCAAGTCTGCGAACTTAAATCTTTATCTTGAGGCTTTGGAACAGATTTATACTATAGCCATATCTGATTCTTATGTTAAGGATATGAAAATTCATGAAAAATTATCCTCTCTTCTGGTTCTTCTTATGGAAGATGCATGGAATCCTCAAAGAGCTGAAAGTTCTTCAGAAAAAATACTGGATATTCAAAAAATAAAAGAATATATTGATGAAAATTATATACAGAAGATTTCTCTGGATAACTTGTCAGAGAAATTTTTTATTAATAAATATTATTTGTTAAGACTTTTTAAAGAACGATATGGATTTACCGTTAATGATTATATTATCCGGCTGCGAATTACAAAAAGCAAACAACTTCTCAGATTTAGTGAAATGACAGTAGAAAAAATCAGTTATGAATGTGGAATAAACAGTCCAAATTATTTTGCACGTCTGTTTAAAAAAATTGAAGGAATCAGTCCGGCAGAATACAGAAAGTTATGGAAGGCGGGCGAAAATATATAAATGAAGAAAAAACAAATATAAAATATAGAAACGATTTGAAAAGACTGCATAATATGGCTGCGCAGAATTGAAATATTGCGAAAGTCAATATTGTGCAGCCTTTTTTTAATATCGTGAATTCAAATACACCGAAATAAAAAGTAAAATAACATTACTTCAAAATAATAACGACACAAAAATAAAATGAAAAGGAGTACAGCTGTTATGAATAGAATTGCACTTATTACCGGAGTGACTGGTCAGGATGGTTCCTATCTGTCAGAATTTCTTTTGGAAAAAGATTATGAGGTTCATGGAATAATTCGCCGTTCTTCTGTAGATTATCGTGAACGGATTGCCCATTTGGAAGGACATCCGCGTTTTCATTTACACTATGGAGATTTGGGAGATTCCATGAGTCTGATGTCTGTAATAGGTTCTGTCCGGCCGGATGAAATATACAATCTTGCAGCACAGAGCCATGTACAGGTTTCCTTTGATGTGCCGGAAAATACGGCAGATATTGATGCAACCGGCGTTTTGCGTGTATTGGAAGCGGTACGCTTATGTGGCTTAGGAGAAAGCTGTCGCATTTATCAGGCTTCCACATCGGAACTGTATGGCAAGGTGGAGGAAGTACCTCAAAATGAAAATACACCATTTCATCCATACAGCCCATATGCGGTAGCAAAGCAGTATGGATTTTGGATAGTAAAGGAATATCGTGAGGCTTATGGAATGTTCTGCTGCAGTGGAATTTTGTTTAATCATGAGTCCGAACGTCGTGGGGAAACCTTTGTGACAAGAAAAATCACTCTGGCTGCAGCGCGTATTGCACAGGGCAGACAGGACAGGCTGTATCTTGGAAATTTAAGCTCTCTTCGTGACTGGGGTTATGCCAGAGATTATGTAGAGTGTATGTGGCTGATTCTTCAAAATAAAAAACCGGAAGATTATGTGATTGCAACTGGAGTACAACATTCTGTCCGTGAATTTTGTCAGCTGGCCTTTCATTATGCGGGCATGGAACTGGAATTTACCGGAGAAGGCATGGAAGAAAAAGGAATCGACAAGAAAAGCGGCAAAGTACTTGTAGAAGTCAGTCCTGATTTTTACCGGCCGACAGATGTGGTAAATTTGTGGGGCGACCCTTCAAAGGCAAGAAAAGAGCTTGGATGGAATCCGGTAAAAACAAGTTTTGAGGAGCTTGTGCGGTTAATGGTAGAACATGATATGAAGAAGGTATCTATGGAGCGTGCCAAAGAGCAGATTCGCACAAATCTGGAAGAGTATCTGGAAAAAGGAATTATTAAATAGAAAATAAAATTTGTATTTTGCAAAAGAAATGATAAAAAGAGAGAAAGGCTGTAAAAAACAATGATGGAAAAAGAAGCAAAAATTTATGTTGCCGGACATCGGGGAATGGTGGGCTCTGCAATTGTACGTGAGTTGAAAAGGCAGGGGTATGAAAATATTGTTACCCGTACGCATAAGGAGCTTGATTTATGTCGTCAGTCCGAGGTGGAGGCATTTTTTTCAACAGAGCAGCCAGAGTATGTGTTTCTGGCTGCGGCAAAGGTTGGAGGAATTATGGCAAATCAGGAGGCTTTGGCTGATTTTATGTACGATAATATGATTCTGGAAATGAATGTGATTCATTCTGCATGGAAAAATGGATGCAAGAAGCTGGAATTTCTTGGAAGCAGTTGTATTTATCCACGCATGGCTCCACAGCCGATGAAAGAAAGCTGTCTTCTAACCTCAGAGCTAGAAAAGACAAATGAGGCTTATGCATTGGCAAAAATCAGCGGATTAAAATATTGTGAATTTTTAAACAGGCAGTATGGTACAGATTATATTTCTGTTATGCCAACAAATCTGTATGGACCGAATGACAATTATCACCCAATGCACAGTCATGTGCTTCCTGCACTGATTCGGCGTTTTCATGAGGCAAAGGAACAGGGGCTTTCGTTTGTGACCTGCTGGGGAGATGGCTCTGTTTTGCGGGAGTTTCTGTATGTAGATGATTTGGCCAACCTATGTGTTTTTCTAATGAATCACTACAGTGGAAATGAAACAGTAAATGCAGGCACGGGGAAAGAATTGACAATTAAGGAACTGACGGAACTGGTGGCACATGTAGTCGGATATGCCGGCGAAATCCGATGGGACAGTACAAAGCCGAACGGAACGCCGAGAAAACTTCTGGATGTGAGCAAAGCAAAGGCTCTGGGCTGGACTTATAAAACGGAACTGGAAGAAGGCATACGATTGAGCTATCAGGATTTTTTAAATAGTCCAGTCAGAGCAGAGAGGTAGGATTATGAATATTGTATTACTGTCCGGAGGTTCAGGAAAGCGTTTGTGGCCTTTGTCCAATGATGTGCGTTCCAAACAGTTTATTAAGATTTTTAAAGGAGAAAATGGAGAATATGAGTCGATGGTGCAGCGTATGTATCGTCAGATTCGGGCTCTGGATAGGGAAGCGAAGATTACGGTGGCTACCTCCAAAGCACAGGTTTCCGCGATTCACAACCAGCTTGGGGAAAAGGTGGGCATTTCTGTAGAACCCTGTCGGCGTGATACCTTTCCCGCAATTGTGCTGGCAATAACATATCTTGCAGATATACAAAAGGTTTCTCCAAAGGAACCGGTAGTAGTCTGTCCTGTGGACCCCTATGTAGAACAGGATTATTTTGACGCTTTGAAAACACTTTGCAGTCAGGCTGAAAAGGAAGAGGCGAATCTTGTACTTATGGGGATTGAACCAACTTACCCGAGTGAAAAGTACGGATATATTCTTCCAGAGGACAAGAAATGTATCAGCGCTGTTTCCTGTTTTAAGGAAAAACCGGATATACAGACTGCAAAAAGATATATTGCACAGGGAGCACTCTGGAATGGAGGAGTATTTGCATTTAAGCTTGAATATCTTCTGAAAAAAGCACATGAGCTTATTGATTTTACAGATTATCAGGATTTGTTTTCCAAATATGAAACGCTGGAAAAAATAAGTTTTGATTATGCGGTAGTGGAAAAGGAGCCATTGATTCAGGTTATGCGCTTTGGAGGTCAGTGGAAAGACCTTGGTACATGGAATACTTTGTCCGAGGCAATGGAGGAAAGCTGTATCGGCGAGGGCATAATGAATGAGAAGTGTACGAATGTTCATATTATAAATGAATTGAATGTGCCTGTACTTGCAATGGGACTTCACGATGTAGTGATTTCTGCCAGTTCAGATGGAATTCTGGTGTCTGATAAGGAGCAGTCCAGCTATATTAAACCTTATGTAGACAAAATAGACCAACAGATTATGTTTGCAGAAAAGTCATGGGGAAGCTTTCATGTGTTGGATGTAGAGCATGAAAGTCTGACTGTCAAGGTGACATTGAATAAAGGACACAGCATGAATTATCACAGCCACAAAAACAGGGATGAGGTCTGGACCGTGATTCTGGGCAGCGGGCGCACAATTGTAGACGGAATGGAACAGCAGGTACATGCCGGAGATGTGATTACCATGCAGGCGGGATGCCGGCATACAATTATTGCGGAAACTGAATTGAAGCTAATTGAGGTCCAGCTTGGCAGGGAGATAAGCGTTTATGACAAACAGAAATTCGCACTTGAATAAAGACTGGAATGTTCCATTTTTGTTAAAGCCTGCTGCAAAAGATTATCTGTGGGGAGGAAACCGCCTGAATGATGATTTTGCAAAGGAAATAGAATTAGCCCCTCTTGCGGAAACATGGGAATGTTCTGTACATCCCGATGGTCCAAGTGTGGTTGCATCCGGAGAATTTGAAGGAATGACACTTGCACAGGTTTTAAAACAGCACAGGGAATTTCTCGGCAGTCATTCTAAAGAAAAAGGTGAGCTTCCCATATTGATTAAGCTGATTGACGCAAAAAAAAATCTTTCCGTGCAGGTGCATCCAAATGACGAGTATGCCATGAAGTATGAAAATGGTCAGTCAGGAAAGACAGAGATGTGGTATGTTATGGATTGTGAAAAAGATACAGAACTGATATATGGACTGCTTCATAACACAGATAAGGATCTTTTGCGTGAAAGTATTTCAAAGGGAAGTATTGAACGGCTTCTACAAAAGGTTCCTGTAAAAAAGGATGATGTGTTTTTTATTGAAGCCGGAACGATTCATGCTATAGGAGCAGGTGCGTTAATTGCGGAAATTCAGGAAAATTCAAATTTGACCTATCGCTTGTATGATTACAACCGTGTAGACAAAAATGGAAGGAAAAGGAAACTGCATGTGGAGAAGGCTCTTGAGGCAGCAGACCTTACAGGAAGCGCAGGACCAGTACAGCCACTTCGGGTACTAAAATATCGTCAGGGCTGTGCTTCGGAGCTTTTGTGCAGATGCAGATATTTTGAGGTATATCGTATGCTGGTAAATACAGAACGCTGCCGGAGACTGGTAGGTTATCAGGCTGACAGTACCAGTTTTCGGGTGTTGTTATGTATTGGGGGATGTGGTTCTATAATGTGGCAGGACAACGCGGCGCTTAATTTTTTTAAAGGGGACTGTGTGTTTGTGCCTGCGGATTCTGTAAAGCTGCGGATTCATGGAAAGGCGGAGTTTTTGGATATCAGAGGATAAAGAAATACTGTGAAATTCACACTGAAAAATCAAAGCGGTGAAGAATTTACATAAAAATTATAAAAAAATACTTGTCTGAAAGGCAGTTTGCGTAGTATAATAGAGATACATATAACATTGCGTGAAATAGTTAAATAATGGAAACACTGTGCTGTGTTATAAAATAATATTACATGAAAGATATCATATATAACTATATAGAATGATACTATATAGAATGAGGCTGCATGGAACAATATTATACAAAGCGAGAAACTATAATATGGCACAGAATATTATCACACAGAATGTTAAAATAATGTATTAAAGGAGGATTTTTTTATAATGTTATCTAACAAAACTTATAAGTTCTGGTTCTGTACAGGCTCACAGGATCTCTATGGAGATGAATGTCTGAAAAAGGTTGCTGAACATTCTGCAAAGATTGTAGAGGCGCTGAATGCTTCTGACAAGATTGATTATGAAATTGTATTAAAGCCGACATTAATCAGTCAGGCATCTATCAGACAGACCTTAAATGATGCAAACAATGACCCTGACTGTGCCGGTGTTATTACATGGTGTCATACCTTCTCCCCTGCAAAAATGTGGATTCTGGGCTTAAAGGAGTTTAAGAAGCCTCTTTGCCATCTGCATACACAGTTTAATGAGGAGATTCCTTATGATACGATTGACATGGATTTCATGAATGAGAATCAGTCTGCTCACGGTGACAGAGAATATGGTCATATCGTAAGCCGTATGGGTATCGAAAGAGAAATCATTGTCGGACACTGGGCAAATGAGACTGTTCAGGAGAGAATCGGTGTTTGGATGACAACAGCTATTGGTGTAATTGAGTCAAGTCATATTAGAGTATGCCGTTTTGGTGACAACATGAATAATGTTGCAGTTACAGAAGGCGACAAGGTAGAGGCTCAGATTAAGTTTGGATGGGAAATTGACCATTACTGCGTAAACGATGTAGTAGAATATGTAGATGCTGTATCTGAGAGTGATGTAAATGCACTGGTAGATGAATATTACAGCATGTATAAAGTAATTGATGATGGCAGAGACGCAGATGAGTTCAGAAAGCATGTAGCTGTACAGGCTCAGCAGGAAATCGGTATTGAGAAGTTCTTGGTAGAGAACAACTATCAGGCTGTGGTAACACATTTTGGCATGTTAGGCGGTTTAAAACAGCTTCCGGGTCTTGCAATTCAGAGACTTATGCAGAAGGGCTACGGCTTTGGTGCAGAAGGTGACTGGAAGGTTGCTGCTATGGTTCGTCTGATGAAGTTAATGACTGCAAACAAGAAGGATGCAAAGGGAAGTTCACTGATGGAGGATTATACGTATAATCTTGTTCCAGGCAAGGAAGGTATCCTTCAGGCTCATATGCTGGAGGTTTGCCCAAGCTGTGCAGAGGGTGATATTTCCATGAGAGTATGTCCTCTTTCCATGGGTAACAGAGAAGACCCTGCGCGTCTTGTATTTACATCCAAGGCAGGTCCTGCGGTTGCAACCTCATTAATTGACCTTGGAAACAGATTCCGTCTGATTATTAATGCTGTAGAATGTAAAAAGGTAGAAAAACCAATGCCAAAGCTTCCAGTAGGTACTGCATACTGGACACCGAAGCCGGATTTTGCAACGGGCTGTGAGGCTTGGATTCTGGCAGGCGGTGCACATCATACTGCATTTTCCTATGATTTGACTGTTGACCAGATGGTGAGCTGGGCAAATTATATGGGTATTGAGAGCATTGTTATTGATGAAAACACAAACATCAGAGAATTTAAGAAAGAATTAAAGTTAAATTCTGTTTACTATAATTAATAGAACTGGCTGGAGGTTGACTGGTATGTGTGTAATCAAAGGCTGATTGCAATACATACAGTCAGCCAAAAGCTGATTGTCTAAAAAGCAGACAGAAGAAAGGGTTTGAAATGTTAGAAGAATTAAAGAAAGCCGTATATGAAGCAAATATGGACCTTCCAAAGTATGGGCTTGTTACCTTTACATGGGGAAATGTAAGCGGAATAGACAGAGAATCAGGACTTTTTGTCATTAAGCCTTCAGGTGTGGATTATGACAAGCTGACACCGGATGATATGGTAGTTATGGATTTGAACGGAAACAGAGTGGAAGGAAAGTATAAGCCTTCTTCTGACACACCAACACACCTTGAGATTTATAAAGCATTTCCAGAGGTTGGCGGCGTGGTTCATACACATTCGTCCTATGCTACAAGCTGGGCACAGGCAGGAAGAAGTATTCCTTGTTACGGCACTACTCACGCAGATTATATGTATGGAGAGATTCCTTGTGTAAGATGTCTTACAAAGGAAGAGATAGAAGGAGCTTACGAGGAAAATACAGGTCATTTGATTGTAAATGAATTTAACAGAATGGGCAAGGACCCTATGGCAGTTCCAGCAGTTTTGTGCAAGAATCATGGACCATTCGCATGGGGCAAGGATGCACATGAGGCAGTTCACAATGCGGTCGTTCTTGAAGAAGTTGCAAAGATGGCTTACAGGGCTGAAACAATCAATGTAAGGATTCAGCCGGCTCCACAGGAGCTTCAGGATAAGCATTATTACAGAAAGCATGGAGCAAATGCTTATTACGGGCAGAATTAAGCGATAGACGAAAAAGAAAGAATAAAAAAGCTACTACAAAATAATATTCAGGCGCAATATATTGTTTACCATAAGAAATTGTAAACATATATTGCGCCTGAAACTTTTGCAGAACCCTTTTTTATTTATTATGATTATACCTGAAATACCTCAATCTGGTTTTTCAACAATTGCGCATGTGCAGTCAATTCTTCTGAGAATGCGGCACTTTGTTCTGCCATAGCCGAGTTTTCAGCTACGACAGAAGAAATCTGCTCAATACCCTCTGTAATTTGGCCAAGTGCATCTGCCTGATTGACAGAGGCCTCTGAAATGCTGTCGATGCGTTTTCCAAGTTCAAGTGCTTCTTCCACAGAAAGCTGAAGCATATCTGCTGTTTCTCCTACAATCAACATGCCTTTTTCAACTGAATCTAACGCATTGGCAATTAAATCCACTGTGGACTGAGAAGCATTCATACTGTCAAGGGCAAGATTGCTTACCTCATTGGCAACAACCGCAAATCCTTTTCCAGCTTCACCGGCACGGGCGGCTTCTATGGAAGCGTTCAGCGCCAGAAGCGTTGTCTGGTCCGCAATTGTCTGAATAGAGCTGATAACTTCTTTAATCTGGCTGGAGGAATGGCTGATATCCTCCATAGCTGCCACAAGTTTTTTCATTTGAATATCACAGGACGTTAAATTTTTTTGTACATGAGCTGCTTTTTCATTTGCTTCCACTGCATTCTGTGCATTGTAATCTACCTGAGAGGAAACAGTTTCAATCGTGGCCTGAAGTTCTTCTACTGCGCTTGCCTGGTCTGCAGCTCCATCAGATAATGCCTGGGATGTCAGAGAAATCTGTTCAGCTCCGTCTGCTACTTCATGGGAAGCATGATTGATACCTGTAATAGTGGATGTAAGCTGTTTTTTGATATCCATCAGTGCATCTTTTATCTTTTTAAAATCACCTATATATTCATTTTTTAATTCAAAATTCAAATTTCCGTCTGCAATTTCTTCCAGAATCTCGGATATTTCATTAATATAAATAATATAATCCTTCAGCCGAATTACTGTATGGTCAAGAGAAGCTGCTACCTGCCCGATTTCATCATTGCTTTCTACTTTTATATCAATATTTAAATCTCCATTGGCAATTTCATCAGCAATTTTTTCAAGCTGTTCTAAAGGTTTTACGATGCCTTTGGCTGTTCTGACTGTATTGAAAATAATAACAAATCCCGAGATAAGAAATACAATAACAATAATCAGGCATATTGTGTTAAATACTTCTCTGTATTCACTGGAAGGAAGTCCCGTAAGAACCATCCAGCCGGTGTCGCCAACTTCTGATACAAAGCTGTAAACACTTTTTCCACTGTCCTTGTATTTATAAAAGCCGGTTTCATGTTTTAACAGGGAAGATTTGACATTATCAGAGATATCCAAATCAGAAATGCTTTTTTGAATATTCTTGCTGTCCGGATGATAGATAATATTGCCGCCCGAAGTATATAATACATAATATCCGGTTTTGCCAAGCGTATATCCTTTCATCATATTGTCAAGGATGGAGAGGTCCAAATCAATACCTGCTACTCCAAGTATTTTTGTTTTGTTTTCATTAAACACAGGGGAAATGATACTGGCAACCAGCTCGCCTGCAGTTGTGGTATATGGCTCCGTAATTATGGTTGTCTGGGCCGCCTGCATTTCTTTGTACCAACCCCGAGTAGTGACATCCCATTCGCCGGATTTGGTGCTAAAACCACCGGATTCCCACAGCTGGCTTGCATCATAAGCAGCAAACCATGTTACACCGATATGCTCTTTATCAATATCGGCGGCTGCAATAAAGATTTCCTGCAGTTCATCCAGCTTTTCATAAGTAAACATATCGTCTCCAGCTTTCATGGAAGACATTAAATCATATAAATCAGGAACAGAAGCAAGCTGAGCCGCCATCGCATAATAACTTTTAAAGAAGCTGTCAATATTGGAAGCTCCATAGGAGGACTTGGCAGATATCTCCGATTCACGCAGGTCATCAATTTTGATATTCAGTATCATCAGTATCAAAATACTGATAATTACAAGGATACAGGCAAATGGGACCAGTATCTGTTTTGACATTTTTTTAAAAATGCCTGTTTTTTTGGTTGTTTTTTTCATAAATCATATCCTTTCTGTAGACATACCTGCCCATTTTTATTTAACAGGAAATTTCTTTGCAAATACTTTATTTAATATCCAAAAAAGTGTCTACAGACAGTCAACATTTATGCCGGCTGGGTGATGTGCGAAATAAAGTGCAGGAGCATAATAAAAAATAAGGAAAGATTAAGAAGCACTCAGAAAACATGGTTCCTGCCTTAGCTGTTGAAATGAAAATAGGACCTATTCAGTTTGTCACAACATAATTCTTTGTATTTTATTATATAAAGACTGGCCTCTTCTGTCAACTAAATAATAGAGTTTAATATCAGGAAAACCATGGAAACTATTGAAAAAACACAGATAAAATAGTTTGTCTGTGCTGTTCTTATAAAATTTCAGGTAAAATTTGAGAAAAATTTATACAATTTGCAGATATAAATAGACATTTCAAACAAAAAGTGCTATACTATCTATAACTAGATTGGTCGAAAGACAAGCTTGTTAAATTTCATAAGACATATTTAAGGAGGATTTTAAGAAATGAGATTTTTCATTGACACAGCAAATGTAGAGGATATCAGAAAGGCAAATGACATGGGAGTTATCTGTGGTGTTACCACAAATCCATCCCTTATCGCAAAGGAAGGAAGAGATTTCAATGAGGTAATTAAGGAAATCACATCCATCGTAGACGGCGCAATCAGCGGAGAGGTAAAAGCTACAACAGTAGATGCAGAAGGCATGATTGCAGAGGGCAGGGAGATTGCCAAAATTCATCCGAATATGGTAGTTAAGATTCCTATGACAGTAGAGGGCCTGAAGGCTGTGAAAGTGTTATCCGCAGAGGGTATCAAGACAAATGTAACATTAATCTTTACTGCAAATCAGGCATTGCTTGCAGCAAGAGCAGGAGCTACTTATGTATCACCATTCCTTGGAAGACTGGACGACATCTCACAGACAGGTGTTGATTTAATCAGACAGATTGCGGATATGTTTGCAGTAGCAGAAGGAATTGATACACAGATTATCGCAGCTTCTGTACGTAATCCGATTCATGTTACAGATTGTGCGTTAGCAGGCGCAGATATTGCAACTGTACCTTATAAAGTAATTGAGCAGATGACAAAGCATCCGCTTACAGACCAGGGAATTGAGAAGTTCCAGAAGGACTACAAGGCTGTATTTGGAGAATAAAATAATTGCCCAGACATAAAAGGCAGAATATTTAAAATATTAAGAAAGGAAAAGCTATTTATCAGATAAAGGTTTACGAAGAATCGCAGAATTTATCTGAATAATCTGGCATATACATAAATCTGTATATGTTTTTAATAGCAGAGAGAAATGGACAAGTTAGAACTTCAGAAGACGGCCAACGAAGTCAGAAAAGGCATTGTAACGGCTGTTCATAGCGCAAAAGCAGGACATCCGGGCGGTTCTCTTTCCGCAGCAGATGTGTTCACATATCTTTATTTTGAGGAAATGAACATTGACCCAAAGGACCCAAAGAAGGCAGACAGAGACAGATTTGTATTATCAAAGGGACATACAGCACCAGGACTTTATTCTGTTCTTGCACAGAGAGGATATTTTCCGGTAGAGGATTTAAAGACGCTTCGTCAGTTGGGTTCTTATCTTCAGGGACATCCTGATATGAAGCATATTCCGGGTGTGGATATGTCGTCAGGTTCTCTGGGACAGGGAATTTCGGCAGCAGTGGGAATGGCGCTTTCTGCAAAGCTTAGCAATGACAGCTATAGAGTTTATACACTTCTCGGTGATGGAGAGATTCAGGAAGGACAGGTTTGGGAAGCTTCTATGTTCGCAGGACACAGAAAGCTGGACAATCTAGTAGTAATTGTAGACAATAACGGGCTCCAGATTGATGGAAAGATTGAGGATGTATGCTCACCTTATCCAATTGGAGACAAATTCAAGGCATTTAATTTCCATGTAATTGAAAATGTGGATGCACATGATTTTGATGCTATCAAGGCGGCTTTTGACGAGGCAAAATCTACCAAGGGAATGCCGACAGCGATTATATTAAAGAGTACAAAAGGCAAGGGCATATCTTATATGGAGAACAATGCAGGATGGCATGGAAAAGCTCCAAATGATGAGGAATATGCTACTGCAATGGCAGATTTGGAAAAGGTAGGTGAAGCATTATGTCAGAAGTAAAGAAAATTGCAACCAGAGACAGTTACGGAAACGCACTTGTTGAAGTGGGCAAGGATTATGATAATTTAGTTGTTCTTGATGCTGACCTTGCTGCAGCTACAAAGACTGGAACATTTAAGAAAGCATATCCGGAAAGACACATTGACTGTGGTATTGCAGAATGTAATATGGTAGGTATTGCAGCAGGACTTGCAGCTACCGGAAAGATTCCATTTGTAAGCTCTTTTGCAATGTTTGCAGCAGGAAGAGCATTTGAGCAGGTTCGTAATTCTGTCGGATATCCAAAGTTGAATGTAAAAATCGGTGCAACCCACGCAGGTATTTCTGTAGGAGAAGACGGTGCATCTCATCAGTGTAATGAGGATATTGCTCTTATGAGAACAATTCCGGGTATGGTGGTGATTAATCCGTCAGATGATGTGGAGGCAAAGGCAGCTGTAAGAGCGGCTGTAGAACATGACGGTCCTGTTTATCTGAGATTTGGACGTCTTGCAACTCCGGTAATTAACGACAGACCTGATTACAAGTTTGAGCTTGGAAAGGGCGTTGTATTAAAAGAAGGAAAAGATGTAACTATTATTGCAACAGGTCTTTGTGTTGCAGAGAGTCTTGCGGCGGCGGATATGCTGGCAAAAGATGGAATCGATGCAAAAGTAATCAACATTCATACAATTAAGCCTCTTGATGAAGAACTTGTGATTGCAGCAGCAAAAGAAACCGGCAAGGTAGTTACTGTAGAGGAACATTCGGTTATCGGTGGTCTTGGAAGTGCAGTTTGTGACTGCCTGAGCGAGAATCTGCCGACAAAGGTGTTAAAGATTGGAATGAATGATATGTTCGGCGAATCAGGCGCAGCAGTGAAGCTGATTCATAAGTATGGGCTTGATGCAGAAGGTATCTGTGCAAAAGTAAAGGATTTCGTGTAGACATAAAGTGGGCATTTTTTCTACGCCCGCATACATGTTTGCCGAAGAATAGAATGTACTCAAGGGGCTGGACCTGACCAGCCCCTTTTTACAATATTGGACAACCGTACTGGTAAACTTCTGGCCGGTTGTATAGAGAGGATAGTGTATGCAGGATTTAGAAAAGGATTTGACGGAAGAAATCAGAAGTCAGATGAGAAGTATAACCATACCACGTGAATTTTTGTTAGAAGCAGAAAATATAGAGGGGTTGTTATTATACTACAGTTATGCAATTAAAGAGGTACGCGCAAAACTGGAAATATTGAATGATGAGCTGGCATTTAAAACAAAAAGAAATCCAATTGAGTCAATTGAATCGAGAGTAAAAAAGCCGGCAAGTATTATTGAAAAACTAAAGAGAAAGAAATATCCGGTGACAGTAGAATCAGCATTTATGAATCTTCGCGATATTGCCGGAGTACGAGTAATTTGTTCGTTTATTGAGGATATTTATGATATTGCTGATATGTTTTTAAAGCAGGATGATATTACTCTTGTAGAGTGTAAGGATTACATAAAAAAGCCAAAGGATAACGGATATCGCTCCCTGCATTTGATTGTAATGGTTCCGGTATATTTATCTGACAGAACGCTCAAGCTGAATGTAGAGGTACAGATTCGTACAATGGCGATGGATTTCTGGGCGGCCTTAGAGCATCAGGCAAATTATAAAAAGGGAATCGAGGGAATCGACGAGCTTATTGTAGAATTGACAGAATGTGCCAATATTATCAACCAGACAGATATGAGAATGCAGGATATTTATCATCGAATTAAAAATGTTGAACAGACAAACAGAATGGAAATGCAGAATTCTGTAAGAAGGATTGCACAGTGAAATTGAATATCTTATATGAGGACGGGGATATTATAGTATGCTTAAAGCCAGCAGGAATCGCTTCACAAAATGAGAGAGGATTTTATGAGGATATGACAGGCATGCTTATGAATTATCAGAAGGAAAACGGAATAGCGGCGCCATATGTCGGAGTGGTACACAGATTGGATAAAATGGTGGGCGGCGTTATGGTCTATGCAAAACAAAAGCAGGCAGCCGCAAAATTGTCACAGCAGATAGCAGCGGGTAAAATGAAAAAAAAGTACTATGCAGTTATCTGTCATGGGGAATCAGCTATGAAAATAGAAACGTGCGGAATTATGACAGACTATCTAATCAGAGATGGCAGAACAAATACTTCCAGAGTTTCAGATAAAAATGATAGAATGTCAAAGCGCGCGGAATTGAGATATACTATTTTGGAGACTAAAAAGATAGCATTTGACAATGAAATGCAGGATATGTTCTCGCTGGTTGATATTACACTTTTAACAGGGAGACATCATCAAATCAGAGTACAGTTTGCATCCAGAAATATGCCATTATACGGGGATATGAAATATAATACTATCAAATATAATAGATATTATTATGAGAAGATGAACCAGAAAGGAATTGCCCTTTTTTCTTACAATATCAGTTTTCCACATCCTGTTACAGGAAAGGAGATGAGTTTTGAGTGTAAACCTTCAGAGGGAATTTTTGCAGAATTTGAAAAAATAAAGTGACTTCAAAAAATTTGCAGAGAAATTTTCTGTGAAGTAAAATAAAAAATAACAAATTCGTCAATACTTATAGTGAGTAGCAGGCAAATCTGTATTTGTGAAAGCGGAGTTGAAATGGAATTTAAAATAAGTGACGAAAAGAAAGAAAAAATAAAAATATTGGTGATTCCAGCAGGATGCATGCTGGTATTCTATCTGTTTTTTAAATATATTTTTCCACTGATATGGCCATTGGCGGCGGCTGCCGCTTTGGCCATTCTGTTATATCCGGTTGTGAGATTTCTTCACAAAAAATTCAGAATAAATAAAATGATTGGAACAATTTTTATACTTCTTTTGCTGACAGTTCTTCTTGGAATTGTCTCGGCAATTATAGTGGAAAAAATTATTACACAGCTTGTTCTTTTTGTGGATAATTTCAGTTATTATCAGGATTCTGCCAATCATATAGTTGAGGATGTATGCCAATATGTGGAGCAGATGTTTGGCATGGAAGACGGATGTGTACTTGATTTTATCAATGTTGAAATCAATAAATTTATCACACAAATGAAAAACAAGGTAATGCAATTTCTTATTGGAACTTCTATTCCGGCAGTACGTAGTGTGATTGATGTAATGATTGCAGCAGCGTTTGTTATTGTAGTATTTTTTCTGATTATGAAGGATATGGAAAAAATAAAAAGGAGTGTGAAAAATTCTACTTTTGGGATAGAGTTGACCTTTTTTTACCGCAGGTCTATGGTTGTATTTAAAGCTTATATAAAGGCTCAGTTTATTATTATGATAATTGTGGCAGCATTAAGTGTGCTTGGACTTACGTTTGCCGGTAACAAATATGCATGGTTGATTGGGGTGAGTGTGGGGGTGTTGGATGCGCTGCCGCTTTTTGGGGCAGGAGTGATACTGGTGCCGATTACGCTGCTGGCATTGATAAATGGGAATTTGATTCGGGCAGCTATTGTGTTTACTACGTTTATTGCATGTTATTTTGCAAGGGAATTTCTGGAACCAAAGCTGATGGGGGATAAAATGGGAGTAAATCCTGTTATGACACTGGTGGGAATTTATGTAGGATATAAGTTGTTCGGGTTTTTGGGGATGTTTGCAGGGGCATTGACAGTGATATTTCTGATGGATGTGGTGAAGATGGTGAAGGGGAGATGAAATGGGGGCACCCTCTTTTTATAAAAACTTAATTATGCATAAGTTTCATAATATGCTATACTAAAACTAATCATTACAGACATTTTTCAAATAATAACGGTGAAAATATGAAATATAGTACAAGATTAAAGGCCTCTTTTATCATTATTATCTTTTTTCCCATTCTTCTTATCATTATGAGCCACAGTATGTTTGGAAAGTCTCAGATAGAAGCGATAGAAAGAAATTATGGAATTGATATGAACGGCTATAAAAACTGGTTTGATACTACCATGGTAATGGATAAAATTTCCAAAGAAAAAGAAAAAACCATTCAACGTGCAATTGCAGACGGAAAGTTTGACAGCGATTACATCTCTTATGCAGGAAAGTTAAATTCAGAACGCGAAAAAGTATTTTCTTATCTGGTAGTATATGATAATGAAAAATTTACCTATATCGGAATTCCTGATGAAATTTCCGCAGAAATATTGATTGAGCTTCCTGCAATTTCAGGAAAAAATGAATTGTGGGGAAAGGCTTTTTTGCTTGGAGAAACGGAGAAATTTCTTGTTTATCCGAATTATCTGGAACATAGTGATGGAAGTCATGGAATTGTTTATCTGCTGGCAGAAACAAATCGTATGCTTCCGGAGGTAAAAGGGTATCTGATGGAATTTCGATTTATAAGTATTATCATTATTGTGCTTATGCTGATTTGTCTCGCAATATGGGCAAATAAATGTTTCTTTGTTCCAATGCGCAAGCTAAAACGGGCAACACAGCATATCTCCGAAGGAAGTCTGGATTGCAGAGTTGAAGAAGAATATGAGGGAGAATTTGACGGACTTTGCAGAGATTTTGAAAATATGAGAATCCATTTAAAAGATGCAATTGATGATAAGATGAAGTATGACAATGAGACAAAGGAGCTGATTAGTAATATTTCTCATGATTTAAAAACACCTCTGACAGCAATTAAAGGCTATGTGGAAGGAATTATGGACGGTGTGGCAGATACACCAGAGAAGATGGACCGCTATATCAGAACCATTTATAATAAGGCAAATGATATGGAAAGGTTAATTGGAGAACTTACCCTGTATTCTAAAATTGATGCAAATGATATTCCCTATCATTTTATTAAAATTAACGTAAAAGAGTATTTTGATGATTGTGTGGAAGATGTACGAACAGAGCTGGAAAGTCAGAATTTTGTGTTATCTTATTTTAATTATGTAAAATCAGAGGTCTGTATGATGGCAGACCCTGAACAGCTTCACAGAGTGATTAACAATATTATCAGTAATTCTTTGAAATATAATAATAAAGAGAAGGGTGTAATTAATATCCGTGTGCGTGAGGAAAAGCAATATATTCATGTGGAGATAGAGGATAATGGAAAGGGTGTGACACCAGAGGAGGCGGAGCATATTTTTGAACGGTTTTACAGAACCGATTCTTCCAGAAATTCACATACAGGGGGAAGTGGAATCGGGCTGTCGATTGTAAAGAAGATTGTAGAAGACCATGGAGGCGCGATATGGGCAGCAGGAAATAAAAACGTAGGACTGACCATGCATATGATGTTGAAAAAAGAAAATAAAAAATAAAGTCAGATGGAGGATAACATGGACACGAAAAAGAAGATATTAATTGTGGAAGATGAGGAGAGCATTGCAGAGCTGGAAAAGGATTATCTGGAGATAAACGGGTTTGAGGTGGTGATAGAAACAGAAGGGACCTCGGCATTGAAACGGACGGATGAAGAAGAATTTGATATGTTTATTCTGGACCTGATGCTTCCCGGAATAGACGGATTTGAGATATGTAAAAATATCAGAGAAAAAAGTGATAAGCCGGTGCTTATGGTATCGGCAAAAAAAGATGATATTGATAAAATCAGGGGCCTTGGACTTGGGGCGGATGATTATGTGACAAAGCCGTTTAGTCCGAGCGAGCTGGTAGCGCGTGTAAATGCACATATGGCAAGGTATGAAAGACTGATAGGAAAAAAAGAAGAGCTGAATGATATAATAGAAATACGCGGGATTAAAATTGATAAGACAGCAAGGCGTGTATATGTGAATGATGAGGAGAAAATGCTGACTACAAAGGAATTTGATTTGCTTACCTTTCTGGCGTCTCATCCAAATCATGTGTATGCAAAGGAAGAGCTGTTTAAGGAAATCTGGGATATGGAATCTATTGGTGATATTGCTACTGTGACAGTGCATATAAAAAAAATACGGGAAAAAATAGAGACAGATACGTCAAAGCCGCAGTATATTGAAACTATCTGGGGTGTGGGATATCGGTTTAAGATTTAATGAAAACGGACAGAGAACAGCGATGAAAGCAAAAAAACAGTAAAACTATGCTGATGAATTAAGAAGTTATTGAGGATGTATTGCATTACACATAGTCAGGAGGAGAAAATGGGGAAACAATACTGGAAACCGGGAAATATGCTGTACCCTCTGCCGGCAGTGATGGTGAGCTGTCAGAGGCCAGAAGAAAAACCGAATATTATTACTGTGGCATGGAGTGGTACTATAAATACCAATTTGCCCATGCTTTATATATCTGTGCGCAAATCCAGATATTCTTATGATATTATAAGGGAAACGGGAGAATTTGTAGTAAACCTTGTAACAAAGAAGCTGGTATTTGCAGCAGATTATTGCGGAGTACGTTCCGGCAGAGATGTAGATAAATTTGGCCAGATGAAGCTTACACCTTTGCCGTCTCAGACAATAAAAGCACCGGGAATTTTGCAGAGTCCAGTAAATATTGAATGTAAAGTAAAAGAGATTTTGTCTCTTGGAAGTCATGATATGTTTCTTTCAGAAGTGACGAGTGTCACAGTAGATGATAAATATATAGATAAAAATGGCAAATTTCATTTGAATCGTTCGGGACTTGCAGTATATTCTCATGGGGAATATTTTGAGCTTGGGGAAAGGCTTGGAAAGTTCGGTTATTCGGTAGAAAAGCCCGCAGGAAAAAGAAAAAAGCATAAAGGAGATGTTTATGAAAATTGATTCTTTATACATAGAAAATTTTAAATCTATTCAAAGTGTAAATATTCAGGAAATTGACAATGCTTTTATTTTGGTTGGCAAAAACAATACCGGTAAAAGTTCTGTAATTGATGCTGTCAGAGCAGTGTTTGGAGAATATACCATTCGAAAAGAGCATTTTATGGATGCAACAAAAAGCGTGATAATTAAACTTACGCTGTCACAGCCTCTTGTGAAACCGGAGGGCGAAGCAGAGACAGAACATGTTATGCTTCGAAGTGTTATATATGAAGTAACACCGGAGGAAAAAAGATTTTATACAGATGAGGATGGGGTCAGTGAGGAATTGCCCGAATATCTGCCAAGACTGTATTATATTGACCATCAAAGAAACCTGAAGGAATTTCAAGAAGCACTTTTAAATCTTCAGGGAGATGAGTCTGTAGCATTTTTAAAAGAAAAGAAATGTTATTATGAAGAAAAAGGCTGTGACCAGTGTTTTCGATGCATTGCCAAGATAGAAAAAAAATCGGGGCAGGAGATGAATGTATTTGAAATGGCACGGCTTATGGAATATCGTCTTTATAAAATGAATCTGGATAGATTTTCAGACAGTGTAAACAAGTATTTAAAGAAAAACGGAATGATGTCTCATAAGGTGAAATACAAGATTGATTTTGATACCGACAGTCTGCTAAATTTTGATACTATTATTTATCAGGAGGACCGTGGAATACAGGGAAATCTGTCCACGCTCGGCGCAGGCAGCAAGAGCATTTATCTTTTGTCGCTTCTGGAGGCTTATACGGAGGAAAACAACAAAGACCCTGGAATTATTATGATAGAGGACCCCGAAATGTTTTTGCATCCACAGTTACAAAAAACAGCGAGTGAAATTCTGTATCGTTTTTCAAAGAAAAATCAGATGATATTTTCTACTTATTCTCCAAATATGATTTTTAATTTTTCCTCGAAACAGATTAAACAGGTGGTAATAGACGAAGAACTGCATACTTGTGTACAGGAAAATGTAGACATTGATATTATTCTGGACGACCTTGGATATTCCGCAAATGACCTTATGAATGTGAGCTTTGTATTTATTGTGGAAGGCAAACAGGATAGAAACAGGCTTCCGCTGCTTTTGGAGAAGTATTATTCGGAAATCAGAGATGATGAAGGGAACTTAAAAAGAATTACGATTGTAACTACAAACAGCTGCACAAATATAAAGACCTATGCAAATTTAAAGTATATTAATAAATTGTACTTAAAAGACCAGTTTTTGATGATTCGCGACAGTGACGGGAAAAATCCGAAGCATTTGACAAAGCAGTTATGCAGTTATTATCGGGAACGGTCGAAGGAGGAGGGAACAGATTTACCAAATGTCACACCGAAAAATATATTGATATTGAAGTATTATTCCTTTGAAAATTATTTTCTGGACCCGTCGACAATGGTAAAGATAGGAGTGCTGAAGTCGGAAGAGCAGTTTTATGATATTTTGTATAAAAAATACAAGGAATATCTTTATCGCTTGCCTTCTATGAAGAGACTGATTCGTACTAAAAATGTGAGAATAAATAATAAAGAAGATGTGAAAAGAAATATAGAATTGATTAAAATTTATGTCCGCGGGCATAATCTTTATGATATCTTTTATGGAAAATACAGAAGCGAGGAGGAAAGAATACTGAAGAGGTATGTAGAACAGGCGCCAAAAGAAGTATTTGCAGATATTTTGGATGCAATTGATTCGTTTGTATATTTTGAAAATCGTAAAAAATAAAGATGAGCCAGTAAAATGTAAAACAGTTTGTGTAAATTTTTATTTCTGCTTTATAATAACAAAATAAAAAGACAACAGTAATATAATAGTACTGTTGCCTTTTTGGATTAGGTAGAAACTCAGGAGTTTGCCATTTCACAAAGCTCATCAAGCATTTTTGGCAGTTCCGTGTCCATAGTTTCATCTGTAAACTGGCAGGTGCCCACTGCCTTATGTCCGCCGCCGTTATATTTAAGCATCAGGCTGCCAACATTTATATCACTGGTTCTGTTTAAAATGCTGTAACCGACTGCTGCCGAGCATCCAAGTCCGCCACGCCCGCTGACAATCCATGCAGAAATATTCTGCTCCGGATACATGCTGTAAATCATAAAACGGTTGCCGGTATAGATAGGATTTACGTTTCTAAGGTCTGTGATAATTACATTTCCTTCTGTTCTTGTATAGTTTGTTACCATTTCCTTGAATTTTTCCGTCTGCTCATTATATACCTCGATTCTTTCCTGAACATCTGGCAGGGCAAGAATTTCAGCAGTAGTCATGGTGCGACAGGCATCAATTAATTTTTCCATAAGCTGATAGTTTGAAATGGTAAATTCTCTCCATCTTCCCAGTCCGGTTCTTGGGTCCATAAGAAATCCTACCAGAATCCAACCTTGAGGGTTCATTACCTCGTCAATTGTAAGATTGCCGGAATCTACTTTATCAACTGCCTCCATCATATCGTCAAACTGAGGAAATCTTTCTCTTCCGCCGTAATATTCATAAATAATTCTGGCACAGGATGGAGTAATACGGCTTTCACCCTTGTATTTTCCTTTTAATTCATTTCTCTCATGCTCACTTGAATGATGGTCAAACCATAGACCACAGCCTTCCACAAATGGTACATTTGCCAGACAGTCGTTTTCATTGATTTCTACAAGTCCGTCCTGCAAATCTTTTGGGTGTGCAAACTTCCAGCAGTCAATGATACCGGCCTCTTTCAGCAGAGCGCCGCATGCTAATCCGTCAAAATCAGAACGTGTCACTAATCTCATTCGTCTTCTCCCTTTCACGTAAAATTAATTTAAAATAAGAATTTATCCACATTATACTACGAAACTGAAACCGTGTCCAGTAAAAATAAAAAATAGAGAGAGTTGGCGCGCTGTTTGAATATTACAAGGACAGCAGACCTGATTATAAAATTAATTTTTTCAAATCCAGACCACAGATGCGGTCAATTTGATTTTTGGAATTTCCGCCCTTTGGAGCCGGATTGTCATAATATGCACGGGAAGCGGATTCAAAAAGAGCAAACAGAATTTCATCGCGATAAGGATATGTCTGTTCTATCATAACAGGCATGCATATCCTTTTTTGGGGTTTCACAAAAAAGTCTGCTTTATTTAAATCTTCATATGAATATATCAGAAGCTTTGAGCTTCGTTCAGAAAACATATGGCTGCTTCGCCTTCCATATGACTGACTGAAAATTGCATATTTTTGGGAGGCTGTTTTTACAAAGCTGACCCCCTGAATATAATTTCTTGTCTTGCAGCTGTACAGGGGTTTTAAAGTGTTTTCACCTGTAACTGCCGGCTGGCCAAGAGTATTTAATGGTACAATATAAAATCTGCCGGTTTTTGTCTTGCTGAAATAACCAACACACAGCAGATTGTCCTGTATGGTAAGATAAGAGCTTCTGGGCAGCTCTGTCAGATGAAACAGTGAAAAAGACGATTCAAAAAGAGAAGTACCTTCTTTTTGTTTTAAAACAGTATTAAGGGAAACGCGCATCAGACGCGCAGTGCTTTTTTTTGGTTCATCGCACGAAATCCATATATATCCGCTTTGAGGATGAAAAGCGATTCCGCCTGCATGAACAGGTTCAATGCCGATTGTTTTTACATAGCTTCCATTATCCATGCGTATTACAGTCAGAGCCGTTCGGGCAGAAGCAGGTTTATGAGCATAGGAAGTCATCAAAAGATACTGATTGGCACAGCAGATTCCCTGTGGAACTGTTTGACGGATACAGGTGTTATCAATAGATGTCCATTCCAGTCCGGGAACAGGAATATCCATATCAGTAAAAATCAGATTTTTGAAAGCCTTGTAGCGAAAAGCTTTCAAATGTTTCTGGTTCAGCATGGAATAAATATCGCTGTAAATTCTTGGAGCCGTACTGGCGGTGATATGGTCTGAATGGTTCATAATGTGGCCTCCTGAATGGAAAATAAAACAAATAGAATGTATCATCGTAACTTTTGATTTATATATTCCTGTTTATATCTCTATCTATATATTTTTATTTATACATTTCTGTTTATATGTTCCTGTTTATTTTTTCATATTTTTTTCCAAATGTCAACTGCATGTCACAGAGTAATTTCCTGTCAAAC
>CAJUDQ010000023.1 GCA_910585215.1 uncultured Lachnospiraceae bacterium | reverse complement strand
TTCCGATCTCAGATTCAGAAAATGTTATTTAAAATTACAAAAAATATGTATTGTTCACATTTTCCTGACAACTTTTTTTGAAATATGTTGTATAATGTAAAAAAGTATGAAATTAAATCTTATAGTTGCAAAGGAGGTATGAAGATGAAAATTGCAATTGTAGAAGATTCTGAAGAATGGGCAGAGAGAATCAAAGATATAATACAGGAAATTTTAAAAAAAGAAAAAACAGAGATAGAAATTTACAGTTCTGCCGAAAAATTTTTAAAAGCTGAAAAAGAGTATCAGATTATATTTATGGACATTTATTTAAATGAAATAAATGGTCTTGAAGCGACGATAAAGTATAAATCACAATTTCCCAAGAGTATTGTTATGATTGTAACTTTATATAAAGAATATTGCAGAGAAGGCTATAAAATAGATGCATTTCGGTATATCGAAAAAGATAATCTTAAAGAAGAGATTCAAGAGGGTGTGGAGCATGCTTTGACAAAACTCAGAAAATATCAGACAATGGAAATTAATGTTCCAGAACAGGGAAAAGTAAGACTGGTATATAAAGATATTATTTATATTGAAACAATAAAGAAGCAACGAAAGGTAATCTTTCATACAACAAAACAGGATTATACAGCAGAGGAAAAAATTACAGAATTGACGGAACGACTGGAAGAAGATGGATTTTACCGTAGTAATAAATCTATTTTGGTAAATTTGGATTGGGTGGAAAAAGTATCTTCAGATGGAATGGAAACAGCGAAAAAAATCTTTTTAAAAAATGGAAAAAAGGTTTCCTTAGGAGTAAAAAAGAAAAAAGAGCTTATGATGAAATTATATGAATGGAGATTGAAACAGCTAAATCAATAAGATAAAGAGACGGAAGAAAAAATGGAATTGTTACAAAACGGAGTGGAATATATATTTGAAATTATAAAGTTTTACCTTGCATTCCGGTGGCTGTTTGGAATAACGGAAAGGGAAGGAATATGGAAGTATTTACTGGCGCTGTTGGGAATAGGAGGATTTGCCCTATGGCTTGTATATGGAAATGAGAATCATTTGCCGGTGTATTTAATCTTTATTATTGCAGAAATGGAAATTCTTTTTCGGGATAAAGTGCTAAAAATTATTTTTATGAGTTTTTGGTTTTCAGCAGTGATTGGAATATTTGATGAAATATCCAAAATTGTTGTGTGGGTATTTTTGGATATTGTCGGTGACAACAGTATATGGGTTCGTGTTCTGATTTCAGCAGTTACTGTTTTTACAGAAGTTATTTTTGGAAAAATAGTATTGCGAATCAATAGAAATAAAATAATTCGTATGAGTTGGAAATATTTTTTATGCTTTTTTATACTTGCATGGGGATATTCTTATATAATGGGCTATATGTGGGTCATTTTAGGGGACAGAGGAATGAATACATATCTGTATCTGGATATTATCTTAACAGGAATGATTATGTATGGCACTATGATTATGATAATTGTACTTATAATATCCAGAGATAATTACAGGGAAAAGGACGCTTTTAACAGACGGCTTTTAAAAATGCAGGAAGAACAGTATAATTATCTGGAGAAAAGAGAAAGGGATATCAGAAAATTTCGTCATGATATGAAAGAACATCTGCTGATAATACAAAAATACTGTGAAACAGAGGAATGTTCGGAATTAAAAGAATATATAAAAAAGATAAATGCTCAGACACATATGGAGGAAAAGAGGATAACCGTGCATAATAAAGAGGTGGATGTGATATTAAATCAATATATGTCACAGGCAGAAGAACTGGGAATCCTGCTGAAAATAAAGGGACAGATGCCACAAGATTGTAATATTTCCTCCTACGACCTTTGTGTAATATTTGCAAATCTTCTGAAAAATGGAATAGAAGCGGCAAAAAACAGCAGGCAGAAACATATAGAACTGACAGTAGGATATGAAGATAATGTGATAATGATTCATATGAAAAATGATTATGCAGGAAAGAGAAAGAAGAAAAAAGAGAGTTATCTTACAACAAAAAGTGATATGGAAAATCATGGAATGGGACTGGAAAATATCAGGGAATGTGTGGAAAAATACCATGGAAATTTGGAGATGGAAGAAATAGGAGGAGAGTTTATTACTATAATCAATATGAAAATGATATAATAAGTATTTAAACTTTTTTCAAAAATGGAAGATGGTGCAAAAAAACAGGAGATGGTGCAACACCTATTGACAGGGGAATTGAGAGATATTATATTGATAAATGTTCGAACAAATTTCTAATGATGTGCACATGGAAAGAAGGAACTATGACATTTTTTTCAACTGACTGGTTAGAATGGTTTTTTGACTGGTTTAGAAAAAAATAGGCCATCAAAAGGTAACTGTTGACGAAGTCATTATCTTTCTATATTTATTTGACTAATAAAAAATATTAAAATACTATAAATATATACACAATATTATACAGAAAGGATATAGAGAGATAATGGACTTCAAATGAATTTAAGAACTATCTTATTTATTGTATCTATTGAACCAGATTATAATATAAAATCAAAAAAATAAAAATTTAAATATATTCAAATCAAGGTTATATGATTGCACATTTTTTATCTTATAATCTTGATTTTTTATAATATAAAAGTGTGAAATTTAAAAACACAATCTATTGAAAAAGATTGATTTCAATTTTTATTTGCTAAAGTATGGAATGAATTACAGCATATTCCTAAAATTATAAAAATTTTATGAATTGTTAACAATTTCCTGACAACTTTTTTTTGCACATTTGATATAATATAAGAAATGGAAAAAAATGCCAAATGAACAAATTACAGTATTAACAATACAAAAATATTATATGGGAGTAAATTTAATTATTGTTTAGAGGAGCAAAAGAGGAGAATATGGAAATAGATATTGCAATTATAGAGGATTGTGATGAATGGGCAAAAAAAATTGGCAAAATGGTACAGAGAAGTTTACAAAAAGAAAATGCAAAAATAGAAATTTATGCCTCTGCGGAAGAATTTTTAAACGCTCATAAAAAATATCAAATTATATTTATGGATATTTATCTAAAAAATATGAATGGTCTGGAAGCAGCTGAAAAATATAAACAACTATTTTCTAATTGTGTAATTATGATAATAACCTCATCCAAGGAATTTTATAAAGAAGGATATAAAATAGAAGCTTTTCGATATATTGAAAAGAATAATTTGAAAGAAGATTTGAAGGAAGGGCTAGAACATGCTTTGATAAGACTTGAAAGATATAAAACTATGGATATTGATGTTCCAGAAATGGGAAAGGTAAGATTAATATATCATGATATTATTTATATAGAATCAATAAAAAGAAAGGTGATATTCCATACGGCTAATGGAAATTATACAACAGATAAAAAAATTTCAGAACTTGCTGAAATGCTGAAAGAATACGGGTTTTATCGTAATGATAAGTCTTTTTTAGTAAATTTAGATTGGATAGACAAAACCATCTTTGAAAAAATCGGAAATATAAGAAAAATCATGTTGAAAAATGGAGAAAATATTCCATTAGCATTAAAGAAGAAAAAAGAATTACTAATAAAATTAAGCGAATGGAGATTAAAGATGTTAAACAGGTAGTATGAAAATATGGAGGTAAAAATGCAATTACTAGAAAAGGGACTGGAATATACATTAGAAATTGTGAAATTTTATATTGTATTTCGATGCTTTTTTAAAATGCAAAGAAGAGAATGGAAATGGAGATACATATTGACATTTCTTATACTATTAATATATTTTATATATGAAATGTATATATATGAAAATAGCTTGTTTATATATCTTATTTTTATCATAGCAGAAATGGAATTACTTTTTCAAAATAATGCAATAAAAATAATTTCTATCAGTTTCTGGGTGGCAATTATTATTGGAGTTTTTGACAAAATGTCTGAAATTATAATATGGGCATTTGAGGATATTGTAAATAATAACAATATAAATATAGTGTTTGTTTCTTCTATAGTAACAATTGTAGTAGAAATGATTCTTGGAAAAATATCAATGAAAAGAAATGGAAATGAAATTATACAAATGAATTTAAAATATTTTATTTTTTTTCTTATTCTTGGACTAGCTTATTCTTATATTCTTGGATGTCTGGAACTTATATTGCAAAATGTAAGATTTGACAGATATATGCATTTAAATGTAATTCTTACAGGATTAGTTATGTATATTCATATGGTTACGTTAATTGAGCTTGCAATATCCAGAGATTATTATAAGGAAAAAGATTCTTTTAATAGATACCTTTTGGAAATGTTAAAGGGACAGTATCAATATCTGGAAAAAAAAGATAAAGATATTAGAGATTTTCGTCATGATATTAAAGAACATATGATGAGTATACAGGAATACTGTGACACACAGAATTATAAAAAACTAAACGAGTATATGAAACAAATTAATGGTAAACTGCACATAAATAAAAAAAGAGTAACCGTATATAATCAGATTGTGGATATGATATTAAATCAATATATATATCAGTCAGAAGATATGGGAGTTCGGCTTAGTATACAGGGTCAAATGTCCGAAAATTGTCTTGTAGAGCCATATGACCTTTGTGTAATTTTTGCAAATCTTTTGAAAAATGGAATTGAAGCAGCAAAAAACAGTGAAAAAAAACAAATAGATCTGATGATAGGATATGAAGATGATATTATGATGATTCGAATGAAGAATGATTATCAAGGAAAAAGAAGAAAAAAAGATGGAGAATATATATCTACAAAAAGTGATATAGAAAATCATGGAATTGGAATAGGAAATATCAGAGCATGTGTGGAAAAGTATCATGGAAAGTTAGAAATGAGAGAAGAGAATGGAAAGTTTTTGACAACAGTAATAATACCGATAGAATAAATGGATTTAATTTTTTAATATATATTTGTGACGATTATGCAAAAAAGTGGACGATTATGTTTAGCTAATTGACAATTTTTGTAAGAACAAATAAAATAAAAGTGTTTAAACAAAGTTCTAATAAAGTGTACACAAAAAAGAAAAATTATGATGTTTTTACCAACTGACTGATTGAAAAAATTATTTAATTGGTTTAGAAGAAAGTAACTCATCAAAATGGTAACTGATAAAGAAGTTATTATTTTTACTATATTAGATTTGACTGGTTGCAAACGGTGAAAGATGATATAGAAAAATGATAGATTTCGAAAGTACTTGATTAAAGAAAGAAGGAAATTAAATGATAAAAAATAAATTAAAAACAGGTATTGCCAGTATAGTAGCCACTGTTGCAATGAGTGTCAGTGTGTTGGCAGGTACAAATTCATATTCTTGGAAAGAACCATTTACAGTTGAGGCTGGATGGAAGGCATGGGCTAGTGAAGATGTTGATTTTGCAAAGGATGCTTCACATACAATGAAAGTAAGTTTTAATAAAACATATGCAAAAGGTACAGCTAGTATTAGTATTTCAAAAAAATCACTTTTTGGTTCACTTGCTGTAGCTAGCCATGATATTGCAATTACGACAGCTACTATGGGTGTACAATATTCATGGACTTTTTCTAATGTATCTGAGGGAAGAAGGCATTATAGTTTCGGTAGTGATTCAACTGCCAGTTATAGAATTTCATCATTTAGTGATACATGGTAAAATAGTAAAATTTAAAAACATAAAAATTCTATATATAGTATTGGTCTTATATACTATATTAATATGTAAAAAATTAAATGGTGGTTATTAATTTAATTGAATCACTATGTATTGAATAATATACATGGTAGTGTAGAAGGTAGGAAATTTTTCAATTAGAGAAATTTCCTGCTATTCAATTATTTATAAAAGGAGTCTGCATGAAAAAAAGAAAAAAAATAATAGTTGTTACAATTATATTGTTTTTAGCAATTTTTGCTGTATATATTATATATTTCTTTTTTGGAAAAAAAGAATATACATTTTATATGAAAGATGATGCAATGGAAATTCAGGCAATTCAAATTTATATTGATGAAGATACAAATCAAGAACTTGATGCTCAGTCTCTTATAATATACAAAACAGAAGTAATAAATAATATTATAGAAGAACTAAAAAAAGTTAAAATGAAGCCAAGTTACTTAAGTTCTCAAACTGAAAACAATAAAAAAGGTTTTTCAATTATATTATTGGGAAAAGATAATCAGAGATTAAACTATATAGCAAGTGGGGGAGAACATAATTATTTTGTTACTATTGGTATGGAAGAGAATGGAGTAATAGATAATGGAATAAAAGATTTAATATATTATACAAGTATTAATAAGAAACAGGGTGATAAATTGTATAATTTAGTAAAACAGGCTTTGAAAGATAATATCTGTGAAATTACCGTTTTTGATATTGAAAAAATGTCAAAAGAAAAAATATATGACTGGAATCAATTTCAACAATATTTATTTACTGATATGAAAGCAAAGGAAATAACTAAAAATGGACTTACTTCTAATGGTACTGCTAGATTTCAGATAGCTGAAAAAAAAGGGTATCTTGAGATTGTGTATTTTAATGGAATTATTGCAGATAGTAAAGCTACAAACCGATATGCTGAAGTATTGGAAGCTGTTATCTATAATGAAAAAGGAGAAAAAATGGATTTTTATTCAGATGAAATCAGTAATTTTTTGGAGGAAATGGAATGAATATCAGGGAAATGTTTTGCATTGCTTTCCATAATATAAAAGGAAGACGAAAAATAGGAAAACTTTTATTTTCTATTTTGTTTTTGGCGCTGTTTATTTATTTTTTAATAAATTCTATGGCATTTTCTATTGATAAAGCTGTTCAGTTAATGGATGAAACACCAACAGCAAGAAATATTATTTATCATGATAGGGATAATACTTTACATACACAATTAAAAGAATTAAGTGTGAATATGGAACATATTTTAGATATTTATCCTTATGTTTATGAGATTGCAACAAACGTGGAAGGGATAAAAAAGGAAGAAAGAGTAAGTTTATCTGTAAAGTCATGTTCAGATAATTATAAAGATTATTTAGTGAAAGGCATGCTTCCAGAAAAAAATGAAATTTTACTTCCACATTATATGTACGCAACAGAGAGTGGAAATTATGTAGATGGTTCTAAATACATAGGAAAAACATTAAAATTATATATGACAAATCATTTCGATAATGAAATAGAATTTGAATGTACAGTATCAGGAACATATGACAATATTTATGCAGTAACAGGCACATATATAGCATTTTTAAATGCTGAGGATGCAGTATTTTTATCAGAAAAATGTAATGAAGGGATTGAAGAGCAGCTCAGAAAAGATATGGAGGTTAGTGGTGATTATGACAGGAGTCATTATGTAGGTTATGAAATGGAATACTATTATGCTGTTGTTCTGGATAGCCGTGAAAATCTTGACGAAGTAAGATGTGAAATAGCAAACAGGATAGAGGTTAGCGGATTTACAGAATATAACAGCGATGGAGGACTACAGACTGTATTTTCTTTTATTCAATTTATAGGTATGATTCTTACTATCATTTTGCTTATAACAGTTATCATTATGATGATGATTATGATAGGAAACGATATAGGAGAAAGAAAAAAGGAAGTAGCCATATATATAGTACAAGGTTATACCAGAAAAAATCTTGTCTGTATTTTTGGAATGGAATATGCCATTCGACTAATTCCAGTTTTGTTTGTTTCCTTTATTGTTGTAATAATTACATTAATGCTTGAAAATTTAGGAATTCAAAATCTGCTTCCTATGGAATATGGGATTATTCATATGCAATTTTCTATAAATGCTTTTTATTGGGGAATTATAATTTTGGCTGTTGTTATATGTACCGCTGTTTATATGATTATACAACAGTTAAAAAAGATAGAATTGCTGAATGAAATAAAATCAGAAGGATAGTCATATGGTAAGATACATTATTAAGAAAATGATTTCAGACTGGAAAACAACTATTGGAAATATCTTATTTATTTCCTGTCTTATGGCGGTACTTATGATATGCTGTCATGTAGCTGTGCGGATACAGGGAATGGTAAAAAATAAATGGTATAAAAACAGTTTGGAAGTGGCATCTATTAATGATGCATTTATTCGAGAAAAAATGGGGGCTATTTTGTGGATGACTCTCATTTTGGTTGGAATTATTTCTGCTTTTTGTCTGGTAGTATATGCTCTGAAATTAAGATTGGATATTATAAAAGAAAGCAAGTATATTATGATATTTCAGATACTGGGATATACAAAACAGAGACAAACAGGAGCTTTGTATTTTGGAAAAATGATAGAAATATCAGTTTCTTTTGTTACAGGAAGTATCATTGCATATAATACATGGAATTATTTATGTAAGCAGAAAATATTTTTGAGTCTTGTGACTATGATGCACGAAAAAGCAGAATTTCAACTGTTAATTGGTCTAATTGTTTTATTTATTTTTCTAATATGGAACTTTTTCATCATATTTTTGGTAATAGAAAAAACTTTATTTAGATGAAATATAGAAAAGTTTTCTGACTGCATACTTGGATTTTTGAGTAGTATGCGTACAGATACATAATAAGAAAGGAGCATAAAAAATGGAGAAAACTGTAGAAGTAAAAAAGGTGGTAAAAATATATAAAAATGAGGCAAAAGTATTAAATGATGTATCTTTTGAATTTGAGAAAGGGAAATTTTATGCCATTATGGGACGCTCTGGTGCAGGAAAATCAACTTTACTGAATATTATTGGTACAATAGACAATGCAACAGAAGGAGAAGTTTATATCAATGGAAATAATATAAATGGGCTGACGGAAAAAGAAAAGGCAAAGCTTAGAATGAAAAATCTGGGCTTTGTCTTTCAGGGATTTTATCTGAATCCATATTTAAATGCGCTAGAAAATGTGATTGTACCTATGAGGATTAATCCTGAGATTTCAAAAAAAGAACGAAAAAAACTTGCAGAAAATCTTCTTGAAAAATTTGGAGTAAAAGAACTTGCGGATTCTCTGCCGTCACAAATGAGTGGAGGAGAACAGCAGAGGGTGTGCATTGCCCGTGCACTTGCAAATAATCCTGATATTATTCTTGCTGATGAACCGACAGGCAACTTGGATGAAGAAAATGAAAAAATTGTATTTTCCAATCTCAAACTGTTGGCAGAACAAGGACATACAGTAATTGCAGTATCACACAACGAAGGAGTGAAAGAATATGCAGATGAGGTTATTGTATTGAATGGGAAATCTGTATAACTAAATGACAAATACTGCAGATTCTGTATTTTTAGGAAAAACATTAAGGGAAAAATTTTCTTTTTCCATATATAGCCGGAATGAAGCGATGATGCAAGTTTCACAGGCAGCAGAAGGGCTTCGTTATCGTATTGTACAGGATGAATGTCCAGAGAGATTTCAAAAAGCGGAGGGTACCCCAAATCTTGAAGATGTCTATCTGTACTGGTTTAAAAAATAAGGGGGAATGGTTATGCAGGAATTATGTGGATACTGCCATGTATCCTTCTTTTCATTACAGGGATAGCAGCAGAAAGAATTGGAAAGAAGGATTCTGTAAAAGCGAAATAAATGCAGAAACATTTAATTTTTTACTTTACATGAAATATTTGAACCTCTCATGACTAAAGTTGCAAGATTCCCAGAAACAGACTTTCAACGAAATCTTATTTATCAGGCTGCCCCGCAGTTCCTGCGGTTTGCACAAATGATATATAAATGAAATTAATTTAAAAGTATATGTTTAAGACGATTATGCAAAAAAACGGACGATTGTGCTTAACCGGTTGACAATTTTTGTAAGAAGAAATAAAATAAAAATGTTTAAACAAAGTTATAGTAAAAGTGTACACGAAAATAAAAATTGTGATGTTTTTACCAACTAACTGATTAAAAAATTATTTAATTAGTTTAGTTTAAAAGAAAGTAACTCGTCAAAATGGTAACTGATGAAGAAATTATTATTTTTATTATATTAGATTTTACTGGTTGCAAACAGTGAGAAATAGTATAGGAGAATCATTGATTTCGAAGGTAATTGATTGAGGAAAGGAGGGGAAAGAGATGAAGTTAGGAAAGAAATTGGCAGGATTGATGTTATCAGCAACATTAGTAGTTTCAAGCATATCTACGGTTTTAGCAATGACAGATGCAAGCAAAACAGCAAATGGGACATATGGTACTATGCCTTGGTCAGCTTCAGCCAAAGTTCTGTCTAATAATTTTACAGCAAAATTTTCAACAGCTTATTATTGTAGAAATGTTAGAGTTACAACCAGAGCCGAATACAAATTACAAAGCGGAGCAAGTTCATATGGAACTCGAGATTCAGGATATTGTACTCAAGTAGCGGAAACAAAAGCATTAAATGTTGCAAATATGGATGTTACAAAAATGTATTCTCAAAATTATATTGATACTGCGTTATGCGAAACATTAACTTTACGTTAATCTTAATAAATAGTTAAAATATAAAATTGTTCAGGTATTATGATTAGGGATTGAAATTGATGAAAATTCACTTATTAATTTCAATACCTAATCATATATTATTATTTAATAGGATATCTTTTATTTTGTATAGAAAGGGTAATAGTTATGAAAAAAAAGCACAGCTTATTAGTTTTAATATTTATTTTGGCTATAATGCTTGCAGGGTGCCGCCAAAATAAAGAAGATGAAAAAAACGAGCAAACTACATATAACGAACAGAAACAGGAAGATAATTTCGGTTTTGAAAATATAAATATTTCAAATAATATTTCTTTTGATACACAAAAGGTAAATGGTTCCAAATTAATGAAATATAATGACGGATATCTTTTTCCCTCCGCTGTTTGCTGGAATGAAACAAATGCTGAATATAACATAGTTTATCTGGATATGAATAATAACCAGTGGACAATTATGTGCAACAATCCAACATGCAGCCATATGAGCGCAAATTGTATTTCATATATAGATATATATGCAATGTTTAGTATGTGCAGCGATGGAAAACAAATTTATTTTTTAAAAACCGAACAGCAGTCGTCGCAGACAGAAAATATTGCAAAAGAGTATCTTTATAAAATCAATATGGAAACATTTGAACAGGAAAAAATAACGGAAGTTATGACTTATGTAAACGGCAACAGTCATAGTATGGTTCCTGCCCTTGTTTATGGCGGATATTATTACAGCGCACAGGAGATTTATTCTGATACAGGAGAGTTTAGTCGAATATTATACCGCTGCCGCCTTGAAAAAGATGCCGTACCAGAGTTTATTTATGGTATGCCGCTTCAACCTGAACAAATGCTTCAATATGTTGTGACGGATATAGAAGCGCAGGAAAATTATGTTTATTACACCTTGGAATATTCTCAAGGTATACAGGTAGTAAGATTAGATTTGAAAACAGGTGAAACGCTTGTAAAAAACCTGCCTGCATGGAGTATCGATATAAAAGACGATAAGATATATTTAGTAACAGAAAAAGAATTATATGAGTACTCAAACGATTTTGAAGAATCCCGAAAAATTTGTTCCCTAGATAAAAATGTTGGCAAAATACTTGCGATGAAAGATTATCTGTTGTTTTATATTACAGAGGACGAGGGAAAACGTATCTGCCTTTATAATTATAATGGAGAGAAGAAAGAAGAATTTTATATAGAAGATGCAGAATTGAATTTGTGGAATAATAATGAGGATTTTCTCTTTTTTACAAAGCCAGATGAAATGGGAAATTATCAATTTTTTAAAGTTGATATACAAAAGCTGCAAAATGGTGTTCCTGAGCTTGAAGAAATAACAAAAGATATGGGGTAGTATTATGGAAGAATTAAAAAGAATTATTTTTTCAAAAAATTTTTTAATATTATTTCTAATATTATTTTTCATAAATTTTATTTTCTACGGAAAAAACCAGTTTACTGTAAAACAAGAGGAAAAATTTTGGGGAGAAGATTTTGACTATACGAGAATGCGAAAAGAATATAGTTGGCATTATAAAAAGCTTCTGCAAACTTGTTTTTCTATGGATGAAAGACAACAGGAAGAATACCTCAAAGAATATCGTGCACAGATTCCGGCGGGGCCTGAAAATGCAGCAAATTACAACGCTTCACAGCTTCTTTTGAATCAGGTGAAATATATTCAAGAATCCAAAAATAGATATGCATCAATCAAAGAAAATGCTGAGCAAATGCTTCAAAGCAGCTTGTTTGCCGATAAAAGCAGCTATGCCGCAAAGAATATTATAAAAACAGCCAAAGATTATGAAAAAACATCTTCATTAAATTTAAAACTTTTTAATGAAGAATGGCTGAACTCATGGATTGAAAGAAAAGAAACAAATATTTTTATTTTGATAGTGGTTTTTTATACTGTTCTTCAGTTTTTTTCAGAACGAAAAAATGGATTATGGCAGATGATTCACAGCCTAAAAAGAGGAAGATTTGAATTAGCATTAACAAGGCTTGGAATCCTTATGCTGATAAGTGTGATAAGCGTTGTGATTTTTTATGGAAGTCTTTGGCTTTTGGCATCAGTTATTTATGGAAAAGCAGGATTATCTGTTCTTTTGCAGTCAAGCTCGCAATTTTCAGACTGCGTTTTTCCTATGACGGTTTTAAAATTTCTTTTTATAATTTGTTTCAATAAAATATTTGCAGCATTTGTCTGTGGTTTGATTTTATGGGCTTTTTTACAGCTTTTTTCAAAACCAAATATAGCGATGGGGGTTATGGGGCTTTCTTGCGCTGTGGAATATATTTGTTACACACAGATATCAGATTTAAGCAATCTGAAAGTATTAAAATATTGTAATTTTGTCCCTCTTTTTGATATAGAAAATTTGTATAGAAAATATTTAAATATAAATGTAGTTGGTACACCAGTGCATATCATTACTTTTTTATATATATTTCTTGGAATATTTGTATTGCTTTTGCCTGTAATTGTTTTATTATTTTCTACAAAAGTATATAGAGAAAAACGTATAATATCTTTTGGAAAATTAAAAAATATAAAAAAGTGGTGTTGGAAGGGAATGAGACATACCTCTTTGTTAGTTCATGAGGGATATAAGGTTTTGATACCATTATTTGGAATCTGGATACTTTTGTTTGCTCTATTGTCTGCATGGTCACTGCTTGACTATTCGAAAGTATATTTTAATGGAACAGATACTTATAAAAATCTTTATTATAGAGAAATTCAAGGTATGACAGGTAATGAGGCGGATAGATATATAGAGGAAAAGTTTGAAGAAATTCAAAAAATGCAAGAGGGCGCAAATGCAGCACAAAACGCAGCAATTGAATATATGCAGGAAGCAGTTGAAGAACTTTCCAGCCAGAAGAAATATCTAAATGATTTATATAAGTCAAAAGGAATCAAGGGAGATTTTGTAAATCCTCTTGGTTATAAACTGCTGATAGGGGAAAGTGGAAAGAAGACAGTTACAGAACATAGAATCCTCCAATTATTTTTGTTATGTTTGTTATTTGGCGGATATATGGCATACGAAAGACAAAACACAATGATTTCACTTATGCATAGCACAAAACGGACAATTCAAAGGGTAAAATGGATAAAGTTTTTTTGGATGTTTTTGGCAAGCACTTTTTTGTCGATATTATTTTTTATGATTGAAGTTGATAATATATCTGGAAGAATAGGTTTGGCAAATTTAAGTTCGCCTGTTCAGAGTTTAGTATGGATGAAAGATTTTCCATTAAAAATTTCATTAAGACAATATTTGTTCCTGCTTGGAGGCTTTCGGATATTTTTATTATCTGTTGCCTGTTTGGTAATTCTATGGATATCAGATAAATGTAAAAATGTAAGAAATGGAATACTTGTATCGCTTGCGGTAATTGTTCTTCCAGCAGTTTTTGTATATATTTTTTTATGAATGTAAAAGTAACTTTCACAATATTTTTAATTAGTATAAAAATTATTCAATCAAAATCTCTTTCCCTTTAAACACAAATCTATACTTCCATATTCTATCTGGGGAGGATTCATTTGTATTTTGATAGTAATATAGAAGAATAGCTTTGTCAATATTTCTGAATTTCTTGTTTATTTATTAGAATATTAGAAACTCCAATATATTTAACAGATTGTAGAAATTTTATAGATTCTTAACATTCTCCTGACAACTCTTTTATTTTCAGTTGTTATAATAAAAACTGCGGGCATCAAAAATATTGTTATAATATTTACAAAAATCTGCAAATATTTTCATAAAAAATTGTATTTAAATAATATACTTTATAATATGCATTAAAAACAGGAGTGAAAAACATGGATAATCAAACAACTTTAGAATTTAAAAATGTCACAAAAAAATACGGAGAAAAAACAGTCCTCAATCAATTTACTTCCCGCTTGACTCCCGGCATCTATGGTTTGCTGGGTCCAAATGGTGCAGGAAAAAGTACACTTATGAGTCTTCTGACTGATAACATCAAGCGAAGCTCTGGAGAAATTTTATATAATAATGAGGAAATTTTAAAGCTTAAAGCATCCTTTCGGGAAAAAATCGGATATATGCCGCAGCAGCAGGGAATGTATGACCATTTTTCAGGTGAACGTTTCTTATATTATGTAGCTTCTTTAAAAGGTTTAAAACGAAAGTCAGCAGAGGAACAGATAGAAAAATATCTCAACCTTGTAGGATTAAAAAAGGACAGTCACAGAAAGCTCGGCGGATATTCCGGCGGCATGCGCCAAAGACTTATGTTTGTTGCAGCCATGCTTGGTGAACCGGAAATACTGATTCTTGATGAGCCGACAGCAGGGCTTGACCCGGAAGAGAGAATCAAAATCCGTAACTATGTATCAGAGCTTTCAGGAAAAAGAATTGTTATTCTTGCCACTCATGTAGTCAGCGATATTGAGTGCATTGCTTCCAAAATACTTTTATTAAAGCAGGGAGAATTAATGGCTGAAGATACACCTTATGCGTTAATTCAATCTGTAGCAGATAAAATATTTGAAAAACTCTGCAGTCATAATGAATTAAAAGACCTTATGCTGAAATACCCGAAAGGAAATGTTTCACAGGCAGCAGAAGGGCTTCGTTATCGTATTGTACAGGATGAATGTCCAGAGAGATTTCAAAAAGCGGAGGGTACCCCAAATCTTGAAGATGTCTATCTGTACTGGTTTAAAAAATAAGGGGGAATGGTTATGCAGAAACAAAAAAGTGTCTTCAATACTTTTTTATTATAGGGGTAGCAGCAGAAAGAATTGGAAAGAAGGATTCTGTAAAAGCGAAATAAATGCAAAACAGCTCTTTATGAACAAAGTGCAGGAATGACAGAATATGCCATCGGCACTTTGTTTTTTTATCCAAACTTTATAGAACTAATTTTTGTCTTCTTTTTTCAGATGATGCAACAATGATGCAATTTTGAAGCAGAAATGATGCATGAAAATGATACATTATCTGAAAATCAATAAGGAGGCAGTGAAATATGAAAACAGGTAAAAAAAGACAACTTCATCGCATCATTTTTCTTTCAATCATTTTTGGCATTTTCTCTATATTCTATTTTTTAGTACAGGAATTAAAATCTGAAGAATTTATTGAAAATAACAATGTAAGTATAAATAAAACAGATTTGTCAAAAAGGGCAGAAACCAACTATATAAGTAAAGGTATTGAGGGGCGTAAAATACCGGTTATATTACAAAATCCGCAGCTTCCGTCAGGCTGCGAATCGGCAGCAGCAGTTATGCTTTTAAATGCGTATGGAATATTGGCAGATAAGGAGGAATTTGCCAATGCACTTCCATTATGCGAACTGGAATGGCATAATGGAAAAAAGTATGCCTGTCATCCATCAGAAGCATTTGTTGGAAGTCCTTATTCAGGAGCATATGGTGTATTTTCAGAAGCTGTGGTAAAAACTATGCAGGAATTTATCGACCAAAGTGGCAGAGATATTCTGGCAGAGAATATCTCTGGCGCATCCGAAGAAGAAATTTTAGAATATCTCAATCAAGGGATACCAGTTTGTATATGGATTACTATGGATTTGAAAAAAATTTCCTATAAAAATGGCTGGTATCTGAAATATGGAAACACATATACAAATGAATATTTTGAATGGCCCGGTGGAGAACATTGTGTACTTCTGACCGGTTATGAGAAAGATATTGTAACTGTACATGACCCCCTCAAGGGAAAAATAAACTATACGCGCAGCATATTTTTTGAGAGATACAAAGATATGGGAAGTCAGGCGGTTATTCTTGCCGAAGATTTATGAATAAAACAACAACATCAGCGACTTTAGTTGTGAGAGGTTCAAAAAGGCTCTTGTTTCTATTCTTAATATATTATATAATATCTATATTTCTGTTTAAAAAAGTAAAAGGAAAAAAGAAATGAGAATCAGAATTTTAATTGTAGAAGATGAGTTTTTAATTTCAAATTTAATCAGAGAAGCTCTGGAAAAAGAAAACTATCAGTGTATTTGTGTTTATGATGGAAAAACATGTGCAGATATTTTGGAAAAAGAAACCTTTGATTTGGTCCTTTTGGATGTTATGCTTCCGGAGATTGACGGATTTGAACTGATTGGATATATCAAGGAATATAAAATACCAGTCATTTTTATTACGGCAAAATCAGATGTAAAAGACAGAGTAAAAGGACTGAAGCTTGGTGCAGAGGATTATATTGTAAAACCCTTTTCAATCGAAGAACTGTCAGCAAGAGTAGAAGTAGTGCTTCGCAGAGAAAACAGGTTGCAGTCAAAAATTACAGAGGGAGATTTGGAGGTAGATATTGATGCACATACCGTCAGAAAAAATGGAGAACCAGTTGAACTTACAGTGAAGGAATTTGATATACTGGTGTTGTTTTTAAAAAACAAGGATATTGCACTTTATCGTGAAACTATCTATGAGCGTGTCTGGCAGTGTCCGTTTATGGGAGAAACAAGAACTGTAGATTCACATGTACAAAGGCTGAGACATAAGCTCCATATGGAGGAACAGATAGTTGCCGTTTATAAAGTAGGGTATAAATATTGCAGCAGGGAGAAATAACATGAGATTTTCATGGAAGATTTTTGTGTACACATATATTATTATTATGCTGTCTTTTGGAATAGGAGGATTTTTGATTATCGAAACATCTTTTGAAAATAATATCCGTTTCCGACAGAACAGTTTAAAAGAAAGCAATCAGTATTTGGCAGAATCCTATCTGTCTATGGTAAATATTGACAAATATCTGAATATGAATATGGCGGAAAATTATCGTAAAAATGTAATTCGTGAGGATAAAAGTACAAGAGTATTTATTGGAAACCCTTCACAAGTAACCGGCTATGAGAAAACACTGTTTGAAGAACGTCTGAAAACAGGTAACCGCATGATACAGATGATAGAAAAAGAAGGAGAGCCATTTTTGCAGGTGGTTTCCATGCCGGATATAAAGGAAAACCAGATTTGTATAGAAAATCTGGAAAATATTTCTGATATTTATCAGGCCAGAGAGGCAAATTACCATCAGTTTCAAATGATTCTTCTCGCTGTTTCAGCGGTAAGCGGCGGTTTGCTTCTGCTGTTTTCCGCGCATTTGACAAAACCGTTAAAAAGGCTGTCGGTGGCAGCAGCAGAAATAGGAAACGGCCGTTTTGACAAGCGTGTAAAGACAAGTGGAAGCACAGAAATTCGTTCTCTGACGAAGAGCTTTAACTGTATGGCAGAGTATGTGGAGAAATATATTAAAGAGCTTCAGGAAGAAAACCGCAGAAGAGAGGATTTTGTCAATAACTTTACGCACGAATTAAAAACTCCCCTAACTTCAATTATTGGCTATGCAGATTTGCTCAGAAGCTATGATGCGGGATTTGAAAAGCGTCGTCAGTTTGCAGAGTATATCTATCATGAAGGAACACGTCTGGAGGCACTGGCGCTTCATCTGATGGATTTGATTGTACTTCAGAAACAGGAATTTGATTTAAAGCCTGTTCATATGAAGTATTTTTTTGCTGAACTTGAAAAGACTCTTCTATTTGTAATGGAAAAATACCATACAACACTTCACATCAGATGTGATTCCGGTATGGCGATAATGGAAAAGGATTTAATGGCAACTTTTATATATAATCTTGTAGACAATGGTTGCAAGGCTATGTTAGAAAATGAAATGGAGAACAAAACAGCAGATATTTATGTTCTCGGATATATGCAGGACAGGTATTATGAAATTGTTGTAAAGGATACCGGCATGGGGATAGAGGAAGAGGAGCTTTTGAAAATTACGGAGCCTTTTTATATGGTAGATAAATCCCGTGCCCGCACAATGGGAGGTGCGGGTCTTGGACTGGCACTGTGTCGAGAAATTGCAAAGATTCATGGAAGCAACCTGAATATTGTAAGCAAAAAAGGCAAAGGTACAGAAATTTCTGTTTATTTGAAAACGGGAGGTGAAGAAGCATGAAAGTATTAAAATATATAGCTTCTGTTTTTGTACTGGCAGCAGTTACTTTGGCGGCATTATATTTTCCAAGCATCTATTTTCAAAAATATGAATATGAAACTGTGATTGAAAAAATGGAACAACATTCCTATGAGGAACCTAACAATAAAGCTAATCTGTGGCAGATATCAACAATGATGAAAGATATATTGTCCTATCAGTATACAACCATATACGGTCACAAAATTGAAAAAACAGAGGCTGACATAGAAATAGAGACAGGATATCTGAAAATTATCCAAAATATATTTCAAAAATATATAACTTCTGTAGAAGAAGGCATAGAGGAAGAAACTGACAGGATGGGGAATGATCTGATCAGAAGTGAATGGCATGATTTGTTTCAAAGCTGGATGATAAACTGGATAGAGGAAAAAGAGAACTGGCAGATAGAAGAAGTGCGGTTGTATAATTTGGTGGATATTTTTTCAGGTGAATTCATCCATATTCAGCTATATCAGATTTATCTTACAATGCCTGAATTGAATAATACGCTGGAAATCTGTTTTTCTCCCGATACACAAATTTTTTATACAATTTTAATAAGTGATTACAGATATGCTTTTGGGAAAAATATAGATGAGATACCATCTGAATCAGATCCATCTATGCTAGATCCATTTGAATTATATCCATTTGAATTATATATTTACTATAAAAAGCAGGGGGAATCGGAACATCTGCTAGAAGCATACTGGAAGGAAATGATAAATGTTTATACATCAGAACATACGTTATTTTTAAATGTTTCCCAATAATGAAAACCTTCTGCCTGATAACAGATATATACTCTACTTTGTATCGTTTCTCATATATTTCATATGCTGATTTATCCCGCCAACTGCAGAGGCGGAATAAATCGGCATATTCAGTTAAAATCAGGTTTTAAAGCTGTTTTGGAATTATCAGAGAGGAAGACTGTCTTTTACACAAAGTCTTCCCCATCCTACGTAGGGATTTGGATATTCATCAAAACCTGTAAGCGGTTTCGCGCCATTTAAAAGATAGGCTTTTAATTTTTCTCCATACAGAAATGGGTCATTTCCATTTATAATTCCCCATTCCATCATGATAGCGGCTGCTCCTGTTACAAAGGGAGTGGCAATGGAAGTTCCACTGTTTAAAAGGAAGCCGCCTCCGGCAGCGGCAGTTGTAATATCAACTCCTGGTGCAGAAATATCCGGTTTAATCATATTTCTTAAAATCGCGGAGGATAAGTCATATCCACGGCCGGAAAAGGAGGCATAGGAAAGATTATAGGGATTGTATGCTCCAACAGAAATTGCCTTGCCGGAGGTAGAGGGAATTGTCAGTGTCGCATAGGGAGAAGGCATGGTGAAACGGCTTCCATTCAAGGCAGATTCCACAGGGAGCCACAGATGATATTCTCCGTTTACGATTCGTCTTCCAGTAATTATAATTTGCCATAATCCTGCATTTATATAGTTCTGTTCCGGCAGAAAGTCCAGATAAATTTCCTGATAAATACTGTATGGATTCGGTTCGCCGTAATATATCAGCAGATTGGTGTTTTCCATTCTATATCGGTAAGCGGCCGGTCCCTGTGAGGGAATAACAAAAGAATTTCCCTGTGGAGAAATAACTTCAAAGGACATTTCATCATAGTATGCCTTCCAAATCTGTATGTTCAGATTGGTTTCATAGCCGGCAGCGGATAATTCTATGACATCACGTTCTCCCGTCTGAATTCTACCAGAGGTATGTCCCGATGCAACTCCCTCATTTCCTGTTCCAATTACAATAGAAGTAACTCCTGAAGAAGCCGCAGTATCAATATAAGTTTCCAAAAGAGAGCTTCCAGTATGGGAACCATAGCTGTTGCCAAAGCTTAAATTCAAAGCCAGTGGCATATTCAGTTCAATTCCCTTTCGCACCATAAAATCAATAGCAAGCATAAGCTCACTGGTGCGTGGAAAAGATTTCTGATAGGGATTTCCCAGTTTTACTGCAAGAATACTGCTTTTGGTTGCCATGCCAAGGTTGTTTCTTCTGTCAGGTGCAAAATTTCCTGCTGCTACAGAAGCTACGGCCGTACCGTGTCCTGACAAATCCTGTGTTCTTACAATTCGCTGCTGTTCAGCCGGATTTTCATATTGCAACGCTTCGTTAATCTGGTCTTCATTATAGTACGCTCCGATTTGATATCCGGCGGGAGGAGTACCGTTTTCCGTCTGGTCCCAGATACCAATAATACGGGTACTACCATCTGGATTTCGGAATACGGGATTTGAATAATCAATTCCACTATCAATAATCCCAACTAAACATCCGCTTCCAAATAGACTTAAAGAAGCTGGATTTCCATTTGCTCCGACTGTATTCTGAATTTCGCTGACACAGGAAGTACGCCGGCCTTCCGTAACAGTAAAAAAAAGATTCTTTGGCTTTTCCACATAAATTACTTCATCAAGTGCGGAGATTTGTTCAATCAGCGTTTCAGGAACTTCCAGAATAGCATAGCCTCCAAGAAGCAATGTCGGCTCAATCGAATATTGATTGAGAATATCAAGATTTTTTACGTATCTGATAATAATGGTCCATGTATCGGTGGTATCGTTAAAGCCAACATTTAAATCGGGAGCTTTCAGACGTTCTTCCAAAGTCGCATCCAGTGACAGATTCAGCAGGTTTTCCATTTTTTGATTGCTCATAAACATTTCCTCATAAACATTTTTTTATAGATATTTCCTTAAAATATTTCTTATAAAAATTCAAATCACTGTTGTAGAATATTAATAAAATATATTCCTTCAAAGATATTATTATTAGTATATTGTAAAGTAAAAAAATTTGTGGTATAAAAATAAAGAATAATAAGGAAGAAAAGATTTGAAAAAAAGCAAAAAGGAAAAGAGGTTTACTATGAGATATTTAAAACAGTTTTTTGTTATTCTGGCTGTTTCCTTCATAGGAGAGGTGTTAAAATATATGATTCCTCTTCCGATACCTGCCAGCATTTACGGACTGGTGATTATGCTCTTTCTATTGGGAACAAAAATTCTGTCGTTGGAATGTGTAAGAGAAACAGGACTGTTTCTGGTGGAAATCATGCCAGTAATGTTTATACCTGCCGCAGTAGGACTTATGGATTCATGGGGAGAACTAACCCCCATGATTTTGTCATTTTCTGTAATTACGCTCTTTGTAACCGTGCTTGTGATGGTCTGTGCAGGTCATACAGCACAGTTTATTATCCGGCATGACAGAAAGAAAAAAACAAACAAAGAAGTGAACGGAAAGGAAAAAAACAATGAATGAAATATTTGCAGAATATATATTTTTTGGGGTAGTGATAAGCCTTGCAGGATATGAACTGGGTCTGTGGTTAAAAAGAAAATGGAAACTGGCACTTTTCAATCCTCTGTTGATTTCTATTCTTTTTGTAATTGGTTTTTTGATTGTATTTCGAATTGATTATAATACGTATTATAATGGAGCAAAGTATTTAAGCTATCTGCTTACTCCTGCTACCGTTTGTCTGGCAATTCCGCTGTATCAGCAGATACAGCTGTTAAAGAAGAATATGCTCGCTGTTCTTCTGGGAATTTTGTCGGGTGTGCTGGCAAGTCTTTCAGGAACATTGTTTCTCGCTGTTGTTTTTGGATTGAACCATAAAGAGTATGTTACCATGCTGCCAAAATCAATTACAACTGCAATCGGAATGGCAGTGTCGGAGGAAATGGGAGGAATTGTAACAATTTCAATTGCAGCCATTATATTAACAGGAATTACAGGCAATATAATTGCAGAAGCAGTATGTAAAATTTTTCGTATCGAAGAGCCAATTGCAAAGGGGGTGGCGATTGGTTCCGCAAGCCATGCGATAGGCACAGTAAAAGCAATGGAAATGGGAGAGATAGAGGGGGCCATGAGCAGCCTTGCCATAGCAGTAGCTGGGCTGATTACAGTAGTGGGGGCATCGGTATTTGCACAGTTTTTGTAAAGGAGAATTTATGTCAGAGCAGTTTTCAAGAACAGAACTACTTTTAGGAAAAGAAGCGATGAACCGGTTAAAAAAATCCCGTGTGGCAGTTTTTGGAATCGGAGGTGTGGGGGGATATGTCTGTGAAGCATTGGTTCGAAGCGGAATCGGCGCATTTGATTTAATTGACAGTGATAAAGTGAGTCTTTCCAATCTGAACAGACAGATTATAGCTACCAGAAAGAGCATTGGAAGGTATAAAACAGAGGTGATGAGAGAACGGATGCTTGAGATTTATCCGGAGGCAAATGTCAGAATTTACAATACCTTTTTTTTGCCGGAAAATGCAGATGAATTTCCTTTTTATGAATATGATTATGTGGTAGATGCCGTGGATACTGTAACGGCAAAAATAGAGCTGGTAATGAAGGCCAGAGAAAAGCAGGTGCCTGTTATCAGCAGTATGGGAGCAGGAAACAAGCTGGATGGAAGTATGTTTCGCGTAGCAGATATTTATGAAACAAAGGTATGTCCTCTGGCAAGAGTGATGAGACGGGAATTAAAAAAGAGAGGGGTAAAAAGTTTAAAAGTAGTATATTCGGAAGAAACACCAATTTGCGCGAATTTCAATATGGACAGTACAGATGGAACTGAAAGCAGTGGCAAAAAAACAGTTCCAGGAAGCGTTGCATTTGTCCCGTCGGTTGCAGGACTGATTATCGCAGGGGAAGTAGTGAAGGAATTAATCCGTTAAAAAATGCTGTTTTTACAATTGATATCATTTCAGCTCTTATTTGTGTCATTATGATAAAAATACTCTTTGTATTGTCGATATATAATGTGTAGTTACTGTCTACACAGCACTATTTATAATTAAAACAATACCGCTTGGACCTTTCAGGAAAGCGGCGCAGCCCTGACTGACGGACGGGCTGCAGAAAGGAGAATTAAAATGACGCTTGACAAAGTGACGGACGGGTATGCTTATAACGCTGCATATCCAAAAACAGAAAAAATGGTTTCCACAGAAAAAAATGGAGCAGAAAACAGCTATAATAAATCTGCATTTGAATCTGTGGGACCGACCGCACCGGAATCTGTAAAAAATGCATGGATGCAGGCAGCAGAAGAAACAGGAGTAAACGGATGTGGAATAAAAAGCAATGGAATGTTAAGCCATATATCCCAAATGCTGGTTATGCAGATGCAGAGACGCATGAACGGAGTACAAAATTACAATGACATTCTTGGAAATACTGTAGAATCTGCACTGCTGGCGGCAAAACAGGCATTGTACGCTCTGGAACATCCTCTTGACCCAAGTCAGCCAAAAAGTGAGGAAGTTAAACAGCACATCGAAAAGGAAAAAGAGTTTTATGGTTCCTTTATTGACAAATTAGAACAGCTGAATAAAACAGAATCCGCACAGGAAAACAGTCAGAAAGCTTCTTGGTATACACCAGAAGAAATTATGCAGATTCTTCATGGAAAATCCGAAGAAATGTATGAAAAAATCAAAAATGGAGAGACAGAACCAAGTTATCAGATTGGAAAATGTTCTTTTACAGAAAAACAGTGGGATAAAATGCTGGAAAAATTTGATGAAGTACAGGAAATGTTCAGAAAACAGAGAGAAGAAGAAAATGCCCGCAAAGAAGCAAAGGCAAAAGCAAAGCATGAGACGGAGAAAACAGGCTCTGTAAATCAAAGCAAGGCAGAACAAAATGAATCTCTTCTGGAAGAACTGACAAATCTTATTTCTGATACTACCGCCTGCAGCTTTCCACCGGAAAACTCGGAAACAGAAAAACCCATGTATGTAACAGTATATACTGCTGAAGGAATTTATTGCAGCAAGCTCGGACCGATTGGAGATGACTCAAAAAAACTCTGGTTTCTTCCTTTTCAGAACTCTTCCGAATATAATAAAGTAATGAATTTTCTGGACCGTTTTGACCAGAAAGATAATCTGCGTTTTGCTTCCAATGAAAATTTCTGGAAAGATTTTCTGAATGATAAAATAAAGGAAGATGATTTTGTAGAATTTTTTAAGGAAACCAGTCATGGGGCGCCGGATTATTCTCTTTTAGTTGAGGATTCCATGTATATAGACAGAGAAAAAATAAAATATGCTGCTTATATGAACCGGCCGGAAACCAAACTGTTTACTCAGGAAGATATAGTGGCAGAACAGGCTGCTGCAGTTGAAAGGAATGTGAAAAAATTAAAGCAGTATTTGTAATTGACAGATAATACATAGCTGCCGTAAAATAATCCTTGTAATTTTCCACCATATTATGTAAAATAAGTTACGCGGGCTATGTCCGCGTAACAACTTTTTAAATAGAACATATAATATTCAAACATAAAAATTTATTGGAGGTTTTCACATGAATATTGTGGTATTATGTGGTGGAACAAGTACTGAGCGTGAGATTTCACTGATATCCAGCGAGGGTATCTGCAAAGCATTGAGAAGCAGAGGACATCAGGCAGTTTTAATCGATGTTTTTCTTGGATATGAGCATTTAGATATTACATCTGTATTTAAGAATGATTACGATATGGAAAAGGAACTTGCCGGCATCAGAGAAAAATCATCGGAGATAGAAAAGCTGAAAAAAGAGCGAAAAGAATTTTTTGGTCCAAATGTAATAGATGTATGCAGAGCAGCGGATATTGTCTTTCTGGGGCTTCATGGTGCAAATGGAGAGGATGGAAAAATTCAGGCAGTTTTGGAACTTCTGGGAATCCCGTACACAGGCGCAGACCATTTAAGCAGTGCTATGGCAATGAATAAATCCGTGTCCAGAGAATTGTTTTTTGCCCGTGAGATTCCGACTGCGAAAGGATTTACTGTTTATAAAGAAATGAATATATCGGATATTTCCAGATATGATTTAACTTATCCATGTGTCGTAAAACCAAGCTGTGGAGGTTCCAGTGTCGGCGTTTACTATGCAGAAAATGATTCAGAATATAAAGAGGCTCTTCATAATGCCTTTTTTTATGAAGATGAAGTGATAGTAGAGGAATGTATAAAGGGACGAGAATTTTCTGTCGGGGTAATTGAATATAAAGCTCTTCCTGTCATTGAAATTATTCCAAAGCAAGGAACTTATGATTATAAAAATAAATATACTGCAGGCGCAGTGGATGAAATCTGTCCAGCTCATATTTCGAATGTCTTATGTGAAAAAATTCAGTCTGTTGCAGTATCTGCCGCAAAAGCATTGGGAATTGATACATATTGCAGGGTTGATGTACTGACAGATAAAGACGAAAACTGTTATTGTCTGGAAGCCAACACTCTTCCGGGTATGACACCGACCAGTCTTTTACCTCAGGAAGCAGCTGTTCTGGGAATGGATTATCCGGATTTGTGTGAGAAATTTATGGAAATTTCCCTGAAAAAATTACATAAAAAGAAAAAGGAAGAGGATGAAAACAGAAAATGAAAAATTTAAGTCTTGCAAATATTGCAAAAGCTGTAAACGGAACACTGTTTGGAGCAGACAGTTTTTTAGAGACAAAAGAAGCTGCCGGAGTAGTAATTGATTCGAGAAAAGTGGAAGAAGATTACCTGTTTATTGCAGTAAAAGGAGAACGGGTAGACGGACATGACTTTATTGAAGATGTGTTTGCAAAAAAGGCATTATGCGTTATTTGTGAAAAAAAGCCTGATATTGATAAATCCGATACAGACAAATCGAATATAAATGAATCGGATATACACAAATTAAATGGAGTAAGACCGTATATTCTTGTAAAATCTTCTCTTCAGGCATTAAAGGATATCGCTGCTTTTTATCGGGAATCACTCGATATTAAAATTGTAGGAATTACGGGAAGCGTCGGTAAAACAAGCACAAAAGAATTTATTGCATCTGTGCTGGCTCAAAAATTCAGGGTATTAAAAACAGAGGGAAATTTTAATAATGAAATCGGTGTACCTCTTACCCTTTTAAGTATTCGGGATTTTCATGAAGTTGCTGTTGTGGAAATGGGTATCAGCGATTTTGGAGAAATGCACAGACTGAGTTATATGGCAAAGCCGGATGTCTGTGTTATGACAAATATAGGATTGTGTCATCTGGAAAATCTTGGTTCCAGAGATGGAATATTGAAGGCAAAGTCGGAGATTTTTGATTTTGCAGCTGAAAACTGTTATGCTGTTTTGAATAAAGATGATGATAAATTAAGTACCATTCCCGAAAATCGTACAGCTCACAATTGCTTAAACAAGGTGAAAAAATATATTTTTTATGGTATGCAAAAGGAAGAGAAAAAAGGGGATGTTTATGCGGAAAATATTAAAACAAACGGGATTTATGGAACAGAGAGTACCATTTGTTTTACCCATGGTGATGGAACAAGAGAAAAAATAGAGGTGAGCTTTAATCTTCCGGGCAGACATATGGTTTACAATGCAATGGCGGCAATTGCTGTGGGAAGTCTGTTTGATATGGACAGTGAGGATATGAAACGGGGAATTGAAGCTATAAAGTCTGTAGGCAGCAGACTAAATATTGTGGAAACCGGAAAATTTACTGTAATTGATGACTGCTATAATGCAAATCCAGTTTCCATGAAGTCCTCTATAGATGTTCTGGAAAGCGCAGATACAAGAAAGGTGGCAGTTCTTGGCGATATGTTTGAGCTTGGCGCCGACGAAAAAAAGCTGCATTATGAAGTGGGAACTTATCTTGGAGAAAAAAAGATTGATACTGCTTTTTTGGTAGGAGCTCTAAGTGAAAATATATATCAGGGATTAAAAGACAGCAGCAAAAATATGGAATGTTATTATTATCATACAGTGGATGATTTGATGATGTTTCTTGATTTGATGGTAAGGCAGGGAGACACCATACTGGTAAAAGCGAGTCATGCCATGCATTTTGAAAGGATTGTAGAAAAACTTCAAGAATTATAATCTATATTGTCAGAAAAATGGAGAAAGCGCAAATGGAAAATGCAACTTATTTAAATTTTGCGGGGTTTCAGTGTCTGGAAGATTTGAATCACCATACAATTGATTTATATCTGTCAACCTGTGGAATACAAAACTGTGTAGCAGGACATTCTTTCGGGCCGGGAAAAAGGGAAGAATACATTCTGCACTTTATCAGTGACGGAAAAGGAAGTTTTACCTGTGATGGTCATACCTATCATCTTTCCAGAGGAGATGTATTTTTAATCAAGCCGAATACAAATGTCTATTATATAGCGGATTCAGCCAATCCGTGGTCTTATCTCTGGGTAGGCTTTAATGGAATCAAGGCGCCAGCTTATCTTTCCTATGCAGGTCTTGAGGGAGATGCTGTTACATGCAGATGTGAAAATACACCGCTGATATTTTCTTATATTCAGCAGATGATTATATGCAGGCATTTGACACATTCAAATGAACTGAAAAGAGAAGCGGCACTTTTGCAGGTACTCTCTGTATTAATTGAGGAATATCGTACCAAGCTTCCAAAAGAGGAAAGATATGATTATCCTTATAAAATTTATGTGGAACAGGCAGTGGATTATATTCAGAGAAATTATAAAAGTGATGTAAAAATCAATGATATTGCCGGTTATATTGGTATTGACCGCAGTTATTTGACAAATATTTTTAAAACTGTGACAAATCTGTCGCCACAGGAGTATCTTTTAAGATATCGGATGGAACAGGCTGAAATATTATTGTTGCAGACAAAGAAAAAAATAGGAGAAATTGCACTGGAAATCGGGTATCATGACCCCATGACTTTTTCCAAAATGTTTAAGAAATATACAGGAATCAATCCGACAGAATTTCGCGAACAGGAGAAATAAATAAAAAAGGCTGTTGCAAAATAACAGTCAGATACAATATATTACAATTCTTTGTTGATAAACAATATCTTGTATTTGAAGTTATTTTTGCAGCAGCTTTTTTATTTAATTAATTACACACATTTTGCATGACACTTCTCACAAAATTCCATAGGAAAATCAGAAAATAATCAGTAAAATATTCTTATAAGATAGAATAAAGTGCATACAGTACTGTATATTTATATAAGCCTTCCTGTACTTTATTCGGTAATAGCAGCCTAAAGTGCTGATTATAGGAAATTTGCGAAACAATTTCCCGTAAAATTAAAAATATTTTTTGGAAAGGAAAATGCAATATGAAGAAAAAAAGATGGAAAAACACTTTTAAGAAAACTGCAAAAAAGAAACAGATTGCGGCGGGTATAATAGCTGCCGCTGTAACATCGACTTCCATAGGGTGGATTTTACCGTCAAAGCCTATAAAGGCAGAGGAGGAAGCAAGTAATACGCTCAGACCGGATTATCTGTGGGATTTTGAGGATGTAACTGACAGTGCTTCAAACAAGGGAACTGCTGGTACAGGTGACGCGTTGTTAAAAGGAAATGCAAAAACAGAAGAGGCTGAAATTGTTATCGGAGAAAAAATATACTCCAAAAACGGCAACAATGTACTTGTTTTATCCGGCGGTTCAAAAGGTTCTTCCTATGTCGAGCTTCCAGCTGAGCTTTACAAAGGAATAACTGCAGATACAGGCTTTACATATTCTTTCTGGGCTAAAACGGATAAAACTGTCGGCAGTTATACCAGAGCAATCAGTTCTGCAAATTCAGAAGAAAGTGATGAATTTGCGTATGCTCCCTATGCACAGGACAGGGTATGGAATGTTATTTTTGATGGAAGTAACGTGTATCGCTCTATTTACACAGCAGAACCGGAAAAGGATATCTGGAATCTGATTACCTTTACTGTGACAAAACAGGGAATTACATTTTATGTAAATGGTGAAGAGACTGGTTCTTCCATAACTGCCGGTGGAGAAGCAGAATTAACGGCTCGTTTAAATGGAATGGAAGCTCTGGTAAAAAATTCTCTTGGAAAGACAAGCTCTGGGTGGAATGACCCTGACTGTGCCGTTTCGCTGGATGATGTTTCATTATATAAAAGAGCACTGACAGCAAAGGAAGTGGCTGAGCTGGCGGGGACATATGGTTTTTCTGTAACACCGCAGGAGGAAGAGGATTATGGCAGCGCCACACAGCTTACTGATGGAACAGCCGTTTCATCGGTAGAAAATATATCCGTCACATCTCCAGACGGAACATTAAAAACACAGCTTATGACAGATAATAAGACAGGCAGATTTTTTTACACGACAGCGAAAAATGGAACAACTGTACTTCAGGCTTCACAGCTTGGTATTAAAACCTCTGTTGATTTTACTAAAGATATGGCATATGTAGAAAACAGTCTGAAACAAACAGAAGGGATAGAAAACTATACATTAACAAGCGGTTCAAAAGAAGAAATTTCCGATGCATATAAAGAAATTTCCTTTGAACTGGCAAAAAAAGATAATATGGCACAGAAAATCAAAATAACGATAAAGAGTTTTAATGGAGGAATTGCTTATCAATATACTCTGTTTGGCGAATCAGGCAGCAAAGTGAATATCGAAGAGGAAGCGAGTGAATATGTACTTCCAGCTTCCCTGGATGTCTGGCAGGGAGACAGCACAGATGTAAATTATGAGTTTAATTTTGTCAAGAGTTCCATGAATAGTATAAAAAAGCTTTCAGGAAATATTCCAATACCATTTCTTGCAAATGACAGCAAAAATGGCATGTGGATACTGATTGCAGAGGGTGGTATATATAATGATAACGACCCATACTGTGCTTCTTATCTTTCCACAGAATCTGGTTCAAGAAATCTGAAAATACAGTTTGGTAACAAGCAGACCGGTGCAGTATCCAAAACATATAAATCTGACGGTATGGTATCTACTCCATGGAGAGTAGCGGCAATCGCAGATAATCTGAATGATATTGTGGGAGCAAGTATTTTTACAAGTGTAAATCCAGAACCAGACCAGACATTGTATGCAGATATGTCATATATCAGACAGGGAAGAGTTGCATGGTCATGGTGGTCAGAATCTGGTGATGACCCTGTGGAATATGAACAGCAGAAGGATTATATTGACTTTGCCGCAGAAAACGGATGGGAATATGTCTGTATCGATTTCGGATGGTGTCTGTGGGCAGATTACAGAGAAAAAGTAAAAGAGCTTACAGATTATGCCAATCAAAAAGGTGTCGATATTATGCTCTGGTATGGAGTGAACAACCAGAATCACAGCGGATTTAAAGATGCAGTGGGAGAAGCGGCATATCCAAAGTATTCCTTAAAGACGGCAGAACAGCTGGAAGAACAGTTTGCATGGTGCGAGGAAACAGGCGTAAAAGGTGTAAAGGTAGATTATTATGAGAGTGATAATCAATATACCATGAAGCAGATGTATGACTGCGCGACAATTGCGGCAAAGCATAAATTGAATGTGCTGTTTCATGGCTGCAATGTGCCAAGCGGCGAACAGAGAACCTTTCCAAATGTATTGGGCTATGAAGCAGTCCGTGGTGCGGAATGGTTTAAGTGGAATGTAGGTTCTACTGTGGCATCACAGCTTACTTATTTATTTACAAGAAATGTTCTGGGTGGTATGGATTATACGCCACCGGCAATGAAAATCAGTCAGTTAAATACTACTGCAGGTTATCAGCTGGCACAGACGGTTGCTTATGAATCCGGTCTGCCAAATTATGCTTCTTCTGTTTTCAAGCTGGAAGGGTTTAAAGGATTGGCACTGATGAATGATATTCCAGTTACATGGGATGAAACAAGGCTCATCGACGGATATCCGGGAAAGTATCTCGCAGTAGCCAGAAGAAATGGCGAAGACTGGTATCTTGGTGCAATGACAGCAGATATATGGGATACAACGCTTGATTTAAGTTTCCTTGAGAACGGGGAATATAACGCTTATATTTTTAAAGATAATGAAGACGGCAGCGACATTGTAATCCAGCAGACGACTGTAACCAAAGATAAGGGACTGGATATTCATTTACTAGAAAACGGAGGAATTTCTATCAAGCTGACAAAAAAGGATATGAAACTGTCTACAGCATATGATAACTATACCTTTTATGAAGCGGAGGACAACACAAACACTTTGGGAGGTAATACTTCTGTTATCGTAAATCAGTTTGTATCAGGCATGAAAAGAGTAAGCGGAATCGGAGGATTAAAGAGTAATACGCTGACCATCAATAATATTGAAGTGACAGAAGATGGCATATATGAAATGCGTCTGTATTACTCTACCGGTGTAGAGAGAAGAATCTGTTACAGTATAAATGGAGAAGAAGCAATTCGTACAAAGAAGCTGAATTGTGGAGTAAATGCAGTGTCAGCAGACAGTTTTTATGTGAATTTAAAAAAAGGAAAAAACAGCATAACTTTCTTTAATAACGAAACAAAAGCTCCAGATGTGGACAGAATTGCCATTTCCAATCACACAGTCAATCAGGCGGCAACTGTAACTGATAATACAGATGATGGAATTAAGCCAGTTGACGGAACACAATATGAATACACAATCTATAATGCAGAATCCGCCATACTTTCAGGAGGGGCAAAGCTTGAAAATGGAGGAATCGGCTGGCTTGGAAACAGTGCTGACTGTACAGCAGTATTTCATGTAGCTGCCGGTGAAAGTGGAAATTATAAGCTGCAGCTTACCTATTATGCCGGTGAAACAAGAAATGTACAATTAAAAGTAAACAACGGTGAAATCAAAACCGTAGTATGTCCGTCTACCGGTTCTTATACTGTGGATTCGGCAGAAACACTTTATATCGATGTTATATTGCAGGCAGGTGAAAATATAATTACGCTGTTTAATACCAGTGGATGGGCTCCAAACATTTTAAGTGTGGGGATTTCAAAAACAATTGTAAAACCGGAAAGTCCTTCAGAAACTTTACCGGAAAACCCGTCAGAAAATGCATCGGAAACTTCGACAGAAAATAAAGAAGAACATCAGACAGAGCAGACAACACAAAATACAACGGACAAAAAAGATGAAACGTTAAGCGGTTCTGAAAATACAGGAGATAACAGCCATACAGAAACACATATTGTATTTTTAATAATATCTGTGGCAGCTATGACAGCGGTTATTTTAAGTGGAAAGAAAAATAAAAAGAATGAAATTTAAAAAAGAATAAAGTTTAAAAATAACAGCTGGTTTGAAAATTGATTTTGAATTGGCTGTTATTATATTTTAGTATTGTATCATGAAAAGAATGTATTGTATAATAGTACGGACAGTTTTCAGACAATACTGTAAACTGCCTGTCATTTAAAGAAGCGGGAGTATTCTTGCCAGAATTTGATAAAAAGCTTGCAATTTTTCTGATTTCTTTTATAATCAAAGATAAGCCATATGTTGATTATTAAAAAAAATATATAAAAGGAGATTAAGAATATGGGAAGAAAAGCATTATGTGAAATCCCTCCTATGGGATGGAACTCATGGAACACATTTACAGAAAATATCAGCGAGGACCTGATTAAACAAACTGTAGATGCTATGAAAGAACAGGGATTATTAGAAGCAGGGTATGAATATGTAGTGATTGATGACTGTTGGAGCTTAAGAGAACGTGACAGTGAGGGAAGGCTGGTGGCAGACCCTGAAAAGTTTCCAAATGGAATGAAGGCGCTGGCGGATTATGTACATGAAAAAGGTTTTAAATTTGGTATGTACAGTTGTTGTGGAACCAGAACATGCGCTGGATATCCGGGAAGTTTTGAACATGAGTTTGAAGATGCCGCACAGTTTGCAGAATGGGGCGTCGATTACTTAAAATATGATAACTGCTATAAACCGCAAAATCACGATGGAAAAACACTTTATCGTCGAATGGGAATCGCACTGGCAAATTCAGGCAGGGATATTGTATTTTCCGCATGCCAGTGGGGAACAGATTCTGTGTATGACTGGATTGGTTCTTCAGGAGCACATTTGTTCCGTTCGACAGGGGATATTAACGATTCATGGAATTCTATCAGAGATATCGCACATTCACAGCTTGATAAACAGGCATTTTCAGGAGCATATTGTCACAATGACATGGATATGCTGGTAGTTGGCATGTATGGAAAGGGTGGAAATTCCTACATTTCTGCCGGAGGCTGTACAGACGAGGAATATCAGACACACTTTTCCTTATGGGCAATGATGAATTCGCCTCTTATGATTGGATGTGATGTCAGAAATCTTACCGATGCAACAAAGAAAATTTTGATGAATCAGGATTTAATTGCAATTAATCAGGACAAAGAATGCAGAGCTCCGTTTTTGTGCTCAGAAAATCCGGAATCATTTGTTCTGGTAAAGTTTTTATCAAATGGAGATATTGCAGTTGGCATGTTCAATATGGGCGATACCGCGGCAGGAGTTGCAGTAAATTTCTGGGATATAGGACTGAATGCAGGCTCAGGCAGAGGCCTAGAATTTTATGATTGTATTGAACATCAGAATCTGGGAATAAAAAAGGAAATTTTCTCAAGCACTGTGGCAGCACATGGTTCTAAGATATACAGATGCAAGGTGGTATCTGTGAAGTGACAGAACATTTATGTACAACCTGCAGAGCAAAACTGATGTCAGATGAAATAGCTCTGCACAGAAAGCTGTTTGGAAAAGCAGCAAGGGAGTTTCTGTGTCTTGACTGTCAGGCGGCATATCTTGGAGTTGAGCGTGAACGTCTGGAAAAAACAATTGAAATGTATCACAAAAGCGGAAGCTGTACATTATTTGCAAAATGGGAATAAATATTATAATTTTTAAAGAACATCTGCAGAGAAAAAATACAAAATAATAAAGGACTTGAGGAGGATAAGCAATGGCAGTAATTGAAGTAGTAAAATATAATGGAGCTTCTGATATATTTGCGTGGAAATATCCAAGTGAAGAGCTTGGCACATGGACACAATTAATTGTAAATGAATCACAGGAAGCAGTTCTTTACAAAGGTGGAAAGGCGCTGGATGTTTTTCCGAGTGGAAGACATACTTTAAGTACTCAAAATATCCCCTTGTTAAATCATATTATCAATCTGCCATTTGGTAAAAGGTCTCCATTTACAGCTGAAGTGTGGTATGTGAACAAGTTGTTTAAATTGGATATTAAATGGGGAACAGCTTCTCCGATTCAAATACAGGACCCTAAATATGGAGTATTTCTTCCGGTACGTTCGAATGGTATTTTTGGAATTCAAATTGAAGATTCAAAGAAATTTCTTGTTAAGTTAGTAGGAACACTGCCAGTATTTGATGAAAAAAATATCGTTCAATATTTTAGAGGTATCTATGTTACAAAAGTAAAAGATGCAATATCTACTTACATAGTGGAAAAGACAGTGAGTGTATTGGAAATTAATGTTTACTTGAATGAATTATCAGAATATATCAAAGAATGTATTGAACCGGAAATGTCGGAATATGGCATAAAACTTGTCAGCTTTTATATAAACGAAATCAGTGTTCCAGAAGAAGATTTAGCTGTTAGAAGACTAAAGAATGCTTTGGCAAAAAGGGCAGAAATGAATCTTATCGGATATAATTATCAGCAGGAACGTTCGTTTGATACCATGCAGTCGGCAGCAAGAAACCATAACACTCAAACAGCGCCATTTATGGGAGCAGGAATGGGTCTTGGAATGGGCGTTGGTTTTGGAAGAGCAATGTCTAACATGACAAATCAGGTGGTTTTTGAAAACTCTGTTGACAATTTATCAGAATGTTCAAAATGTCATGTGAAGCTGCCAAAAGGACAGCGTTTCTGCGGTTCCTGTGGATATGATATGGAAACATGCAAAGAAGAAAAATCAGAGAAAAAAGTAATTCATTGCTCCAAGTGCGGTGCAGTACATAATGGTTCAAAGTTTTGTCCTGAATGTGGCAAGAAATATATTTCATGTCCAGAATGTGGAGCTGATATGAATGAAGATGATACTTTTTGCAAAGAATGTAACTATAAGCTTCCAAAAAAATGTCCAAAATGTGGTACAGCCTTGACCGGTAATATTAAATTCTGTCCGGAATGTGGAGAATGTATATCAAAAATCTGTCCAAACTGCAAAATGGAAATCGATGGAGAGGCTAAATTTTGTGCAAACTGTGGAGAAAAACTGAGGTAATATATGAATAGAAGAGCAAAAATTTCGATTATAATTGGCAGCATTGTATTTGTAGCAACATGTATGATAGTTGTAATTGCAGACATAGAATTATATTTTTCTTCCATATTGGGAATCTGTTTTTTGTTGTATTCTGAATTGGTGTTTTTTGGCGGTTTTGTACTTGTTGAATATCTAGGTGATAAATCTTCTCAAATTATGACACGAGTTGGTGTGGGAATTTCTGTGGGGATATATGCAATAATTGTATTTTTATCTTCTCTTATTTACATAAATTTTTTAGATTCTTATCCTCGTGTATTTTTAATTTTTCAGATTATATTACTGGTTATGACTGCTGGAATTACGCTTGTTATGGCAAATGCATCTAGAACTGTAAAAGAAAAAGATATGGAGGTATTACAGGTAGATTTAAGGATTCAGGAATTTGTAAATAGGCTTGCATTGATAAAAGAATCCTTTGATAAAAAGACTGACATTGATAAATTAATAGATGAAATTCAATATTCTGATAAATCCGTGACAGTGGATGCAGATAAAGAATTAAATGAAGCAATTTTGAATTTAGAGGATATAGTGAAAGCAGAAGAAGTTGATATATCAAAATTTAATAAACAAATAAAAGAAATTCATTTTTTAATTACAAAAAGAAAATTGCAGGTAAGAAATTTAAAACAGGGCAATATATAGGAGGTACATATTATGCAAAATAGAATAGAAATACCATCATGCCAGAAAATAATCTTTTGGACTATCCTGTTTTGGCCTGTTGGAATATTCTTTTTTTATAAGAGAGTGAAATTTAATAGAGAAACAGCAAAGAAATTCAGAAAAGTGTTAAAGGGATTTGGCTACTTTTGTCTGTTCGGTGCTGCTTGTATGCTTATAGGACTTATAGGCAGTAAAACAAATGAAGATATGGAAGCTTTTCTTCAAACATTTTTATGTTATTTAGTGCTTGGAGGACTTACAGTATATTCTTCTAAAAATATGGAAAAATTTGATAAATACTATATTATATTCAAAGATATTATTATAAATCATAATGAAAGAAGCATAGAAAATATTGCATCACAGACAGGATTAAGTTATAGAAAAACAGTAAAAGAATTACAAAAAATGATAAATAAAGCTTATTTTAATGAAATGTATATTAATTTGGAAAATCATGAAATTGTTATTCTTAATGATATTCAGCCTGTGCCATCTTCAATAACTTCTTATCCTGTTTCGTCTGCAGTAAATCAGCCTGTTCAAACTGCTCATGCAACGGTGGCAACACCAAACAGGAGTTATGTCCATCAGACAAGAACACCAAGCAGAAACTATACTCATCAAACGACGACATCAGCACCAAGAGAAAAAGTAGTAAAATGTCCAAATTGCGGCGGTATAAATAGAGTTATAACAGGTACAATTTCGGAATGTGATTTTTGTGGTTCTCCCATAAGTTAAAATATCAGAATATTTAAAATTATTAATCGTATAAAAAATCCACTAAAAAATATGATTCTGCGAGTTATTTGAAATAAAAAAGGAAAATGTTTAATAAGATAATTATTTAACAAGGAAATTTATAATGAAAAAATTTATAGAAAAAATAAAAGAAACACTGACTGCTTCTAAATTAAATATGGGTATTTTTTTATCCTGCCTGCTGGTTTCCATTGTGTGTATTATTCTGTTAGTTATTGTGCTTTCCAGAGACACCTCTGTCAACAGCAGCGTACCAGCGCATGAAACTGCTTCTCCAACCGATGCCACAAAGAAAGAGATAACCACAAAAGCAGACAGTACAACAGAAAGTGAGAATATCTCAGAAAGTGAAACCACCGATGCCACAACAGAAGGTGAAAGCAATCCTGAAAATACTTCTGAAAATACAGAAGCTCCGTCAGAAAATGGAGAGGAAAATTCCCCTAGTTCGGGTTTATCTACTTCTCCTTCTCAAAATGAAAATTCACAGGGAGGCAATTCTGGTAATGGAAATTTTTCCGGCGGAAGCTCTTCCGGTGTAAATTCTTCCGGTGAAGCATCACAGATAAATGTCAATATATCTGCAGTCAACAGTTGGGAAAACAATGGTCAAACCTATGTACAATACAGCATTGACCTTACAAATCCTACAGGACAGCGTATTTTGGGCTGGCAGTTGAGCATTGAGTTTACAACGGAAATCACAGTTTCCGACAGCTGGGGCGGAACTCTTACGCCATCAGGAAAACAGCTTGACATCAAACCTGTCGATTATACAAATGAAATAAATCCATATGAAACAAAAAATCTTGGTTTTATTATAAGCGCCGGAAGCTACGCATCTGTATCTTCCTACAATATAAATAATTCAGGGTCCTCACAGGGACCACAACCTCCACAGAGTAATCCTTCAGAACAGAATCCAACTTCTCCACAGGAGCCAGTACCTCCGGTTTCTGTTCCGAGTGTTTCCGGTTTCTACAGTGAGCACGGAGCTTTGCATGTTTCCGGTACATCTCTGTGTGATAAAAATGGTACTCCAATTCAGTTAAAAGGAGTGAGCACACATGGTCTCAGCTGGTTTCCGGAGTATGTCAATGCAGAAGCATTTTCTTCTCTGCGTTCCTTTGGAGTAAATACCATAAGACTTGCCATGTATACCAGTGAATATAATGGTTATTGCAGCGGCGGAGACCAATCTTCTCTGAAAGCACTTGTAAGACAGGGCATCCAGTATGCAACTGAGCAGGATATGTATGTAATTGTAGACTGGCATGTCTTAAACGACCGAAATCCAAATACCTATATAGAACAGGCTGTAAGCTTCTTTCATGAAATATCCTCTCAATATGCCGGTTGGGGAAATATTATCTATGAAATCTGTAATGAACCAAATGGTGGGGTAGCATGGTATGACGGCAGCGGAAATGATATAAAAACCTATGCAGAACGAGTTGTCAGTACCATTCGTGCCAATGATGCCAATGCTGTCATTATTGTCGGAACTCCTACATGGTCGCAGGATGTGGATGTGGTAGCGGCAAATCCGTTGGACCCTTCCAGATATTCCAATATTATGTACGCACTGCATTTTTATGCTGCAACCCATACAGATTTTCTGAGAAATAAGTTTGTCTCCGCATATAATCAGGGGCTGCCAGTTTTTGTATCGGAATTCAGTATTTGTGAGGCTTCTGGAAATGGGTGGAATGATGTAAATTCAGCACAAAAATGGATGGATTTATTAAATTCCTGCGGTATAAGCTATGTGGCATGGAATCTGTCCAACAAAGCGGAATCTTCCTCTTTGCTGAACAGTTCCTGTGGAAAAACAGGTGGTTTTTCCTATGATGATTTTTCCGAAAGCGGGAAATGGTATTTGAATCAGCTTGCAAATTAGTGCTTTTGAAAACGGATAAATTTATTGGCCAGTTCCTTTATATTTAAAGGAAACAACGGTTTCATATAACTTTCTTTGGAAATTGTTTTATTTGCAAACATAAATACAATAATAAATATGGTTCCGGCTGAAAATCCCCACAGGTGGAAAAGCTGCGTTAAAACCAGCAGCATCAGCCGGAAAAATTTTATGGCATACCCAAATTCGAAGCTTTGCATGGTATAAGTGCCAAATGCTGCAAATGCCATATATAAAAGACATTCATTATTAAACCATCCAGATTCTACTGCACTGTCACTGAGCAGTATACCGGCGATAATGCTTAGAGGTGTATTCAACATATTCGGTGTATTGACAGCTGCGAGCTTCAATCCGTCTATTGCAAGCTCAAGAATTAAAAACTGCCAGAAAACGGGTACATTGATATCATCCTGAATAATAATAAACTCAAAATTTTTGGGAATCCATTCCGGATGACTAAAAAACAATAGAAACAAAGGGGTGAGAAAGAGTGTAATCAATGTAATAACTACCCGTGTAAAGCGAAGATAGGTCGCTGTAACCGGTGGAAAATAATAATCATCCGCTTCTTCGATAATATCAAAAAAGCTGGTTGGCAGAATCATGGAAGACGGAGAATTATCCACCAATATTACGATATGCCCCTCCAAAATAGCAGAAGCTGCTGTGTCTGGACGTTCCGAATATTTGAATTTTGGCAACGGATTTAGCCATTTGCCTTTATAGAGACATTCGGCAAGGCTTTCCTGATTCATGGTCAGCGCTTCTACATCGATTTTACTGATTCTTTTTTTTGTTTCTTCCAGAAGTTTTTTATCTACTTTATTGTCCATATAACAGACAGCAATATCTGTTTTTGAAGCAGTTCCAGCGTTCATCATGGAAAAGGTAAGGTGCTCGTCACGAATACGTCTGCGAATCAGCGCTGCATTAGATACAATTGTTTCTACAAAACCATCTCTGGAACCACGCAATACCTTGTCTTTATCAGGTTCTTCCACACTTCTTGCCGGATAGCTTCTGCAGTCAATTAAAATCAACTCTTCAAAACCGTCAATTACAAGTCCCGTAATACCAGTAAGAATACTGGTTTTAAAAGTCTCCATATCAGAAGTCATATCTACTTCTACATAGGGAAGATTTTGCTTTAAAAAGGTATGTGCATCTGTCAAATCCTCTTTTTTTATGCTGCTGAAGGAATCCAGAATTTTTTGCATAATGTCATCCTTTACAAATCCGTCGATAAAATAAATACACGAAACTTTTTCTCCAATTGTAAGGGTACGATAAATCAAGTCGAAACTTTCTTCTACACGCAGGATTTGATTTATTTGATTAATACGGTTATCTATCATAATTATATCCTTTCAGTTTTTATAGGTAAAAGTATATAAGAAGCACATAAGGAAGTATCCAAGGAACTATATAAAGAATTACACAGAAAATTATTGACCTGTTTTAAATATTTATTCGAAAAAACACTTGCATTTTTTTAATAATATGATATAGTATAGTCTGTGTTCACGTACAAATGTCCGCGTAAGGCGAACAAACACAAAAGAAGAACATATTATGATAAAAAGAATAGAGGGATTTAAAAATGGAACAAAAATTAAAAGTAGGTATTTTAGGTGCAACAGGTATGGTTGGACAAAGATTTGTATCGTTGCTTGAAAATCACCCATGGTTTGAAGTAGTAGCAGTGGCAGCAAGCCCGCGTTCTGCCGGAAAAACTTATGAGGAAGCAACAGGCAGCAGATGGAAAATGAAAACCCCTATGCCGGAAGCAGTAAAAAATTTGATTGTAATGAATGTAAATGAAGTCGAAGAAGTAGCTTCAAAGGTTGATTTTGTATTCAGTGCTGTAGATATGACAAAAGAGGAAATAAAAAAAATAGAGGAGGCATATGCCAAGACAGAAACACCTGTTGTATCAAACAACAGTGCACACAGATGGACACCGGATGTTCCAATGGTAGTTCCTGAAATAAACCCTGAACACTATGAAGTGATTCAGTATCAAAAAGAAAGATTGGGTACAAAAAGAGGATTTGTGGCAGTAAAACCAAACTGTTCGATTCAAAGCTATGCTCCTGTTTTACATGCATGGAAGGAATTTGAACCGATAGAAGTAGTTGCTACCACATATCAGGCAATTTCCGGTGCCGGAAAGACTTTTCAGGACTGGCCAGAAATGGAAGGAAATATTATTCCATATATTGGCGGTGAAGAGGAAAAAAGTGAACAGGAGCCGTTAAGACTTTGGGGAAAAATTGAAGACGGTGTTATTAAGAAAGCAACGCTGCCTGTGATTACTACACAATGTATAAGAGTTCCTATTGCAGACGGACATACAGCGGCAGTGTTTGTAAAGTTTAAGAAAAAGCCGACCAAAGAGGAACTGATAGAAAAACTGGTTTCCTATCAGGGACGTCCACAGGAATTAAATCTTCCAAGCGCGCCAAAACAGTTTATTCAATATCTTGAAGAAGATAACAGACCGCAGGTAAAGCTTGATGTTGATTTTGAAAATGGAATGGGTATTTCTGTAGGTCGTTTAAGAGAAGACAGCGTATATGATTTCAAATTTGTAGGCCTGTCACATAACACTCTGCGCGGCGCAGCAGGCGGAGCAGTTCTTTCAGCGGAAATGTTAAAAGCAATGGGATATATTATGCCAAAACAGGCATAACATTTTCTTTCAAATTTTAATGAAAGAATAGAAACAGAAGGCAGAAATGAAAAATTATCATCTCTGCCTTCTGTCGTTATTGAGAAACTGGAAACTCAGAATTTAATCAATTACATTTTATGATAGTTTTTCCAGTACCGTATCACAAAGCTTTTCAAGAACATAGTTTAATTCATCGATATTATGCAAATCATTTTCAAGAAAGTATCTGACAGCAAGGTCTGATTTTTCAGAATTGCTTAAACCATGACCGGCAGATTTTAATAATACTCTTGCTTCCTCGATATTCAGCTTCATTGCAAGGCAAAGAGCGACGGCTTCACTTTTGGAAGGAAGAAAGGAATCTGAATTTCGTATATTTGAAAAATAGCCTTTGTCAAGATGTGCCCTGTCACAGACGGTCACCTCATCTTTTCCGCTTTTTTGCAGGAACAATATACATAAATCTGAAAATTTTTCGGGATTGCTGTTCTGTGCAAGAAATTCCTGAAGTTCCTGACGTTTCGGGTCATCCTTTAAAATAAGAGTATTAAATTTATAACGTTCATTGCCGCGTTCACGTACGAAGTGTACCTGAATAAAAATATCCACTTCATAACATAATTCGTCTAACTGTTTTTGTGATTTTTTCTTGGTTTTTCCAAACATAAGTATCTGCTACTAAAAACAAATACATGCATGTATATGTTAGATGATTTGAAACAATCTCGCGATTTGTTCTTGCTGTTTCATTGTGTATCATACATTGTTCCTTATACATTGTGAATCATACATTGTGAATCATACATTGTATATGATATACACTCCACAGCCATAAATTCCCGACCAGTATTATCCGTCAAGTTTGATAGAATTGAGTTGATAAAATTCAAATTTAATAAGATAAGACATCGGTATATGCCCATAATCACCTTATCTGTGTTTTATGGGGTTTCATCTAAACAGCTTTTCCTTTCCTAGATTTTTTGCTTTTGGCGATTTAGCATGCCTCTCTGAGAATAAATTATAACATAATCATCAGAAAAAGTATATTGTTAATTTTTGATTTTTGTAGTAAAATAAAATTGTTTCATTTCAAGCAGTATTTTTCACTGTGAAATGCAATCAGATTAAGGAAGGATTCAATAAAGACTGATTAGATAAAGAGGATTATGCAAGGAAATATGGAGGAGTTGTTAAGTAATTAAAAATATGAAAATATATAGATAAATATACTAAAAAGTAGACCTATTATAGCAGCAAAGCTGCCACCCTGTTTCAGCCTGTCTAAAAATATAGACAAAAATATATCATCATTACGAAAAAGAAAAACAGTTTGTGTCAGGATAGATTTTTCAAAATGGCTGAATCATGTATATCTCAAAGAACATCCAGAATATCTGTGGATAAAACAGGCAAGCAGCAAATCAGTCAAACAAAGAAAATCAGAAAATTAGAAAAAAGTTAAAAAGAGAACAGCGCAGGCTTTCGAGGAAATACGAAAGCTTAAAAAAGCGTGAAGGAAAGAAAGGAGAAGCTGCTCGACAAAATATCCAGAAACAGGTTTTAAAGGTACAAAGACTTCATCAAAGAATCGAAAATATTCGTACTGATTATATCAACAAATGTATAAATAAGATTGTGAAGTTTGTGAAAACTTTCAAAATCTCGATATGGATATATTTGCCCATATTTTGAGTAGCAGGTAGAAATATTAATGTCAAACAGCTTATATTCAGAAGAATATTATGAGCAGATTATGAAAATGCTAGAAGACCCCGCTGTTTTGAAAATTCTGTGGATTTATATGGCGGGAATGATTCTTGTCAGCCTTGTTTTGTGTTTTTGTATAGCAAAATCATCTAAACTTTCAAAGAAATATACATTTTTCGGATTTTTAGGAATGGGTGGGGTATTTATTGTAATTTGCAGGTCAATGGCAAAATCAGTAGGTTTGTCCCCTCATTTTATGTGGCTGGGACTTCTTGGAATTTATGGAATGATTATACTTGCAGTTGCAATGACAGTGACTACATTTAAGAAATATAGTGCAATCAGTAAAAACAATCCATATCCGCATCAGGATGACAGAAAGAAAAAAGAGGAAACTATCTGGACAAATGATTGGGAAAAACGATATGAGGAAGCCAGACAAACTAAAGAGAGTACACAGACAGAAGGATATACTTTTAATAGAGGATATGACAAAGAGGATAATGGAACAATCTGCCTGAATTGCGGAGCAGCAGTGGAAGCGGGAGAAAAAATCTGTCCCCATTGTGGAAATCAGGTAAGATAGCTGAACATAAAAGTAATTAAAATAAAATCAGAAAATCATGGCAGAGCAGAAAATCAACATAGTAAAGGTAAAAATATAAAGTGATAGAAAGCAAATTGATATATTAGTTATGTTTTTTGAAAATTTTCAAAAAAATTTGGAAAAAATTGTAGACTATTTTTTCATTTTGTGAGAAAATAAAAGAAGTGAGGAAAATCTTTGAAAGATTTTTCATAATTCGAAAGGAGATTAAAATGATTTATTCACAGGAAGTAGAAAAAATGTGTCCAGTGGCACAGGGCGTTCATCATGGCGCAGCTCCGGTTCCGACAGAAGGAAAGTGGGTTCAAAACAAAGAAGTAAAGGATATTTCAGGTCTGACACATGGTATAGGCTGGTGTGCTCCACAGCAGGGTGCCTGTAAGCTGACTTTGAATGTAAAGGAAGGAATTATTCAGGAAGCTCTGGTAGAAACTATCGGATGTTCTGGTATGACACATTCAGCAGCAATGGCAGCAGAATTACTGCCAGGATTAACTGTTATGGAAGCATTAAATACAGACCTTGTATGTGATGCAATTAATACAGCCATGAGAGAACTGTTTTTACAGATTGTTTATGGACGTACCCAGAGTGCTTTTTCAGAGGACGGCCTTCCAGTAGGTGCAGGACTTGAAGACCTCGGAAAGGGACTTCGTTCACAGGTAGGTACTATGTATGGTACATTCAAGAAGGGTCCTCGTTATCTTGAAATGGCAGAAGGCTATGTAACTGGCATTGCTCTTGATGCTGACGATGAAATTATCGGTTATCAGTTTGTAAGTCTTGGAAAGATGACAGACTTTATTAAAAAGGGTGACGATCCAAATACAGCTTGGGAAAAAGCAAAAGGTCAGTATGGCAGAGTTGCAGATGCAGTGAAAATCATCGACCCAAGAGCAGAGTAATAGGAGGACAGGCAAATGGCATTATTTGAATCATATGAAAGAAGAATAGACAAAATCAATTCAGTGTTAAACAGCTATGACATTCCATCAATTGAAGAAGCTGAAAAAATTACAAAAGATGCTGGATTGGATGTATACAATCAGGTAAAAGGTATCCAGCCGATTTGTTTTGAAAATGCATGTTGGGCTTATACTGTAGGCGCAGCTATTGCAATCAAGAAGGGTTGTAGAAAGGCTGCAGATGCAGCAGCTGCTATTGGAGAAGGACTTCAGGCTTTCTGTATTCCGGGTTCTGTTGCTGACCAGAGAAAGGTTGGTCTTGGACATGGAAATCTTGGCAAGATGTTATTGGAAGAGGAAACAGAGTGTTTTGCTTTTCTTGCTGGTCATGAATCTTTTGCAGCAGCAGAAGGTGCAATCGGTATTGCTGAAAAGGCAAACAAGGTTCGTCAGAAACCGCTTCGAGTTATTTTAAATGGTCTTGGAAAAGATGCAGCACAGATTATTTCCAGAATCAACGGATTTACATATGTTGAAACAAAAATGGACTATTCAACCGGAAAGGTAGAAGAGGTATTTAAGAAGTCCTATTCAGATGGTCTTCGTTCCAAAGTAAACTGCTATGGAGCAAATGATGTTACAGAAGGTGTTGCAATTATGTGGAAGGAGAATGTGGATATTTCAATTACAGGTAATTCTACAAATCCTACCAGATTTCAGCATCCGGTAGCTGGTACTTATAAGAAGGAAAGAAATGAAGCTGGAAAGAAGTATTTCTCAGTAGCATCCGGCGGTGGTACGGGTCGTACCCTTCATCCAGATAATATGGCAGCAGGACCGGCTTCTTATGGTATGACAGATACCATGGGACGTATGCACAGCGATGCACAATTTGCAGGTTCTTCCTCTGTGCCAGCTCATGTAGAAATGATGGGACTGATTGGAATGGGTAACAATCCAATGGTTGGATGTACAGTAGCCGTAGCAGTGGCGATTGAGGAAGCCGCTAATGCTGGTAAGTTTTAGGAACTAGCGATTTTAAAAAATTAAAAAGGAAACAACTATAATAATCATGAATAGATTGTGTACCGTTTGTGTACTTTTAATAAAAAAGTATATAGATACATTATAGGTGCACAATCTATTTGTTATTTATAATTTATTTAGTATTCCCCATTTTTTCTTTAAATAAAAAATGGGGAATGAAAGGGTTATTGTATGGAGCAAAAAATCAAATCCAAATATAATATGACACAAAAAGAAAATATTTTTCTTGCAAAAAGAAACATTGTAGATTATATATGGAAAAGTGCTAATCTTGAAGGTATTGGTGTAACATATCCAGATACTCAAGCAATTTATAATGGAATGGCTGTATCTGGATATACCATAGAAGATATTAATGCGATAAATGATTTAAAACATGCATGGGAATTTTTGATTCAACATATTAATGAAGAAATTAGTTTAACCTTTATAAAGAAAATTCATATGTTATTAGGGAAATATACAATAATAAATGCTGGTATGCTCAGACGTGAAGAAGTAAGAATAGGTGGTACAGAGTGGATTCCTGAAATGCCGGATGAAGAAAAAGTCAGTCGTGAAATTTTTAAAATATCAAACAGTCAAATATCTTCATTAGAAAAAGCATTAGAGATAACATTATATTTAATGCGGTTACAATTATTTTATGATGGAAACAAACGAATTGCTATGCTTATTGGCAATAAAATAATGATTGAGAATGGGCAGGGAATTATATCTGTTGCGCAGAAAGATATAAAAGAATTTTATAAATTATTGGTATTATATTATGAAACAAATGATAAAACTGAAATCAAACAATTTTTATATGATAATTGTATCGATGGAATGAAATTTTAGATATTTATTTTTTTAAACAGTAATTTCTTTTGGTTATAGGAAGCAACGAAGATAAATACTTTACAGGAGGCATAATCCTGTGGTTTTAATCGAAATAGATATTGATAGAATGAAAGCATTTGGAAATATAAAATCCAAATGCTTTTTTCTTGGGCAGCTCCCAGTATAAGTTTATCAGAGGTAAGAAAATTTAAAAAATCATACGGTCTTCCAAGGTTGTAAAAATCTTAATATATCCAAAAATAAACAAGCAATAGATACGAAACTGTTTTTAATTCTATTCCTTAAATATCATATTATCTGGAGGATAATTGGTAAATACTAAAAAGCAAATAAAAACAATGCCTGTCAAGATGCATAATAAAAAAGTATAAGGTTTTAATATACAGGACTGTGTAAATTTATAAGAAATCAAAAATGCAATTATAACACTTAAAATAAATGTACCAATATCCAGAATAAATACATTTTTACCCAGTATATAAGTATAAATATAAAAAAATACAGGAATCAGCAACGTTCCGATTAAAATTCCAAAACAAAGTGAAGAAGTAATACATGGACAGTTTTCTTTGAATTTAAAAATCATTATCAGTGAATATATTAACATTGGAAAAAATAGTAATTTCATATGTTCCCAGACAGATTCATTGACTGGTGTAAAAAGTCCGATAATATTATTTTTTCCTGACCAGTCATATAAAAAATGAGCCAAAGTTCCGGTTATTAAAACAAAAATTATTCCAACAATTGTATAAGCTTTCCATTTTTTCATAAAATCACCCATTCCTTTCTCGCTGTCTAAGTACAAATTAAAATAAAACTTTTTATTTTTTACACAAATCATCTTTCAGACAGTATATGTAATCAAAGATTGATTATGCATCTTTTGTCATAACAAAAAATTTAATAAACAAAATCATTCAGAAGATGTTTTTTGATGTATAATAAGGGTAGACAACAAAAAATAAACCGGAGGAAAGCATGGTAAAATTATTAATTATAGAAGATGATATTCAACTGAATACTGCACTGAAAATCTATTTTGAAAAAATCCAGTATCTTGTATTTCAGGCATTTAATTGCAAAGAAGCGAGACAGATGATAAGAAATGAACCGGATATTATGATTGTGGATATCGGATTGCCAGACGGTTCCGGCATAGATTTCTGTAAAAATGTGCTGCAAAACAGAAAAATACCTGTTATTTTTCTCACTGCAAGAGACGAGGAGAGGGATATTATAGGTGGATATGAAGCAGGGTGTGAGGAATATGTGACAAAACCTGTTTCTCCAAAAATATTGTTAAAGAAATTAGAAGTTATATTAAAACGAAAAAGTGATTCTGAAAGAGTTCTTATTTATCAGGAAATTAAAATTGATTTTGAGAAAAGAAGAGTATGGATACAAAACAATGAAATGAAACTTACATCAAAAGAATGGAAAATACTGGAGATACTGTCAAAAAACAGAGGAAAAATTATAACAAAAGAGATGCTTTTAGAGCAAATCTGGGATATTGAAGGGAATTATGTAGAAGAGCATGCCATAGCAGTTGTAATTAACAGATTAAGAAAGAAAATAGAAAAGGATATTAAACACCCAGTTTATATCAAAAATATTTTTGGAATAGGGTATACCTTTGGAGACTGAAGCTTATGAATAAAATACGATTATACGGGATATTGTTGTTTGGCTGCAGTTTTCTTGGAATATTGCTGCTATATGCAAAAGAATGGCTATTTCTTTCCATTTTTCTGTTTCTCACTTTGGGAAACGCATATCTGTATACAAAGATAAACAGAGAATATAGAAAAGAGCTGAAAAAAATTTCAGAGGTTCTTGAAATGGTATTACAAAAAAAGAAACTGTCTTGTCATCCAGATTATACAGATTTATTGGAAGACAGAATCCTTTTTCAGATACACAGAATCAACGAAATAAACCTTGGATATCAAGCGGAACTGGAAAAAGAACAGGAAAACATGAAACAGCTTCTGGCAGAAATTGCACATCAGCTTCGTACTCCTCTTGCAAATATGGAAACATATTTTGCGTTACTGGAAGAGAAAGAGATAACAAAAGAAGAATTAAACTTTTATTTGGACGCTGTAAAGACCTCAGAAGAAAAAATCAGATTTTTAGTAGAAAATTTTATTCTCGCCGCACGTATGGAAAATCATATTATTCAAATTCACAAAACATCCAAAAATCTGAAAGAGACAGTTGCAAAAGCAATTTTTCAGGTATATAAAAAAGCTCAAGAAAAGAATATATTAATTGAACTCAAAGAAGAAATAACACAAGGAAAGATAACACAAGGAAAAATAACACAGGAAAAAACAGTTTATCATGACCCGCATTGGATTTGTGAAGCGGTTTGCAATCTGCTTGATAACAGTATTAAATATTCTTCTGAATCGTCTTATATTTTAGTAATATTGCGAAGCAATGAGATGTTTTCGGAAATTTGTATAGAAGATAATGGCATTGGAATTGATGCCGGGGAAGAAAATAAAATTTTTCAAATCTATTATCGTGGAAACAGGATATCAAACCAGAACGGATATGGAATGGGATTATTTATAACAAGAGAAATTATAAAGCAACACGGAGGGTTTTTAAAGGCAAAAAGAAAAAGGAAGGGACTTATCATTTCCATATTTCTGCCGGAATATAAAACAGTTTCAGAATAAAGTGTTTCAGAGAATAGATTTTGTTCTTTTGTGATAAATTTGAGAGATTTATTTGATAATATGAATAAAACAAAAAGGAGGAGTTGTTAAGTAATTAAAAATATGAAAATATATGGATAAATATACTCAA
>CAJUDQ010000022.1:14262-53387 GCA_910585215.1 uncultured Lachnospiraceae bacterium | reverse complement strand
GGAGCGATAAATAATGTTAATGCCAAAGAGAGTAAAGCGTCGTAAACAGTTCCGTGGCTCGATTCGAGGAAAAGCTACAAGAGGTAATAAGATTACTTACGGTGAATATGGTATTGTCGCTTTAGAACCAGCATGGATTAAGTCAAACCAGATAGAGGCTGCCCGTATTGCCATGACACGTTATATCAAGCGTGGCGGTAAAGTCTGGATTAAAATATTCCCAGATAAACCAGTAACTACAAAGCCAGCAGAAACCCGTATGGGTTCCGGTAAAGGAACACTTGAATACTGGGTTGCAGTTGTGAAACCGGGACGCGTATTGTTTGAAATTGCAGGAGTTTCGGAAGAAATCGCAAAAGAGGCTTTGCGTCTTGCATCACATAAGCTGCCGGTTAAGTGTAAAATCGTTTCCAGGGCAGATTTAGAAGGCGGTGATAACAGTGAAAATTAATAAATATGTAGAAGATTTAAGAGCAAAATCAGCTGCAGAATTGAATGATGAATTAGTAGCTGCTAAAAAGGAACTTTTCAATTTAAGATTCCAGAACGCAACAAATCAGCTGGATAATACCAGCAGAATCAAGGAAGTCAGAAAAAATATTGCAAGAATCCAGACTGTTATGAAGGAAGCACGCTGATGTGTGCTATGTCATCAATCACAGGCGATTGATGATATCATCCGAGATGGCTTCCAAAGCAGAGTAATATTGGCGGAACAGGATTCAGGAATCTGAGAAAGGAGACAGTATATCGTGGAAAGAAATTTAAGAAAAACACGTATCGGCAAAGTCGTAAGTGATAAAATGGATAAGACAATCGTTGTAGCAGTGCAGGATAATGTAAAGCATCCATTATATAAGAAGATTGTTAAGAGAACCTATAAGCTGCATGCCCATGATGAAAATAATGAGTGTGGTATCGGTGATACAGTAAAGGTAATGGAAACAAGACCATTGTCTAAGACAAAGAGATGGAGACTTGTGGAAATCGTTGAGAAGGCTAGATAGTAGAAAGGAGTATTATTATGATTCAGCAGGAAACAAGACTTAAAGTCGCTGATAATACAGGCGCCAAGGAACTGCTTTGCATCAGAGTAATGGGCGGTTCTACTAGAAGATATGCAAATATTGGTGATATTATCGTTGCTTCTGTCAAAGAAGCAACACCAGGCGGTGTTGTTAAAAAGGGTGACGTTGTAAAGGCCGTTGTTGTTCGTACTGTAAAGGGTGCCCGCCGGAAAGACGGTTCCTATATCAGATTTGACGAGAATGCGGCAGTAATTATAAAAGAAGACAAGACACCAAGAGGAACCCGTATTTTTGGGCCAGTTGCAAGAGAGCTAAGAGATAAGCAGTTTATGAAGATTGTTTCTTTAGCACCGGAAGTATTGTAGGAGGTGTAAAATGTCAGCTATGAAAATTAAAAAAGGCGATCTCGTAAGAGTAATCACCGGAAAAGATAAAGACAAAGAAGGCAAGGTAATGTCTGTCAATGCAAAGAATCATACAGTGCTTGTTGAGGGAGTCAATATGGTTTCCAAGCATACAAAGCCGAATGTTCAGAATCAGACAGGCGGTATCGTAAGTCAGGAGGCTCCTATTAATATCTCAAATGTCATGTTAGTAGTAGATGGTCAGATTACAAGAGTTGGCTTTAAAATAGAAGATGGCAAAAAAGTGCGTGTTGCCAAAGCAACAGGCAAGGCGATTGATTAATGAGAGAGGAGGGCCGCAAAGTGAGCAGACTTAAAGACACTTACAAGAATGAAATTGTAGATGCTATGATGAAAAAGTTTGGATACAAGAATGAAATGCAGGTACCTAAGCTTGACAAAATTGTAATAAATATGGGCGTTGGCGAAGCAAAAGACAATGCAAAGGTGTTAGATTCGGCTGTGAGAGACCTGGAAATTATTTCCGGTCAGAAGGCTGTTCTCACAAGAGCAAAGAAATCCGTTGCGAATTTTAAGATAAGAGAAGGTCTTGCAATCGGCTGTAAGGTTACACTGAGAGGAGAAAAGATGTATGAGTTTCTTGACCGTCTCGTAAATCTTTCTCTGCCGCGTGTACGTGACTTCAGAGGTGTAAATCCAAATTCCTTTGACGGAAGAGGAAATTATGCACTTGGTATCAAGGAACAGATTATCTTTCCGGAAATTGAATATGATAAAGTGGATAAGGTAAGAGGCATGGATATCATTATTGTCACGACAGCAAATACAGACGAAGAAGCCCGTGAATTATTGACATTGTTCAACATGCCATTTCAGAAATAGTTAGGAGGACCGTTATGGCTAGAAAATCTATGAAAATTAAGCAGCAGAGAAAAGCGAAATTTTCAACTCAGGAATATAACCGCTGCAGAATCTGCGGACGTCCACATGCCTATTTAAGAAAGTATGGAGTGTGCAGAATCTGCTTCCGTGAATTAGCATATAAGGGAGAAATTCCGGGTGTCAAAAAGGCATCGTGGTAATCGAATCTCAAGACAGGATATCCAAGGTTATCTGATTTTAAAACAGGATATTCAAAAAGATTTTGTAATTAAGTAACTCATGTAAGTCGCGATATATCATTAATCGGTAAACCGATTGAGAACAGAAACAGAGTATCAATCAATTTATTGATTAATGACATGCGATACTGCAAAACGCGTTATGAATCAGGTTTCTGATTAATGACAAAAGTTTAAGGAGGAAATAAAAATGGCAACAAGCGATCCGATTGCAGATATGCTTACAAGAATCCGTAATGCAAATACTGCAAAACATGACACTGTAGATGTACCTTCATCAAAGATGAAACTGGCAATCGCAGAAATTCTTTTCAAAGAAGGTTATATTAAGAAATATGAAGTAATTGAAGATGGAGTTTTCAAGACAATTCATATTACCTTAAAGTATGGCAAGGATAAGAATGAAAAGATTATCACAGGCCTTAAGAGAATTTCAAAGCCGGGTCTTAGAGTTTATGCCGGTAAGGATGAACTTCCAAGAGTGCTTGGTGGTCTGGGTGTAGCTATTATCTCAACAAATAAAGGAATTTTGACAGATAAGGAAGCAAGAAAAGAGCAGGTTGGCGGCGAAGTATTGGCTTTCATCTGGTAATACAGGTCATCAATCATAAATGATTGATGACGTAAAATAAAAGGAGGTGCGGGCATGTCACGTATAGGAAGAATGCCTATCGCTGTACCGGCAGGTGTCACTGTTGATATAGCAGAAAATAACAAGGTTACTGTAAAGGGACCAAAGGGTACACTTGAAAGAGTGTTGCCAGCGGAAATGGAAATTAAACAGGACGGCGATACAATCGTTGTTTCAAGACCAAATGATTTAAAGAAAATGAAATCACTGCATGGTCTTACAAGAACGCTTATCAATAACATGGTAATTGGTGTTTCAGAAGGATATACAAAGGCACTTGAAGTAAATGGTGTTGGTTACAGAGCACAGAAGCAGGGAAATAAGCTGGTTCTTTCTCTTGGTTATTCACATCCTGTAGAAATGATTGACCCTGAAGGACTGGAAACAGTTGTGGAAGGAAATAAAATTTCAGTCAAAGGTATTGATAAAGAAAAGGTTGGCCAGTACGCTGCTGAAATCAGAACAAAGAGAGCACCAGAGCCTTATAAGGGCAAGGGTATCAAATATGCTGATGAAGTAATCAGACGTAAAGTTGGTAAGACCGGCAAGAAATAATTAAGGAATGGGTCATCAGTCGGCAGGTTGATTGGTGACATAAAAAATATAAGGAGTGAACAAAAATGGTTAGTAAAGAATCAAGAGCAGTTATCCGTGAAAAGAAACACAAGAGATTACGCAATCGTTTTTCCGGTACGGCAGAAAGACCACGTCTGGCTGTATTCAGAAGCAATAATCATATGTATGCTCAGGTAATTGATGATGTAGCCGGCAATACATTAATAGCAGCCTCCACAGTTGAAAAAAGTATCAAGGCTGAACTTGAAAAGACAAACAATATTGATGCAGCTTCCTACCTTGGAACAGTGATTGGAAAAAGAGCACTGGAAAAAGGCATTACGACGGTTGTCTTTGACAGAGGCGGATTTATATACCAGGGTAAAGTAAAGGCATTAGCAGAGGCAGCTAGAGAAGCTGGTCTGGAATTCTAGTCGAGGAGGAGAACACATGAAACGTACAATTATTGATGCTAGTCAGTTAGAATTAGAAGAAAAGGTAGTATCAATTAAGCGTGTAACCAAGGTTGTAAAGGGCGGACGCCATATGAGATTTGCAGCTTTAGTAGTTGTCGGAGACGGTAACGGACACGTAGGTGCTGGTTTAGGCAAGGCGATGGAAATTCCGGAAGCCATTCGCAAAGGCAAGGAAGATGCGATGAAGAAGCTTATCGAGGTGCCAATTGATGCAAACAACAGTATTCCACATGACAATGTAGGAAAGTTTGGAAGTGCTTCCGTATTGTTGAAGAAGGCTCCAGAAGGTACTGGTATTATTGCAGGCGGTCCTGCGCGTAATGTACTTGAGCTTGCGGGAATTAAAAATATCCGTACAAAGTCACTGGGTTCAAATAATAAGCAGAACGTAGTTCTTGCTACAATAGAAGGTTTGTCAGAGTTGAAAACTCCGGAAGAAGTAGCCAGACTTCGCGGTAAATCTGTAGATGAGATTTTAGGTTTCTGATTGACGGATGTATTAGGAGGAAAATAAAATGGCAGATAAATTAAAAATAACATTAGTGAAATCTACAATCGGCGCCATTCCAAAGCAGGTAAAGACAGTAGAAGCACTTGGTTTAAGAAAGCTTCACAAAACGGTAGAAATGCCTGACAATGCGGCAGTCAGAGGTATGATTCAGAAAGTCAGACACTTGGTAAAAGTGGAAGAAATCTAAAGACAGGAGGTGCAACAATGGACTTATCTAATTTGAAAGCGGCAGAGGGTTCTGTACACAGCGATAATTTCAGAAGAGGCCGTGGACATGGTTCAGGAAACGGCAAGACAGCCGGTAAGGGACATAAGGGACAGAAAGCACGTTCCGGAGCTCCAAGACCTGGTTTTGAAGGCGGTCAGATGCCATTATACAGAAGAATCCCGAAAAGAGGATTTACAAACAGAAATACATTAAGAATTGTAGCGATTAATGTAAGAGATTTGGAAAAGTTTGAAAATGATGAAGTAGTGACAGTAAGCTCTTTAATCGATGCCGGCATTATTAAAAATCCAAGAGACGGCGTAAAGATTCTCGGAAAGGGAGAGCTTACAAAAAAGCTTACAGTGAAGGTAAATGCTTTCTCAGAAGGCGCTAAGGCAAAAATTGAGGCACTTGGCGGAACCTGTGAGGTGGTTTAATGTTCAAGACATTTCAAAATGCATTAAAAGTGAAGGAAATCCGAACAAAGCTTTTATTTACACTTGCAATGCTTGTAGTTGTCAGAATCGGCTGTCAGATTCCCATTCCGGGAACTGACGCTGATGTGATTGCAAATTTGCTGAGTTCTTTTGACTCAAATGATGCGTTTGGATTTTTCAGCGCTTTTACAGGCGGCTCCTTTGAAAGGATGTCGTTATTTGCGTTAAATATTACCCCGTATATTACATCTTCGATTATTATGCAGCTTCTTACTATTGCGATTCCAAAGCTGGAGGAGCTTCAGAGAGACGGAGAGACGGGAAGAAAGAAAATTGCAGAGATTACACGATATCTTACGATTGCACTTTCTATTATCGAATCACTTGCAATGGCAATCGGATTTGGTAATCAGGGACTGTTCGGAGATACAAAAAATATATCAAAACCGGAATATTTTCTGTTGATATTTACAGCAGTAGTAACCATGACAGCCGGTTCTGCTCTTCTTATGTGGTTTGGTGAAAGAATTACAGAGAATGGAGTTGGAAATGGTATTTCTATCATTCTTATGATAAATATTATTGCAAGAATGCCGGATGACCTTATGGGCCTGTTCCAGTCAAAGGTAATGATTACAGAGACAAACGGAAGGTCTGTACTTGGTGCTGCTTCCGCTGCGATTATTATTATCGCGGTGATTGTTGCGATTATTGCATTTATTGTACTGCTCAACGGAGGAGAACGAAGAATTCCTGTGCAATATGCAAAAAAGGTACAAGGAAGAAAGATGTTAGGCGGTCAGTCGAGTCATATTCCGTTAAAGGTAAATACCAGCGGTGTAATTCCTGTTATTTTTGCATCTTCGCTTATGCAGTTTCCGGTCATTATTTCTCAGATTTTGGGAAAACAGCCAGGCGACGGCAGTGTGTGGGGCAAGATATTGAAGCTTTTAAGCCAGAGTTATTGGTTTGATATCAGCAATTGGCGTGCGTTTGCGTATACGCTTGGATTTGTGTTGTATGCAGTTTTGGTAATTGCGTTTGCATATTTCTATACGTCTATTACTTTCAATCCAATCGAGGTGGCAAATAACATTAAAAAACAGGGTGGTTTTGTTCCTGGAATCCGACCAGGCAAGCCAACTGAAGAATATTTAACAAAGTTACTGAACAACATCGTATTTATCGGTGCTGTGGGACTTTTGATTGTTGCAACTATTCCTCTTGTATTTTCAGGCGTATTTGATGCGAATGTATCATTTGGCGGAACCTCTTTGATTATCGTTGTCGGTGTTATTCTTGAAACACTGAATAAGATTAGTGCAATGATGGTAGTCCGCAACTACAAAGGATTTTTGGACAATTGATAAATACCCGCAGAAGATAAAACTTTTGCGGGTATATGTCGTTCATCGCGTCATAATAATAGAATTGAAATTGTTATGAAATCAGCGATGAACGACCAGCAGAGATGTTAAGCATCGCGTCATAATGATAAAGTTAAATTATTATGAAATCAGCGATAAATAACCAGCGATTAATTTAAATTTATAAGAAAGGCAGGCAATTATGAAGATTATTATGTTAGGTGCGCCGGGTGCCGGAAAAGGTACTCAGGCAAAAATGCTCGCAGACAAATATGATATTCCGCATATCTCAACAGGAGATATTTTCAGAGCAAATATCAAAAACGGCACAGAACTTGGAACAAAGGCAAAAGAATATATGGACAAAGGCCTTCTTGTTCCTGATGAACTCACCTGTGACCTTGTGGTAGACAGAATCAAACAGGATGATTGTGCAAAGGGATACATTCTTGACGGCTTCCCAAGAACCATTCCACAGGCAGAATGTCTTGACAATGCGTTAAATGCCATGAACGACAAAATTGATTACGCAGTAAACGTAGATGTACCAGATGAAAATATTATTAAAAGAATGTCTGGAAGAAGGGCATGTGTAGGCTGTGGTGCGACATATCATATAGTATATAACCCTACCAAGGAAGAGGGCATCTGCGACAGATGCGGAAAAGAGCTTATCTTAAGAGATGACGACAAGCCGGAAACCGTAGAAAACAGGCTGAATGTGTACCATGAGCAGACACAGCCATTGATTGATTATTATAATAACAAAGGAGTACTGCAGGAAGTAGACGGAACAAAGGATATGCAGGAAGTCTTTGATGCGATTGTGGCGGTTTTAGAGGCATAAAAGAGGCGTAATATGTCAATAACAATAAAATCTCACAGAGAAATTGAATTAATGCGTCATGCGGGAAAGCTGTTAGGCAAAACTCTGGAGCAGCTTGAAAAAGCTGTCAAACCAGGTATGTCAACATGGGAATTAAATAAAATCGGAGATGATATTATCAAAGGATATGATTGTATTCCGTCATTTCTAAATTATAATGGCTATCCGGCATCCATCTGTATATCGGTAAATGATGAAGTGGTGCATGGTATTCCAAAAAAAGAGGTTATCCTTCAGGAAGGAGATATTGTCAGTATCGATGCAGGACTTATTTATCAGGGTTATCATGCAGATGCGGCAAGAACAGTACCTGTAGGTGAAATCAGTGAAAATGCAGAAAAGCTGATTCAGGTGACAAAACAAAGTTTTTTTGAGGGAATAAAATATGCAAAGCAGGGAAATCACCTGTTTGAAATATCCAAGGCAATCGGCGCCTATGCAGAGAGTTTTGGATATGGAGTGGTAAGGAGTCTTATAGGGCATGGGATTGGAAGCCGGCTTCATGAGGACCCGCAGATTCCAAATTTCAAGCAGAGAAGAAGAGGTCCGAAAATCGAGTCAGGAATGACCTTTGCCATCGAGCCAATGATAAATGAAGGAACATGGCGGGTATACTGGCTGGATGATGACTGGACAGTATGTACAGAGGATGGTCTGCTGTCTGCTCATTATGAAAATACTGTGCTGATTACAGACGGTGAACCGGAAATTCTTACATTATTATAGAAGGTTTTATTTATTAGGAGGATTGAAAATGTCAAAATCTGATTTAATTGAAATGGAAGGCGTTATTGTTGAAAAGCTTCCAAATGCAATGTTTAAAGTTGAATTGGAAAATGGTCATGTAGTACTTGCCCATATCAGCGGAAAACTTCGTATGAACTTTATCCGTATTCTTCAGGGAGATAAGGTAAAGATTGAACTTTCACCGTACGACCTGAATAAGGGGCGCATTATCTGGAGAGATAAATAAAAGAAAAAAATCCAAAAATTACTTGTATTTTCAGGCATTTTATGTTATAGTTTCAAATGGACTTTTTTGAAAGGAGGATTTTGCTGTGAAGGTTAGATCATCAGTTAAGCCTATTTGCGATAAATGCAAAGTCATTAAAAGAAAGGGTTCAATCAGAGTAATCTGTGAAAATCCGAAACATAAGCAGAGACAGGGCTAGAACAGGGTATTCGCTTATGAAATGTCATTCACTGCAGAAGGTTTATGACAAAATTAGCGGCTGCAGCAATGGAACACCGGGGTACGTGGTAATGAACCACTCTCATTCACTGCCATGTTACAGGGAAGGAAATTGCTTTATATAAATCATGCAATTAATGTCTGTTAAGAAACCAGCCAGAGGCTGGCTGCATTGATTGCGCGGTCATCAACCATAAGCGATTGATGACAGAAAAAGCACTTATATGTGTACAAATTATCATGAAGAAAAATATTATGAAAGGAAAAACTACTAAGAATTGTTTTTAGTAGCAGGTTGTATAACACATGGCTCGTATTTCAGGTGTTGATTTACCAAGAGAAAAGCGTATTGAGATAGGCCTGACCTATATTTACGGCATCGGAAGAATCAGTTCAAATAAAATTCTTAAAGCAGCAAATGTGAATCCGGATACAAGAGTTAGAGATTTGACAGACGATGAAGTAAAAAGAATCAGTGCTGTTGTCGATGAACATTATGTTGTAGAAGGCGATTTAAGAAGAGAGATTGCATTGAACATCAAAACTCTTCAGGAGATTGGATGTTACAGAGGCATTCGTCATAGAAAAGGACTTCCAGTTCGCGGACAGAATACAAAGACAAACGCAAGAACAAGAAAAGGTCCTAAGAAAACAGTAGCAAATAAAAAGAAATAATATTTAGTGATTGTATATATATTAAATATTTAGATTCTTTTTGGCAGTTTTGAAAGAATAGTATTCAAAGAATATTATTCAAGAATATTATCAAAGAAAGGTATAACCCACATAAGGGAAGGTTAGTTTAAAATGGCTAAAGTTACAAAAAAAGTGACAAAGAAGCGTGTAAAGAAAAACGTTGAACGCGGACAGGCACATATTCAGGCATCATTTAATAATACAATTGTTACCATCACAGATACAGAGGGCAACGCATTGTCATGGGCCAGTGCCGGTGGTCTTGGTTTTAAAGGTTCAAGGAAATCTACTCCTTATGCAGCTCAGATGGCGGCTGAAACTGCTACAAGAGCAGCTTTGGTTCATGGATTAAAATCAGTAGATGTTATGGTAAAGGGTCCCGGTTCAGGAAGAGAGGCAGCGATTCGTGCACTTTCCGCCTGCGGACTTGACGTTACAAGTATCAAAGACGTGACACCAGTTCCACATAACGGATGTCGTCCGCCAAAGCGCAGAAGAGTCTAATAGGAGGTGCAGATAAATGGCAGTAAACAGAGTTCCTGTTCTTAAAAGATGCAGATCACTCGGTCTTGACCCGATGTATTTAGGAATAGATAAGAAATCAAAAAGAGAGTTAAAAAGAGCAAATAAAAAGGTCAGTGAATATGGCCTTCAGTTAAGAGAAAAGCAGAAAGCAAAGTTTATATATGGTGTATTGGAGAAGCCTTTCAGAAATTATTTTGCAACGGCATCCAAGATGAAGGGCCAGGCAGGTGAAAATCTTATGATTTTACTGGAACGCAGGCTCGACAATGTATTATTCCGTATGGGATATGCAAGAACAAGAAAAGAAGCAAGACAGATTGTTGACCACAAGCATGTTCTGGTAAATGGCAAGTGTGTAAATATTCCATCCTTCCTTGTGAAAGCTGGAGATACCATTGAAATCAGAGAAAAGAGCAGGTCTTCTCAGAGATATAAGGATATCCTTGAGGTGACAGACGGAAGACTGATTCCGGAATGGCTTGAAGCAGACCATGAAGCTTTGAATGGTACAGTAAAGCAGCTTCCAGTAAGAGAGAATATCGATGTGCCGGTAGATGAAATGTTAATCGTCGAGTTGTATTCAAAATAAAAATTAACATGAACAGCAGTGGTGAATTAAATAAAAAGGAAACTTATTCAGTATTTGAAAATAGTATTAAATGTGAGTAAATATACTCAAAAGTACCTAAAATCCAAGGTATAGTTTGTGCTGACTTTATAGCAGGCGGAGTTATGGAAATGAAGCCCTTATCAGTTGAAAGAGTCTGATATAACAAAGATGTAGAAATCTGTGGGTATAACTGGTCAATGGTCAAGTCCCGAAAATCAAGGGCAAATCATGCAGCCAACATTGCGTTGACTGCCTAAAAAATGTAATCAGCCAAAGACTGATTATAAAAAAATCTGGGAAAGGAAAAGCTAATTAGATGAAATCCACAAGATTACAAAAATTAAGTAAGTGTGGATATGTACCGATGGCTTAGTCGGGAATTTACGACTGTGGAGTATACAGGACAGGGTGGCAGCTTCGCTGCCATGTCGCTTTGCGACACAGCCCCTCTGGGGCTGCCATAACTTGTGAGTAGTATACCAGTAATGGTTGCAAAAGCATATACGTTGAAACAGTAACTATAAATCGTGAGATTGTGGCGAATCATCTAACATATACGCTTTTGTATATGTTTTAGTAGCAGGGGCTTTATATTGTTCGATTTCGAAAAACCAAACATTGAGATTGTCGAAATCTCAGAGGATAAGAGATATGGTAAGTTTGTAGTAGAGCCACTTGAAAGGGGTTACGGTACAACGCTTGGCAATTCTTTAAGAAGGATTATGCTTTCATCGCTGCCGGGCGCTGCCGTAAGTCAGATAAAGATAGACGGCGTGCTTCATGAATTCAGCTCTATTCCCGGAGTAAAGGAAGATGTGACGGAAATTATTCTGAACATTAAAAATATCGCAATCAAAAATAACAGTGATACAAATGAAGCAAAGGTTGCATACATCGAATACAGCGGAGAAGGTGTTGTCACAGCCGGAGATATTCAAACAGACCCTGATATTGAAATTTTAAATCCTGATTTGGTTATCGCAACGCTTAGCGGCGGTACTGACAGCAAATTATATATAGAACTTACGATTACAAATGGCAGGGGATATGTCAGCTCAGATAAAAACAAGAATGAAGAGCTTCCAATCGGTGTCATTGCGATAGATTCCATTTATACACCGGTAGAGCGCGTAAATCTTGCGATAGAGGATACTCGTGTAGGTCATATTACAGATTATGATAAGCTTACACTGGATGTTTATACAAATGGTACATTAGCTCCTGACGATGCGGTAAGCCTTGCAGCAAAGGTATTGAGCGAACATCTGAATCTGTTCATTGACCTTTCTGAAAATGCCCGTACAGTAGATGTAATGGTAGAAAAGGAAGAAGACCCAATCGACAGAGTATTGGAAATGAACATTGATGAGCTGGAACTTTCTGTTCGTTCCTACAATTGCTTAAAGAGAGCCGGAATTAATACTGTAGAAGAGCTGATAAACAGAAGCTCCGAGGATATGATGAAGGTTCGTAATCTTGGACGCAAGTCCTTGGAAGAAGTACTCAATAAGCTGAAAGAGCTTGGTCTTTCACTTAAGAGTGACAATGATTAGTATTTATGGAAAAGTTATGAATCAATTTATTGATTGATGACGAAGAAAAGCATATATCTGATAATTCCGAAGTGTACAGGTATATGTTCCACAAATGGAGGTTAATTAAAATGGCTGGATATAGAAAGCTTGGCAGAGAGTCTGCACAGAGAAAGGCATTAATCAGAGCACAGGTAACAAGCCTGATTTACAATGGCAAAATTATTACAACAGAGGCAAGAGCAAAGGAAGTCCGCAAGGTGGCAGAGCATTTGATTGCACTGGCAGTAAAAGAGAAAGACAACTTTGAAGAAGTCACTGTTCAGGCCAAGGTTCCAAAGAAGGATGCAGAAGGAAAAAGAGTAAAAGAAGTTGTTGACGGCAAGAAGGTAACACAGTATGAAACTGTGGAAAAGAAGATTAAGAAGGATTTACCTTCCAGACTTCATGCAAGAAGACAGATGCTTAAAGTTCTTTATTCCGTAAAGGAAGTTCCTCAGAAGGCTGCCGGAAGAAAGAGAAATACAAAAACAATTGATTTGCCGAATAAGCTGTTTACAGAAATCGCACCAAAGTATGCTGACAGAAATGGCGGATATACACGTATTATCAAAATCGGTCCAAGAAAAGGTGATGCGGCGATGGAAGTTGTGCTTGAATTAGTATAAAAAGAAAAAAGAAGCTGAGCAGATAAAAAACTGTTCGGCTTTTTTTCTTTATAGGATATTCTTATATGAGCAATGTGAAATATAATTTGCAATCTATGCAGACATACTATATAATAAAGGAAAATTATGTTGCAGATGGAGGATTAAAAATGGAACAATCCAAAAATTTAGATAAAAAATATCTGAAGCTTCTAGCTGAGAAATATCCAAGCGCTGCCGCTGCCAAAAGTGAAATTATTAATCTGACAGCGATTATGGGGCTTCCAAAGGGAACAGAATATTTTTTCAGCGATATACACGGAGAATACGAAGCCTTTTTGAATCTTCTGCACAGTGCATCGGGAACGATTATGGACAAAATCAGGGAATATTTTTCTGATTCCATGACAGGAGAGGAGCAGGAACGATTTGCACATTTTATATATTTTCCAGATGAAAATATCAAATCCTATCAGGCAAGAGGCTTTGGAAAGGAAGAGCAGAAAATCCTTATCTGTCGACTGATAAAGCTGTGCAGAGAGCTTTCTTCTAAATATACACGGTCGAAGGTAAGAAAAAAGCTTCCGGAAGATTATGGATATGCAATAGAAGAGCTTTTAAATGTCGATACAGCTGAAGTGGACAAGAAAAAATATTATGATGAAATTATTCATTCTATTATAGAATCTGATTCAGGGGCAGATTTTATCGGTCATCTATGCGTGCTGGCGCAGCGTCTGGCAGTAGATAAGCTGCATATTATCGGTGATATTTTTGACAGAGGACCAAGAGCAGATATTATTATGAATGAGCTTATGAATTTTCCGGATGTGGATATTCAGTGGGGAAATCATGATATTTCGTGGATGGGTGCCGCCTGTGGAAATCTGGCGCTGGTCGCAAATGTAGTCAGAATCGCGGTGAGTTATAACAATTTTGATGTGTTGGAGGACGGATATGGCATTAATCTGAGGCCGTTGTCCATGTTCGCTTCAAATATATATAAAAATGATGACTGCAGAGGATTTTTGCCAAAGCTTTTAGATGAAAATGTTTATGATAATGTAGATATTCAGCTTGCAGCAAAAATGCACAAGGCAATTGCGGTTATTCAGTTTAAAATAGAGGGCCAGATTATCGAGAGACATCCGGAATATGATATGGATGACAGAAATTTTCTGAAAAAGCTAAACTATGATAAGGGAACAATTGAAATCGGAGGTGTGGAATATAAGCTGAAAGATGCCATGTTTCCAACTGTAGATTCAAAAAATCCTCTGGAGCTGACCGAGGGTGAACAGGAGCTTTTGTATACACTGGTTTCTTCCTTCCGACATTCAGAGCTGTTTAACCGGCATGTAGAGTTTTTATATAATAAAGGTTCCATGTATACCTGCTGCAATTCCAATCTTCTGTATCACGGTTGTATTCCGATGAATGAAGATGGAAGCTTTACGGAAGTGGTGCTTGATGGCAAACGTTATAAGGGGAAAAAGCTTCTTGATTATACAAATAAAATGGTAAAGCAGGCATATTATACAAAAAATCCGGAGTCTGTGGATTTTATGTGGTATCTGTGGTGTGGAAAAAATTCTTCTGTATATGGAAAAAGCAAGATGTCGGCGTTTGAGGGATATTTTATCCAAGATGAAAGAGCAAAAAAGGAAATTTACAATCCATACTATCAGTTAAGCAATCAGGAGAAAATCTGTGATATGATATTTGAGGAGTTTGGATTAAACCCGGAAATCTCGCATATTATAAACGGTCATGTGCCGGTAAAGCTGAAGGACGGAGAAAGTCCGGTAAAGGCAAACGGCAAGCTGTATGTGATAGACGGAGGTATTTCAAAGGCTTACCGGACCAAAACGGGAATAGCCGGATATACTCTGATTTTCAGCTCTCATCATATTGCGCTGGCAGAGCATATGATTTCTGCAAAGGACAGAGTTCTTGCAGGACAGGGAAGCTATATCAATTATAAAGTATCACCAGTAATAAAAATTACAGAAAGAATGAAGGAAAGAGTCAGAGTGGCAGATACCGATACAGGAGAAATTCTAAGGGAAAAGATAAAAGATTTAAAAATGTTAGTGAAGGCTTATGAAGACGGGCAGGTATAGACGTAATGTTTCAGGCACAGAAAATAAAAAAAATCATAGAGATAAAGAATCTTGTCCATAAATTTACAGACAGAGATGAAGAAGGAAATGTTATCAGTGAAAAATATGCCGTAGATTCGGTTTCACTGGATGTGAACAGAGGAGATTTTATAGCGATTCTGGGACATAACGGTTCTGGAAAATCTACGCTGGCGAAGCATATCAATGCGATTCTTCTGCCTTCCCGTGGTACTTTGCTGGTAAATGGAAAGGATACTTCACAGGAAGAAAACTTATGGGAAGTGCGCAAAAGTGCCGGAATGGTATTTCAGAATCCGGATAATCAAATGGTAGCCTCCGTTGTTGAGGAAGATGTAGGTTTTGGACTTGAAAATCTGGGAGTGCCGACCCCTGATATATGGAAGCGGGTAGAACAGGCATTGCAGGCGGTGGGAATGTCAGAATACAGACGATATTCTCCGTCTCGTCTGAGTGGAGGACAGAAACAGCGTGTGGCAATTGCCGGTATTCTTGCAATGAAACCGGACTGTATTGTGTTGGATGAGCCTACTTCCATGCTGGACCCGGGAGGAAGAAGAGAAGTACTGGATACCCTGCATGAATTAAATAAAAAAGAGCACGTAACCATAATTTTAATTACGCATCATATGGATGAGGTTATCCATGCAGATAAGGTATTTGTAATGAATCAGGGGAAAATAGCGATTTCTGGAACACCACAGGAGGTTTTTTCACAGTATGAGAAAATCAGAGAAGCAGGAATGGAACTTCCGGTGGTCACAGAGCTTGCATATCTGCTGAACCGCAGAGGACTTTCTCTTCCCGCAGGAATTATAAACAGGAAGGTATTTACAGAGGAATTGAGGAAATGCTTTTTAAAGCCCTGTGAAATTTTTGGCTGTTCAGAATCGAATGAAAAAAAATGGGTATCTGCAGCAAAAAAAGAGGTACTTTTTTCTCTCAGAAATATCAGTTATGTATATTCGCCGGATTCTGTATACAGAAAACAGGCATTAAAAAATATTTCATTTGATATCTATCAGGGGGAATTTCTTGGAATTGTCGGACATACCGGTTCTGGAAAATCTACGCTGATACAGCATTTAAACGGATTAAATAAGGCATCGTCCGGAGAACTGCTGTTTAAGGGTAGAAATATTTATGAGGAAAGTAACGGTTTTCCTGCTCTTCGAAAAAAAGTCGGACTGGTATTTCAATATCCCGAATATCAGCTTTTTGAGGCAACTGTTTTGCAGGATGTATGCTTTGGTCCGAGAAACCTGGGATTTTCAAAGGAGGAGGCAGAAGAGTTTGCAAAACATGCATTGGAACAGGTAGGAATCGGAGAGGAATGTTATGAATTATCTCCTTTTGAATTAAGCGGCGGTCAAAAGCGGAGAGTGGCAATTGCGGGAGTGCTTGCCATGAATCCGGAGGTTCTTATACTGGATGAGCCGGCGGCAGCGCTTGACCCACGTGGGAGAGACGAGATATTTGATATTTTAAAGAAGCTGCATAAAAACAGCAACACAACTATTATTCTGGTTTCACATAGTATGGAGGATGTGGCAAAATATACAGAACGTATGATTGTGCTGGACTGTGGAGAAAAGAAAATGGACGATATTCCTGTTCATATATTTCGAAGACACAGTGAGCTTGAGAAAATGGGACTTGCGGCACCACAGGTTGTTTATATTATGGAAGATTTAAAAAAAGCAGGACTTCAGGTAAATACAGATGTTTTAAATATAGAGGAGGCAGCAGAGGAAATCTGCCAAAGATTAAAGGAAGCATGGAAATAGTGAAAAAGTTCACAGATAAATGTAGAGTAAATAAAGAAAATATAGAAATATTAAAGGAAGTACAGGGATGTTAAAGGATATCACACTGGGACAATATTATCCGGCAGAATCAAAAATACACAGTCTGGATGTCAGGGTAAAGCTTCTGGCAGTTTTATGTTATATGGTTTTTCTTTTTTTCAATAATTCTGCTGCAGGATATGGTATTAATATAGCAGTTCTGGCAGTCATTATAAAATTGACAAAGATTCCGCCAAAGCAGATGATAAAAGGACTCAGGTCCGTTTTATTTTTGCTTTTATTTAGTGTATTTTTTACAATATTTTTTACAAAAGGTGAAAATATGATTTTTTCGATTGGAATTATCCATATTTCATGGCAGGGAATTTTTCTGGCTGTAAAAATCTGTCTCAGAATTTTTCTGTTAATTCTTATGTCAGCAGTTTTGACTTTGACCACTACTCCAACAGACCTTGCAGATGGCATGGAAAAAGCATGTGCGCCTCTTGTAAAAATAAGAGTGCCGGTTCATGAAATCGCTATGATGATTACCATTGCATTGAGATTTATTCCGGTGCTGGCGGAGGAAACAGATAAAATAATGCGTGCCCAAAAGGCAAGAGGGGCGGATTTTGAAAGCGGCGGTCTTGTAAAAAAGGCAAAAGGGCTGGTTCCAATTTTTATTCCTTTGATTGTATCTTCAGTAAAACGTTCTTCGGACCTTGCACTGGCAATGGAGGCAAGATGCTATCGGGGAGGGGAAGGAAGGACAAAAATGAAACCGCTTGTTTATAAGAAGAGTGACAAAACTGCCTATTTTGTAATAGCGGGATATGCGGTGGTTATGGTGGTTGTAAAGTGTATTTTTTAGAAAAGAAATAGATAAAAATAACAGGGTTTTGATGACAGGAAAGGAACTATGTCATGTTAAAACGGGTTTTGTTAAAGATAGCCTATGATGGAACAAATTACTGCGGATGGCAGATTCAGGAAAACGGAATTACTGTGGAGCAGATTATAAATGAAAAACTTGGAGAGCTTCTGGGAGAAGAAATTACCGTGATAGGAGCAAGCAGAACAGATTCCGGTGTTCATGCACTTGGAAATGTAGCTGTATTTGACACTGAGACAAGGATTCCGGCGGAGAAGATATCCTTTGCGCTGAACCAGCGGCTGCCGGCGGATATCCGTATTCAGGAGTCAAGGGAGGTGGCACCAGATTTTCATCCGCGTCACTGCAACAGCAAAAAAACTTATGAATATAAAATTTTAAACCGCAGATTTGCAGTGCCTACAGAAAGATTGTATTCACATTTTGTATATATGCCTCTGGATGTGGAAAAAATGAAAAAAGGGGCCGAATATATTGTGGGGGAACATGATTTTAAAAGCTTCTGTTCTTCCAGAAGTCAGGTGGAAAATACCGTGCGGACAATTTATAGGCTGGAGATAAAAAAAGAGGGAGATATGATACATATGATAATCTGCGGCAATGGTTTTTTATATAATATGGTTCGTATCATTGTGGGAACATTGATAAAAGTAGGGTTGAATATTTACCCACCGGAGCATGTACAGGAAATTATTGAGGCAAGAGATAGAAATGCAGCAGGGCCAAAGGCGGCAGCATGCGGATTAACCCTGATAGGGATAGAATATGAAAGTTTTGAAGAATGTTAGAAAATATTTATGAAAAACTTGGCTGTCTGAAAAAATTTGTTTGACAGAAAGAGAAAAATATATACAGAAAATGTATAAAAAAGATTGACATGCTGTTAAAAATCATATAAAATATAGAGCTGTGGCGGATTGCGTCACAAAAATCATGCATGAATATGTTTCCGCCATTAGCCCCGGAGGAAGCATTTCAAAATAAATACTATATGTAAATTAGTTTCATCTTTATAGGAGGAAGACCAATGAAGACTTTTATGGCCAGTCCAGAAAAAATCGAAAGAAAATGGTATGTTGTTGATGCAGAGAATAAGACATTAGGACGTCTTGCATCAGAGGTAGCAAAGGTTTTGAAAGGCAAGAATAAGCCTATATATACACCACATGTTGATACAGGTGATTTTGTAATTGTTGTGAATGCTGATAAGATTGCTGTTACAGGCAAGAAGCTGGACCAGAAGAAATATTACCGTCATTCGGATTATGTAGGCGGTCTCAAAGAGACAACTTTGAGAGAAATGCTTGATAAGAAGCCGGAAAAGGTAGTAGAGCTTGCAGTAAAAGGAATGCTTCCAAAGGGACCTTTGGGAAGACAGATGTATACAAAGCTTCATGTGTACGCAGGTGCTGAGCATCCGCATGCAGCTCAGAAACCAGAAGTATTAACAGTTTAATCGGCGATAGGAGGAAGTTACAATGGCTAAGGCTAATGACAGGTTCTATGGAACAGGAAGAAGAAAAAAGAGCATTGCAAGGGTATATCTGGTACCTGGTACAGGCAAGGTTACAATAAATAAAAGAGACATTGATGAATATTTTGGACTTGAGACATTAAAGGTGATTGTTCGTCAGCCTCTGGTACTTACAGAATCAAACGGCAAATATGACGTACTGGTAAATGTTCATGGCGGCGGTTATACAGGTCAGGCAGGCGCTATCAGACATGGTATTTCAAGAGCATTGCTGGAAGTAGATGCGGATTTCAGACAGACCTTAAAGAAAGCAGGATTTTTGACAAGAGATCCTAGAATGAAGGAAAGAAAGAAGTATGGTTTGAAGGCGGCAAGACGTGCGCCACAGTTTAGTAAGAGATAATTTACTATTCTTTCAAATAAAAATTTTTTGGGTTGTTAAGCCAAGTGTTAAGTATATGAGATATGTTAGTTATTAATGTTTGTATTTTTGATATCTTGAAGTACTTTTTCTTAGGATAACAACCCTTTTATAATATGATTTTCTTTCAAATTATATAATAAAAGGGGGTTTTTCTTATAAATTTATATCCAGATAAATTTAATCTTGAGCCAACAACTATTTGGTCATTTCCCAACCGAGGCAGTTGGGCAACACATTCAGGTAAATATCGGGGAAACTGGTCTCCATATGTGCCAAGAAATCTAATACTTCGATATTCAAATCAGGGAGACTGGATTTTGGATCAATTTATGGGTAGTGGAACTACTTTGGTAGAAGCGAAGCTACTGGGTCGCAATGCGGTAGGTCTTGATATTAATCCGCAATCTGTTTTAATTTCTGAAACAAATTTACAATTCCAATGTAAAACAAATTCAAAAATATTTACACGAAACGCCAATGCAGCAGATTTATATTTTATTAAAGATAGCCATATTGACTTTATCTGTACGCATCCCCCATATGCTAATATTATTAAGTACAGTAAAGAAATAGATGGAGATATTTCTTTAATTGAATTAGAGGAATTTTTAAAACAAATGCAGAAGGTAGCAGAAGAATCATATCGTGTATTGAAAAGGAAAAAAATGTGTGCAGTGATGATGGCAGATATAAGAAAATATGGAAATATAATTCCGTTAGGTTTTTATGTGATGGAATGTTTTTTGCAGGCAGGTTTTATAAATAAAGAGATTATTATTAAAGAGCAACATAATTGTCGTTCTACGGATTATTGGGAGAATCAATATACTAATTTTTTATTATTGGCACATGAGTACATTTTTGTATTTCAAAAGTAAAATATCTAAATTTCATTTTTTATGTTAAAAAGAACAATGCATATAGGAAAGAGGAGTAAAAATGAATTATTCAAACGCTTCTCCATTTGTGAAATGGGCTGGAGGAAAGCGTCAGTTACTTCCACAAATAAAGAAGAGAATACCTGAAAAATATAATAAGTATTATGAGCCATTTGTAGGTGGCGGTGCAGTAGTATTTGAATTAAAGCCTGCAAATACATTGATTAATGATATTAATAAGGCATTGATAAATACATACAGACAGATTTGTAATGCGCCAAAGGATTTTTTAGAAGAAGTAGATAAGCTTGATAGAGAAATGTGGGAAGATGGAAAAGAATACTATTATTTTCTTCGGGAACAGTATAACAATAAAATGCTAAATTTGGAATATGATATAAAATTAGCAGCACTATTCGTTTTTATTAATAAACATTGTTTTAATGGATTATATCGTGTAAATAGTAAAGGGCTTTTTAATGTTCCATATAATAATAGCAGAAGAATGTCAGTTGACAAAAAAGTTATTATGGATGTATCTCAGTATTTACAGAATATAACTATTATGGAGGGAGATTTTGAAGCAGCATGTATAGACGCTGAAAAAGGTGATTTTATATTTTTTGACAGTCCATATATTCCTCTAAATTTAACATCATTCGAATCATATACAAAAGAGGGATTTGATATAGAAAGTCATAAACGTCTGGCAAGGTTGTATGATGAATTAACAAATAGAGGCTGTATGTGTATGCTTACAAATCATAATACAGATCTGGTAAATGAGTTATATGGTGGTAAAGGTTATAAAATAGATGTTGTAAGTGTAAAACGGATGATTAATTCGGATGCATCAAATAGAGTGGGCGAAGAAGTGATTATATATAACTATTAAAAAGTCAAAATAATAAAGAATTGAATTATGAAGAAAGGCTCATTTGATTTTGAAACAGAGTTTATCAGATTTTTTGAAAAACTTATTGGAACAGACATAAGTGAAGAGTATTTGAAAATACTTAAAAAGATTGGAGAAAATCGTAAATGACAAATAGAAATTTTGATGAATGGCTTAATAAATTTAGACCAAGCATATCGGGTTATGATTACTATGTTGATTTTAACAAGGTTGTAAAAAATGTAGAAGAAATTAAGGTAGAACTGAATATTTTAAATTCTCTGATTGGTTCAAAGAATATTGAGAAAGATTTTGAAAAAATTATAACAAAATATCCAGAAACTTTGGCATGTGTACCATTGTTACTTGCTGTGCGTAATAATGAAATCTATGCGCAAGATGAAAAAGGTGCATTTCTTTATAATTTTAAGCAGATGAATTAATACAAAGTATTTATGTGTAAAACAGGGTTATTTGATATGATTGCAAATCATATTGTAAATAATTTAGTTGATTATGCTTTTGGGATTGAAACAGGCCTGGATTCTAATGGACGAAAGAACCGAGGTGGTCATCAAATGGAAAATTTAGTTGAGAACTATATAGTTACAGCGGGATTTGTGAAAGATAAAAATTATTTTAAAGAAATGTATTTAAAAGATATTGAAAATAAATGGAATATTGACTTATCTGCACTTTCTAATCAGGGCAAAGCTGCAAAACGATTTGATTTTGTAATTAAAACAAAACAAATGATATATGGTATTGAAACAAACTTTTATAGTGGAGGCGGATCTAAGTTGAATGAAACAGCAAGAAGCTATAAAATGCTTTCACAGGAAGCTGATACTATAGAAGGATTTACATTTGTATGGTTTACAGACGGAGTGGGTTGGAAAAGTGCAAAGGGGAATTTAAGAGAAACTTTTGAAGTTATGGATATGATTTATAGTATTGATGATATGGAACATGGAATAATAGATAAGATTTTTAATATGCAAAAAGCAAAAGTATAATAGTTATATATAAATAATGTGAAGTTTAGAATAAATGCTTCTGATGAAAAGAAATATTATAGCTATTATGAAATAAAAAGGAAGTGTTTGTATTTTATTCTGACAAAAAAACAAACACTTCTTTTTTTGATTCTATGATATAATGTCCTTAAGCTTCATTAAATTGTAATCAAAATAAACCATTAGAAAAGAGGATTTGCCGATTTGAAATATAAAAATGCAAACAACATACTTCCAGCAGAACTGATAGAATCCATACAAAAATATGTACAGGGTGAATATATTTATATCCCCATAAAAGAAAAACAAAAATCTTCCATTTCTTCCGAATATTCCCTTGAACTGCAGAAAAGAAATGCACATATTTACACAAGCTCTTTGCAGGGCATAAGCAATAAAAAGCTTTCCGAACAATATCATCTGTCGGAGTCCAGTATTCGAAGAATTTTAATACATCAAAGAAAGAGATATGAAACTATGAAAAATAGAATTAAACATATCCTAACAAACTGGAATGTTACAAATCCAGCATTTACACAAATTTATGACACTGCATGGCAGATTGGAAATGAATATATTCTGAAAGTATATGAAAATCTGAATCTGCTTGAAAGGAATATAAAAATCATTACTATTTTAGACAATATGAAAATTCCGACAGGTAAAATGATTCTTTCAAAAAAAGCAGCTTCCTATGTTCATGATGACAAATATTACTATATTCTGCTGGAAAAAATGCAGGGAAGCAATATTGTCAGTTTAAAAAACAACTTCGGACTGGCTGTCGAAATGGGCGAAATCCTTGCACGTCTGCATATTGCCTTTAAAAAGTGTGAAACACAGGATGAATTTTGGAATAACAGTCTTCTGGATGAAATGAATGGCTGGGTTAGAAACTTTTTTCAGGATACCGGCTGGAAATACATCGAAGAAAAAACCTTTGACAAAACAGTTTTGAATTTAAAAAGTTTATATGACAAGCTGCCGGTTCAGTTAATTCACAGAGATGTCCATTTTGGAAATTTTTTATTCTATCATGGTAGGTTTTCAGGATATATAGATTTTGATTTAAGTCAGAGAAATATCAGAATCTTTGATTTGTGCTATTTTTGTATGGGGTTATTGTCAGAAGAAGAGTGTATGGGTATTACAAAAGAAGAATGGTTTGAATTATTAAGAAATGTCTTTGCAGGATATCAAGGGAAGCTTGTTTTATCTTTGGAGGAAATAAAAGCAGTACCATATGTTATGCAGTCCATAGAACTTTTATTTGCTGCATGGTTTTTCGGGGAAAAGGATTTGAAATGTGCAGAAAATGCAATGGAGCTATATAGATTTGCAGAATATAATGAGCAGAAAATTATTGATTCCATAAAATAAAGGTGGTAGAAAAAATAAAAAACGAACCTGTTGACAATCCTTCTTTTCCTGCTATAATATTAATCACAAACACAGACAAAAGCATTGACGAGGAGGAGTACATGCGAATCCGGATAAACAGAGAGAAAATGGCCGGTGAAAATTTTCGTGAAGGACGCATGGAAGTAGCCTTTGAGCTTTGGACCGAACAGAGAATTCCAAGTAGACTCCAACGGAGATTCCCACCGTTATCAGGGGAAGCGATATCGGAATTACGCAGATAATTCCCGTATTGTAACAAGTGCAGAAATATTTCTGAATTCAGGTGGTACCACGGACATGTAGTTCGCCCTGAGCGTATGCTCAGGGCGATTTTTGTCTGTTTTGTAAAATTATATTTTATAAGGAGGTATCCATTATGGATAAGAAATACGATTTCCACAAAGTGGAACAGGAATTGGAACAAATGTGGGAAGAAAACAAAATCTACAAATATCAAAACAGCAGAGAAAAAAAGGTTTTTTCTATCGACACACCACCGCCAACGGTTAGTGGAAAACTTCATATTGGTCATGTTTTTTCTTATACACAGGCTGAAATGATTGCAAGATTTAAGCGGATGCAGGGTTATGATGTATTTTATCCGTTTGGCTTTGACGATAACGGACTTCCAACAGAACGTCTTGTAGAAAAAGAAGAAAACATACATGCAAATATGCTGCCACGCAGTGAGTTCTGCGAAAAGTGTAAACATACGATTCAAAAATATGAAACAGAGTTTAAAAATCTGTGGAAGCGTCTTGGTTTCAGTGTGGATTGGGATTTACAGTATCAGACTATTTCTGATTTGTCCCAGAAAATTTCTCAGAAATCCTTTCTTGAACTGGTAGAGAAGAAAAAAGCTTACAGTAAAGAATCTCCAGTATTATGGTGTACAAAATGTCAGACTTCTATTGCACAGGCAGAGTTGGAAACGAAAGAATCTGAAACGTTTTTTCATTATCTGAATTTTCAGACATCAAGGGGGAATCTTTTGATTGCCACTACCAGACCGGAATTGCTTGCAGGATGTGTATGTATTTTTGTTCATCCAGATGATGCCCGATATAAACAATATATAGGAGAAAAAGCAAAAGTACCTTTATATGATTTTGAAATTCCTGTTTTGGCAGAAGAAACCGTTTCCATGGAAAAAGGAACAGGTGCCGTAATGTGTGCAACTTTTGGTGATTCCGCAGATGTTGACTGGTATCAGAAACACAATCTTCCCTATAAAAAAGTTATTTTACAAAATGGAACAATCTGTGAGGAAATTCCATATATCGGGAAAATGAGTATAAAAAAAGCAAGAGAATTCATAACCCAACTGCTAAAAGAAAAAGGGCTTCTTATCAGACAGGAGGAAATCAGCCATATGGTTGCAGTGCATGAACGTTGTGACAATGAAGTTGAATTTATTCTTTCAAAACAGTGGTATATTGATATTTTATCTGAAAAAGAGCGTTTTCTTGAGGCAGCACAGGAAATTCACTGGTATCCTGAGCATATGAAAAACCGTTATCAACTGTGGGTAGAAAATCTTAAATGGGACTGGTGTATTTCCAGACAAAGATATTTTGGAGTTCCGTTTCCTGTGTGGTATTGTAAAAGCTGCAAGGCTCCTGCTTTTGCGAAAGAAGAACAGCTTCCGGTAAATCCTCTTGAAGACAAACCTTTGAATCCTTGTTCATGTGGGTGTAATGAATTTATTCCGGAGCAGGCAGTATTTGATACATGGGCCACATCATCAGTCACGACTCTTATCAATGCACATTATGGAGAAGCAGATGACCGTTCAGATAAAATTCTGCCGATGGGTATGAGAAGTCAGGCGCATGAAATTATCCGTACATGGGCATTTTATTCAATTGTAAAAAGTCTGTATCATACAGAACAGATTCCATGGAAAGACATTATGATTAGCGGATTTGTTCTTGCAAAACCGGGAGAAAAAATAAGCAAGTCAAAAAACAATGCTGCCGGTTCTCCATTTGCATTAATAGAAAATCATTCAGCGGATGCCATACGTTATTGGGCAGCAAGTGGAAGGCTTGGAACAGATACTTTTTTCAGTGAAAGTCAACTGAAGATTTCGAAAAGGTTTATAAATAAGCTTTATAATGCTGCGAGATTTGTAGTATTACAACTGGAAGATTTCAAAAAAGACGACCAATATGATGAATCAAAGCTTTTGCCGATTGACCGTTGGATTTTGCAGAGAGTAAGTCAGACAACAGAAGAGGTAACAAATTTATTGAATCATTATGAAATTGGTCAGGCGAGGCATGAAATTGACGAGCTGTTCTGGAAAGATTTTTGTGATTATTATATTGAAATTGTAAAAGAAAGACTATATCAACCAGAAAAGCATGGCATAGAACAGAGATATTCCGGTCAGACTGCCTTATACTACAGTCTGCTTGGAATTTTAAAATTGTATGCCGTTTATACCCCTTATATCACAGATTATATTTATCAAAATTTTTATGGGAAATATGAAGAGAAAAAATCATTGCATCAGACTGTGTGGTTAGTAAAACAGATAGACAAAACCTATATTGGCTTTGGAGAACATGTAAAGACAGTAATTATGAATGTACGTAAAAATAAAACAGAAAATCAACTGTCAATGAAGGACTCTGTTCCTGAGCTTATTGTTATTTGTCCAAAAAAATATCGGGAATTTTATAGAAAGACAGAAAAAGATTTAAAGGCATGTACTGGAGCAGAAAAAATTATTTTTCGAAGCTGAAATAAAAAATAAAGACAATATAAAACTTCCTTCTGTCAATCATAATTATCCTCCGAGATCTGCATCATGAACTGCCTATCCTGAAAGGAATGGGGTTCTAAGGTGTTGACGCACCTGTTTAAGAAGTTTGATATTTCATGCATTGAACCTCTCACGACTAAAGTCATGAGTGTTTTTGACACATCTCATAAAAAGTAAGAAGTGATTTTTTATAAAAAAGCAAAATACTGGCAGTTCTGGAAATTAAACAGTTGCAAATATAGGAAAATAGTGTTAAATTAGTAACAGAAAAAATTTATGTAAAAAGTACAGGATAAAAAATTATTGATAAAATACGATTGCAGAAAGAGAGGATATCACTATGGAAAGAATCAAAGGTATGCTGCAGAATAAAAAGATTCAGGCAGCAATACTGATACTGCTGATATGCATACTGTTTATCGCAGTTCTTGTATCAAATCGTTCGGGGAAGAAAAAGAGTTTATGGAATTACAGAGAGGCAAGTGACTCTGATGCACAGGAAACTACGATTATCTCTGAAGAGATTATAAAAGAAGTAGATGCAGAGGTTGAAACAGATACGAATGGAAAGATTTTTTCTATTTTAGTAGAGGAAGAAACGATAGACCTTTCTTCTGATGAAATTGAGACAGAATCGGCTCCTGATGGAAGTGTGACTTATAAAGTCGGAGATAATACTCAGGTAGTAGTCAACAAAGACGGGGATGCAAAAGTAATAAAAAAAGAGACTGTTACAAAGGTGATAACTGTTAATACAAATAAAAATAATCAAACAGAAAATAAACAAACCGGAGGCAGTCAGAATGGAAATGGAAGTTCATCAGGAAATACTTCAACAATTCCTCCGGTTCAGTATCCTTCAACTCCACCTGTTTCAGATGAATATCCTTCACAGTCAGAAGAAAAGGACTCATCCTCAGATAATACAGCAACAGACCCTTCCGAAGAGTCTACTACAGAACCGTCATCGGAAGAAGAGTCCTCAAAAGATACAGAACAGACAAATTCGGATGCGGTTGCTCCATAATCTGTCAGATATATGATTTTTAAAGTATAATTCATTTTTTAGATAGTTTAAAAACACGAAAAGGACTGTACGCAATGCGACAGTCCTTTTCAAATCTTTGATGAATAATGGAAAAAAGTTGTTTTTCTTTTCATAGTATGTTATAATTCTCTTTATACATAATCATAGAAAGTGAGGTAGTACCATGTTGGATATTCTTTTTCTCGTTGTATGTTTTGTCATAGCTGTTCCTGCAATTATCACCCCGCAGAAAATGACACAGCGCGAAGGTTCCAAAATCAAATCAGAAATGGCGGTACGTGTTTGCGGCGTCATTATTGTAGTGCTTGGTCTTATTAATCTCTTTATTTAGACCGTAAAAGCCATTGACCTTTTTAGGTTAAAATTGTATAATAATATAAAAATTTCTAAAAAATGCATAATTTTCTGAATAGAAATAAATCCCTGTAATTTCTATAGGGAATTTCTATGTTTTATCATAGAAATTATTTTATTCAGGCAGGATAGTTTCTTTTAGAAAAAAGGAGGTGATTATGTGCTTCAGGACACCATGTCAAAAATCAGAGATGCTGAAACTCAGGCGGAGCAGGTTATAAAAGATGCGGAAGCCGAGTGCAAAAAAATTCTTGAAGACGCCAGACAAAAGGCCTCTGATATGAAACAACAGGTTTCCAAAAAATCAAAGGAACAGGCAGCATCTGCACAGCAGACTGCAGCAGCCAAGGCGGAGAAGGAAACTCAGGCATTTCTTGCAGATGCCGAAACAGAACTGTCAGATTTGAAACAGAATGCTTCAAAAAAGGAGAAGGAAGCAATTGATTTGGTGGTTTCACTGCTGGTTTAACCTAGATTGTAAAATCGGCGAAAAGCAATTCATGTAAACAGTTTTGTTTTACTGTTACGAGTGGATTGAAAAACAGATAATACAAAATGATATTAGTAAAGGAGGGATAAAATTATGGCAGTTTTACAAATGCAGAAGATAAATCTGTGTGCGCTCAAAAAGAACCGTAAGCGCATTTTGGAAATGATTCAGGCCTTGGGTATTGTTGAAGTTGTTTCGGATGAAGAGCTTATGGAAGGCTTTGAAAAAATGGATACTTCTGCACAGAAATCTCAGTTTGAGAAAACTGCTGCGCAGGTAGACCAAGCGCTTGAATGTCTGCAAAAGCACATTCCTGAGAAAAAAGGTATGCTGGATTCTCTTGCCGGCAGAGAATACGTGGATTCAAAAACCTTTGACAAAGCAATGGAGGATAAAAATCTCTATCTGTCAATTGCAAATGAAATCGTTCAGCTTGAGAAAAAGATGGCTGAAAATCATGCAAATATTTTGAAAATCAATACTGAGATTGACAGTCTTTCCTCATGGACGGAAATGGATATTCCCATGAATACTCTTGAAACGAAAAAAACAGATATTCTGATTGGAACCATGGATGGACAGTATGATTTGGATGCTGTTTATACAATGCTTGCCAAAGCTGGAGATGCTCTTGCAGATATTACAATTGTATCAGTTTCTAAAAATCAGACCTGTCTTGTTGCTGTCTGCCTGAAAACAGATACTTCTGCTGTGGAGGAGGCTTTAAGGGCAAATGGTTTTGCACGTGCTTCTTTTTTATCAAGGAAGACGCCGTCAGAGAGAATAGAAGTTTTAAAAGGAAAAATCAAAGAACTGGAAGACGACACAAAAAACGCAGAGGAACGTCTTGCAGACCTTTCTGTCAACAGAGAGGATTTAAGACTGATTTCAGATTATTTCCGTATCCGTGCTGAAAAATATGGGGTTCTTGGAGGACTGGCGCAGTCTAAAAACACATTTTTTATCAGCGGTTATGTTCCAAAAAGGGATTCTGAAAGGATTGTTCGCAAATTGACAGATTCCTTTGATGTTATGGTTGAGCTGGAAGAAATTCCGGATACAGAGGAAGCACCTGTCAGGCTGATAAACAACACATTTTCCGCTTCTACAGAAAGTGTTGTTGAATCATTTGGTCTGCCGAAAAAAGGAGAGATTGACCCGACATTTATCATGTCTTTCTTTTATGTCTTTTTGTTTGGACTTATGCTTTCAGATGCGGCATATGGATTGATACTTGCTCTTGCCTGCGGTTTTGTGCTTTTAAAATTTAAAACAATGGAACAGGGGCTTAGAAAAACGCTCAGAATGTTTTTCTATTGCGGGTTGTCCACATTATTCTGGGGATTGATGTTTGGAGGATTTTTTGGAGACCTTGTAACAGTTGTTGCAAAGACATTTTTTGGCAAAGACGTGGCGTTTCCAATTGTATGGTTTGAGCCGTTAAAGGACCCTATGAGACTGCTGCTTTATTCGCTGCTGTTTGGTCTGATTCATCTGTTTACAGGACTTGCAATCAAAGGATATATGTTGATAAAAGAGGGAAAATATCTGGACTGTCTTTTTGATGTGGGCTTCTGGTTTGCTTTATTGTTTGGTCTTGTATTGATTTTGATTCCAAGTGAATTATTTGCTTCTATTGCCGGACAGCAGTTTCATTTTCCGGGCTTTGTAAATATTCTTGCAAAGGTTCTTGCATTGGTGGGATTAATCGGAATTATACTGATGTCGGGAAGAGCAAATAAAAATCCGGCGCTTCGTATTGCACTTGGCCTGTATGATATTTACAATATTACAGGCTGGTTGTCAGATGTTTTATCCTATTCAAGACTTCTGGCGCTGGGGCTTGCCACTGGTGTTATTGCACAGGTGGTCAACCAGATGGGTTCCATGATGGGCGGAGGAGTTGTAGGTGCAATCTTCTTTATTATCGTATTTATTATCGGGCATACCTTAAATATTGCGATTAACTTGTTGGGAGCCTATGTTCATACAAACCGTTTACAGTATGTAGAATTTTTTGGTAAGTTTTATGAAGGTGGCGGACGCCCGTTCGAGCCTTTTCAACAAAATACAAAATATATAAGAATTAAGGAGGATCATTGATTTATGTTTACAGAACAGTTAGGAATTGTTTATGCACTTCTTGGTGCAGCCGTTGCAGTATTATTTGCAGGTGCCGGTTCAGCAATCGGCGTAGGTGTGGCAGGACAGGCTGCCGCAGGAGTAGTGACAGAGGACCCAAGTAAATTTGCAAAAGTACTTATTTTGCAGCTTCTTCCAGGTACACAGGGTATTTATGGTCTGCTGGTAGGCTTTATCGTATTGTCCAAGGTAGGTCTGCTTGGTGGCGGTGCAGCAGAAATCAGCCTTCAGACAGGTTTATTGATTTTTGCAGCATGTCTTCCAATTGGAATCGTAGGTCTGATTTCCGGTATGCATCAGGGAAGAACAGCAGTTGCCAGTATTGGAATTGTAGCAAAGAAGCCTGAGCAGTTTGCAAAGTCCATGCTTTTCCCTGCAATGGTTGAAACATATGCTATTCTTGCATTGCTTATCTCTATTTTGGCAGTTACCTCTATTAATGTTTAATTTCTGCTTTTAGAATAAAGTGCTTATATTGTTACAGTTTGTAGTGTTACAGTTTGTACGGTTACAAATTGTATTGCTACAGATGACAAAAATTTTTCCGCATTTTATTCAGTGGACAGCCGCCCTTTTCGGGCAGCATTACGGGAAAGACAGTGAAGTGATTTCCTGTAAAGAAATTTTATAGAAAGGAGAGGCTTAAATAAATGGCAAATATTGACAAAATAGTAGAAGAGATTCTGAGCGAAGCAAGAAAAACCGCAGCGGAGAAAAAGGATGCCGCGAATGCGGAGGCTTCTGAAATCATAAGCAGTGCCGAAGAGGAATGTAGAAAACTTGAATCAGACATTGCAGCAAAAGCAGAACAGGACAAGAAGAATGCCAGTGACAGAGCAAAATCTTCCGCGCAGTTAAAGAAACGTCAGATGATTTTGAATGCCAGACAGGAAATTATTTCAGATATTCTTGCCAAGGCTTATGACAGTATATTTGCATTAGATGATAAAACTTATTTCCAGATGCTTGAAAAAATGTTAAAGAAATATAGTCTTGCGAAAGACGGTGAGATTTACTTCTCCAAAAAAGATTTAGACCGAATGCCGGCAGATTTTGAGGACAAAATTAGCAGTGTCGCAAAACAGAACGGCGGCTCTCTGAAGCTTTCAAAGGACAGCAGACCGATTGATGGAGGATTTATCCTTGTTTATGGAGGTGTGGAGGAAAATTGTTCGATTCAGACAATGTTCCATACTGAGAGAGAGTATCTTGCAGACAAGGTACATGAAACTTTATTTTTATAAACATTTAAAAAGCAGATTTTAAGGAAAGGGATATAAGTTATGGCAGATAATTATGTATATGCTGTTGCACGAATACGCTCCCTTGAGATATCCTTGTTTTCCAATGCGACAATTGACCAGTTGATTGCATGTAAAAGTTATGAAAACTGTATTCAATTTCTGCAGGAAAAAGGCTGGGGAGACAGCGATACACCGTCAGATGCAGAGGCGATTCTTACAAAGGAACGTGAGAAAACATGGGCAACCATACGCGAGCTGACTTCTGATATGTCGGTTTTTGATGTGCTTTCTTACCCAAACCTTTTCCATAATCTAAAGGCAGCCATTAAGCAGGTAGTAATGGGAAAAACAGGTGCAAATATTTTTTATGACGATTGTAGTATTGATGGAGAAACTATGGTAAAACACATCTCCGAAAAGAACTACCAGTCACTGCCGGATATTATGCAGGCTGCGGCAAGAGAGGCTTATGAGACATTTGTCCAGACAAAAGACGGACAATTATGTGATATCATTGTGGATAAAGCAGCTTTGGAAGCAATTTATCAGGCTGGTAAAAAGTCGGATAATAGTATTTTGAGGGATTACGCAGAATCTACAGTAGCTGTGGCAGATATAAAGATAGCAGTTCGTTCTCAGAGAACGGCAAAATCCATGGATTTTATGAAACAGGCAATGGCAGAATGTCAGAGTGTCAGTGTAGAAAAATTAGCACATGCCGCTTTGAATGGTCTGGAAAGTATTTGCAGCTATCTTGATGAAACAGGGTACTCAGAAGGCGCAGAAGCATTGAGAGAATCTACTTCTGCATTTGAGCGCTGGTGTGATAACAGAATTATAAACACGATAAAACCACAAAAATATAATTCATTTTCCATAGGACCGCTTGTGGCATATGTCCTTGCAAGAGAAAATGAAATAAAAACGGTGAGAATTATTTTATCAGGAAAGCAAAACGGCTTTTCTGATGAGTCAATCCGGGAAAGGGTAAGGGAAATGTATGTATAAGATTGCAGTATTAGGCGATTATGACAGTATTTACGGTTTTGCCACTGTAGGACTGGATACATTTCCGGTATCCGATTCGGAAAGTGCCGCAAAGCAGCTTCATAATCTTGCAGAAAATGATTATTCCGTAATCTATGTAACAGAGAAGCTGGCAGACTGTATACAGGAGGATATCAGGAAGTATAGTGCTTCTGTATTTCCGGCGATTATTCAGATTCCGGGCGTATCCGGCAATACAGGCGCAGGCGTGGAAAATGTAAAGAAGACCGTAGAGCAGGCAGTAGGCTCTGATATTCTGTTTGGCGGTAATTAGAAAGGTGTGTGATTAATCCAAATGAGTAAAGGTACGATTAAAAAAGTAGCAGGACCTTTGGTTATTGCCGAAGGTATGCGGGACGCAAACATGTTTGACGTGGTTCGTGTCAGCAATCAGAGACTGATTGGTGAGATTATAGAGATACATGGAGACCAGGCGTCTGTACAGGTTTATGAGGAAACTTCCGGTCTTTGTCCGGGAGAACCTGTAGAATCAACAGAGATGCCACTTTCCGTTGAACTGGGACCAGGACTGATTACCAGCATCTATGATGGAATTCAGAGACCTCTGGATGATATTATGAAGATAGCGGGCAACAGCTTAAAGCGCGGGGTAGAAGTTCCATCGTTAAAAAGAGATAAAAAATGGACCTTCGAGCCTGTGGTAAAGCCGGGCGATGAAGTGGAGCCAGGCGATGTAATCGGAACAGTTCAGGAAACAATTGTAGTACAGCAGAAAATTATGGTTCCTTATGGAGTAAAGGGAACAATTAAAGATATTAAATCCGGTGACTTTACGGTAGATGAGATAGTGGCTGTTGTAGAGACAGAAAATGGCGACAAAGAACTGACTATGATGCAGAAATGGCCGGTCCGTAAAGGACGTCCTTATAAGGAAAAACTTCCGCTTGATATGCCGCTGATTACAGGACAGCGTGTGGTAGATACCTTTTTCCCAATTGCAAAGGGCGGTGTTGCAGCAGTTCCGGGACCTTTTGGAAGCGGTAAGACAGTGATTCAGCATCAGCTTGCAAAATGGGCAGAGGCGGATATCGTTGTTTATATTGGCTGTGGCGAGCGTGGAAATGAGATGACAGACGTTTTAAACGAGTTTCCAGAATTAAAGGACCCGAAAACAGGACAGTCTCTGATGGAGAGAACCGTTCTGATTGCAAATACTTCTGATATGCCTGTGGCAGCCCGTGAGGCTTCTATTTATACAGGTATTACTATTGCAGAGTACTTTAGAGATATGGGATATTCTGTTGCGCTTATGGCAGATTCCACCTCCCGTTGGGCAGAAGCTTTGCGTGAGATGTCAGGACGTCTTCAGGAAATGCCAGGTGAAGAAGGTTATCCGGCATATCTGGGAAGCCGTCTGGCGCAGTTCTATGAGCGTGCAGGACAGGTGGTTTCTCTTGGCAAGGATGGAAGAGTCGGTGCTCTTTCTGTTATCGGGGCAGTATCCCCTCCGGGTGGTGATATTTCGGAGCCGGTATCTCAGGCAACACTTCGTATTGTGAAAGTATTCTGGGGACTGGATTCTGCATTGGCTTACAAGCGTCACTTCCCTGCGATTAACTGGCTTACAAGCTATTCCTTGTATACAGATAATATGGGAAGCTGGTTTGATGAAAATGTATCTGATAAGTGGATGTCAGACAGACAGCGTTTAATGGGACTTTTGCAGGATGAAGCAGAGCTTGACGAAATCGTTAAGATGGTTGGTATGGATGCGCTGTCCGCAGAGGACCGTTTAAAAATGGAGGCAGCACGTTCTATTCGTGAGGACTTTTTGCATCAGAATTCCTTCCATGAAGTAGATACGTATACTTCTTTAAAGAAGCAGTTTTTGATGATGGAGCTTGTAATTGCATTTTATGATAAGTCTCTTGAGGCATTAAAACAGGGAGCTTCTGTACAGAAATTAATTAATATGGCAGTAAGAGAGCGTATCGGACGTTATAAATATACTTTGGATGAAAATATTGATTCCGAATATGAAAAAATCAATAATGAGCTTCATATTGAAATCGCAAATCTGCTTGGAAGGGAGGAATAAGGAATGCCAAAGGAATATAGAACCATTCAGGAGGTGGCAGGACCGCTTATGCTTGTGCATGGGGTGGAAAATGTTTCCTATGATGAATTGGGAGAAATTGAGCTTGCTTCTGGTGAAATAAGAAGATGTAAGGTTTTGGAAATCAATGGTTCCGATGCGCTGGTTCAGTTGTTTGAAAGCTCTACGGGTATTAATCTTTCCAACAGCAAGGTGCGTTTTCTTGGAAAGAGCATGGAGCTTGGAGTTTCAGAGGATATGCTTGGACGTGTCTTTGATGGTCTGGGACATCCAATAGACGGAGGACCAGAGATTTTGCCAGATGCCAGAATGGATATTAATGGTGTTGCGATGAATCCGGCGGCAAGAAGTTATCCGGAAGAATTTATTCAGACAGGTGTATCAGCGATAGACGGACTGAATACTCTGGTTCGTGGACAGAAGCTTCCAATTTTCTCCGCTTCCGGTTTGCCTCATGCGAATCTTGCAGCGCAAATCGCAAGACAGGCAAAGGTGCGTGGAAAAGATGAGCAGTTTGCCGTAGTATTTGCCGCGATTGGTATTACGTTTGAGGAGTCAAATTTCTTTATCAACAGTTTTAAGGAAACAGGAGCAATCGACCGTACCGTACTGTTTGTAAACCTTGCAAATGACCCTGCGGTAGAGCGTATTGCTACTCCGCGTATGGCTTTGACAGCAGCAGAATATCTTGCCTTTGAAAAGGATATGCATGTCCTTGTTATATTGACAGATATTACAAACTATGCAGATGCGTTAAGAGAGGTTTCCGCTGCGCGTAAAGAGGTTCCAGGACGTCGTGGCTATCCGGGTTATATGTATACCGACCTTGCAACTTTGTATGAAAGAGCAGGACGTCAGAAGGGGAAAAACGGAAGTATTACCATGATTCCAATTCTTTCAATGCCGGAAGATGACAAGACTCATCCGATTCCTGACCTGACAGGATATATTACCGAGGGACAGATTATTCTTTCGAGAGAGCTTTACCGCAAGGGTGTAACGCCTCCGATTGATGTACTTCCATCTCTCTCTCGTCTGAAGGATAAAGGTATCGGTGAAGGAAAAACAAGGGCAGACCATTCAAACACAATGAATCAGCTTTTTGCTGCATATTCCCGTGGAAAAGACGCGAAGGAATTAATGACGATTCTTGGTGAATCTGCATTATCAGAGATTGACCTGATTTATGCAAAGTTTGCAGATGCGTTTGAACAGCAGTATGTCTCTCAGGGATATTTCGCAAACAGAGATATTGAAGAGACTCTGGAAGTTGGCTGGAAGCTTCTGTCTATACTTCCTAGAAGCGAGTTGAAACGTATTGATGATAAATACCTTGATTTGTATTATGGAAAATAATAGATAGAAGCAATATTATAAAAAATTCTATCAATAAATTCAGAAGAATGATTGTATGGGAAAATTTCATACGAAAATTTTATAGAAATCATGTATTATGGAAAATAATATAAAATCGGAAAAGAGGTGAATCATCATGGCGACTACACAGGTAAATCCTACCAGAATGGAGCTCACAAGATTAAAGAAAAAGCTGCAGACCGCGGTCAGAGGACATAAGCTTTTAAAAGACAAACGTGATGAGCTGATGAGACAGTTTCTTGATTTGGTGCGCATCAATATGGAACTTCGCTTAAAGGTGGAACAGGGTATCAAGGATGCCAATAAAAATTTTGTAATTGCCAAAGCGGGAATGTCTGAACAGATACTTCATACCGCATTGATGGCTCCGAAACAGGAAGTATATCTGGAATGTGACAAGAAAAATGTTATGAGTGTAGAGATTCCTGTATTTGAATATAAAACAAGAACAGCAAACGCGAATGATATTTATTCTTATGGTTTTGCATTTACTTCGAATGATTTGGACGATGCGGTAAAATCGTTAGATGATATTCTGCCGGATATGTTGAAGCTGTCAGAGACAGAAAAGGCATGTCAGTTAATGGCGGCAGAAATTGAAAAGACCAGAAGACGTGTAAATGCACTGGAGCATGTGGTAATTCCACAGACACAGCAGAATATCAAATATATTAAGATGAAGCTGGATGAAAATGAGAGAAGTACACAGATTCGTCTGATGAAGGTAAAGGATATGATGCTCGAAGAGGCAAGACAAAAAGCACTGGCAGAATTAGAGAATTAGAAATAGACAAAAAGGGACTGTCGCAAAATAGCTTCAGGCACAATATGCTGCAATTTTTTGCTGATAAACAACATATTATGCCTGAGTGTTATTCTACGGCACTCTCTTTTTATTTTATTTCCATATATTATATAATAGATGCACTTAACCTCTGTGCTTATACAATTCCCATAAAATACTCCACAGCAATCGCTACAATTACTACAAGTGCAGAGATAATAAATCCGTGTATCATAGGTGAAATCCCTGCCTTTTTCATATCTTTAAAGCTGGTATTTAATCCAATTGCAGCAAGAGCAGCAATCATCAGAAATTTACTCAATTCCTTTAAGGTTTCAGAAAGAGTTACCGGAATGAAACCACTGCTGTTTAAAATGGCCAGTACAACGAAGCCTACAATAAACCAAGGAAATAGAGAACTGAATTTTATAGAGGCAGCTTCTTTTGCTATATCTGTATTTCCGGCTTCCTTTTGTCTTTTTACATGAATATTTATAAATGCAAAGACTAGTACAGTGGGAATAATAGATAAGGTTCTGGTAAGCTTTACCATCATGGCAAAGTCACCCGCATTTTCTGAATAGGCATATCCGGCAGCAACAACACTGGAAGTATCATTCACAGCAGTACCGGCCCAAAGTCCATAAGCCATATCGGACAATCCCATAAAATCACCAAGAATCGGAAACATGATAATCATTGCCATATCAAACAGAAATGTGGCGGACATGGCATAAGCAATATCCTTATCCTTTGCGTCAATGACAGGAGCAATGGCAGCAATGGCGGAGCCCCCGCAGATTCCTGTACCGGCAGAGATAAGATTTGACAGCTTCCAGTTGATACCAAGCATTCTTCCGATATAATAACCGCCGCCAAAACAGGTAAGCAGTGTAAAAAGCATAACCAGAATAGACATTTTACCAATGGATAAAATAGTAGATATGCTAAGAGATGCGCCAAGTAAAATAATTGCGAGCTTTAATATTTTTTTTGATGTAAATTTCAGCCCTTCGTTTAACAGTTTATTTTCAGGAAGAAATGCGTTAATTCCCATTCCAATAAATAAAGCGATTACACTGGCTCCAATCAGATGAATTGGCAGAAGTTCCTCTATGAATTTGGAAATCCATGCAATAATCAGAGCAAAAAGAAATCCCGGCAGAATATTTATAAATCCTGTATAAAGTTTTTGCATGATAATCCTCCTTTTTGGACAGAACAGCGTGCTGACTGCACTATAGCTTTGTGAAAATCTTTCTGTATGTTGTTTGAGATATAGGATTTTTTTAATAAAATATTATAGAAATAAAAACATGTGTTCTGTAAATATAAAATAAGTCTCACTACAAAATTTATAACAGAAAGATATAGTAAATCGTATAGTTATTATCTCTCAAAATAAAATTTTCATGCAAAAATAAAAACAGAATATTCATTATAGACACAAAATAGCTGCTGACTGATTTGTGAAACCAATCAACAGCTCTTCTGGTAGGCTCATTAAAAAAATTTTGAGTTTGTCAGTTATTCAATTTCAGTAAAACGTTTATGAAATTTATCACTGCCACAACAGTGGCGTTCACCGCCGTCATCATAAATAATATAATCTCCTTCGCGGATAAAAATCAGACCTCTGCGATTCTGGATAAAGGGACATACTACCTGACCATTTTCATTTGTAATTTTTACCAGCTTTTCCGTTGAAATCCAGCCATTTGTGATTACCGTAGACCAGAGATGAAATCCGTCCTCCATGCCCTTTCCAATTTCATATTTTGCAGCTTCCACGCTGAGAGAAGCTCTGTTATACTTTTTCTTCATAAAACCACATCCTTTTATAAATTATTGAGTAATCAACACAAATATTGCCTGCATGATTTAGGCAATCAATACAAGTGCTGGCTGCATGATTCACAATCAAGCTTGCTTAATAGTATTATATAAAAGATATGGAAAGAATACAAGCATAATTTTTATTTTATTTTACAATTATTTCCTGTATTGGTTTTGCAGATATTTTTATTTTTTTAGAAAAATTATAGTTTTAAATTTGGATTTTGGGTAATCTAACCAGATTATAAAAATAAAAATTAT
>CAJUDQ010000022.1:0-14252 GCA_910585215.1 uncultured Lachnospiraceae bacterium | reverse complement strand
AAAAATTATCCTTGACAAATGTAAAATAAAAAATAGTATTATAATAAAACAAAACCTGTTTGTCTTTGTAAAATAATCCCTAAAATATATACAATATAAGGAGGATAGTGCTGCAGACATTTAAAGCCTTCTCCAGCAGGATTGGCACACAAAAATAAAATATTAATTATATATAATATAATTTGCAGCATGATAAAAAATGAAAATTGAAGAAATATTAAAGAAAATATCAGAGGGCTACAATAAAATATTAAAAAATAATCTTGTTGGAATCTATATTCATGGTTCTCTTGCATTTCACTGTTTTCGCTGGAATAAAAGTGATATTGACTTTCTGACAGTAATCAAACAGGAGCCTTCTTTAAACGAAAAAATGCAGATGATTCAAATTTTGTTGGAACTGGAGCACTTGGCACCACCAAAAGGGTTTGAGATGAGTGTAATTCTTGAGAAGTATTGTCAAACATTTATTTATCCAACTCCATTTGAACTGCACTTTTCCAATTATTATCTGGAGAGATGCAGAAATAATCTGGAACAGTACTGTATGGAAATGAAAGGAACAGATAAGGATTTAGCCGCCCATTTTACAGTGACAAAAAAGATTGGATATACACTTTGTGGAAAAGATATTAACAAAGTATTTGGAGATGTTCCAAAAGCAGATTATCTTGACAGCATAAAATGTGATATCAAAGAGGCACAGCATGAAATTTTTGATAATCCGATATACTATATTTTAAATTTGTGCCGTATTTGTGCATATGAAAAGGACGAATTAGTTCTTTCAAAGGAACAGGGAGGCATATGGGGCTTGGAAAATCTTCCATCTGTTTATATTCCTGTGATAGAAGCGGCTTTAGAAAATTATACAGATGACAGAGCGTTTGCAGTGGACAATATGTTAATGAAAGAGTTTGCAGAATATATGCTGAAGTATGGCTTATGTTAAAGCAGAATATGTGACAAAATAAAAATACAGGAAAAAATAAGATATAAGGAAAAACAATTTTACAGAAAACAATTTATAAATTTTCTGTCTGTTTAAAATAAATATCAAAAGTAATAGGGAGAAAAATATGTTGACAGATTTTGAGTTTGATATCATTGTAGAGCCATTATTAAAATGGTATAAAAAACATGCAAGAGTTCTTCCCTGGCGGGAAACGCCTACCCCTTACAGAGTATGGGTATCTGAAATTATGCTGCAGCAGACCAGAGTACATGCGGTAATACCTTATTTTGAACGGTTTATAAAAGCTCTGCCCAATATCAAAGACTTGGCGGAATGTGAGGAAGAACGGTTATTAAAGCTCTGGGAGGGGCTTGGTTATTATAATCGGGTGAAAAATATGCAGACGGCAGCAAAGACCGTTATGAAAGAATATAAAGGAAGCCTTCCGGCAGATTATGAATCACTTTTAAAGTTAAAGGGGATTGGAAGTTATACTGCAGGAGCAATAGCCTCGATTGCTTATCAGATACCGGTTCCGGCGGTAGATGGAAATGTATTGCGGGTAATCACAAGGGTAAGTGCAGATATTTCGGATATTACAAAACAGTCTGTAAAAACAGAGATAGAAAAAGTATTGATAAAAGTTATTCCCAAAGGTCAATCCGGTGAATTTAATCAGGCATTAATGGAACTTGGCGCAACAATATGTGTGCCAAATGGAGACCCATTATGTCAGGAATGTCCGTGGAAGAAATTCTGCCGAGCAAGACTGGAGGATAAAATAAAGGAAATTCCGGTAAAGACGGTAAAAAAAGCAAGAAAAACAGAAAACAAAACAATTTTTATCGTAAAACAGCAGGGGAATATTGTTTTGCATAAAAGAGAAGAGAAAGGACTTCTTGCGGGAATGTATGAGTTTCCGAATACAGAGGGACATTTATCTGAGGAAGAAGCAGTTCTATGGATAAAGGAACAGGGATTGTCACCAATTAGGATTCAGAAATTAGAAAAAGCAAAACATATTTTTTCACATGTGGAATGGCATATGACAGGGTATGAAGTATGGGTGGATGAGTTAGAGAAAGACAGAAGCGGTATGCTGTATGTAGATATAAAGGAGGCAAAAGAGAAATATCCGATTCCGGCAGCATTTGCAGCTTATATAAAATATATGGTGTAAACAGTTTCTTTTACTGACCTAGTCTGAATGTTAAATAAGATTTAAATATTTTATTTATCAAATTTTTGAATTTATATATTCTTATAAATTAATATTTTAAAATATACAAAAATTTGGTATAATAATATAACTTTAAATAAATGTGAAATGGGGGACAAATGATGCGTATTGCTATTTGCGATGATGAAAAAGAAATAACAGAAGAAGTTAAAGCTTATCTTTGTAATATTCAGAAAGATTTGGATAGTAGAATGGATATTTTCCTTTTTCATGAGGCAAAGGACTTTATATATGAAATTGAGGAAATGTATCCTTATGATATTGTATTTTTGGATATAGAAATCGGATTATATAATGGAATTCATATAGCAGAAAAATTGAGGAAGAAATATCCAACAGTGGTTATTATTTTTATTACAGGACATTGTCAATATGTATATGATGTTTTTGATGTGCAGCCATGTGGATTTATTAAAAAACCGTTAAAAAAAAAGGATATAGAACATGTTTTTTATATGGCATTGAAGCAGTGTGAAAGTATGCCAGTATTTGAATATAATTATAAAAGTCATTTTTACCGAGTATATTTAAAAGAAATTTATTATATTACCAGTGAAAAAAGAAAGATTCTTATTATGAAATCAGAGAGTCAAGGGATATTTTATGGTAAAATGGAAGAGGTAGAAAAGAAATTGAACCAGTTAAGCAACAACTTTTTACGGATTAATCAGTCAGTAATAATTAATACAAGATATTTAAAAGAGATAAACTATTATACTGTTGCTTTGGAAATTGATAGTAAAAAATATATGTTTAATATTAGTCAAAAGTATCGGGTGGCAGTTCGAAAATGGTGTATGGAAATGTGGAAATTATCATAGAATTATAAAGAAGGGTATGAAAATGGAAAATATTTTAATGCAGAGCATGGTAAGCATACTGCAAATGTTTGTGTTTACCATATACTTAAAGGAAATACTTGGATTAAGACATTCTGTTGTCTGGATGCCTCTTTTATGGATTTTATTGGAAATAGTGGACAGAAGTATTGTCAAAATGGCAGACTCTCCAGGAATAAATGGACTGGTATATCTTATATTATTAGAAATAATAGTTTTTTTGATAGGTGATGGTTCATGGAAAAAGAAATTATTTATAACTCTGGCGTTCAGTGTTGTAATTACGGTTTTAGAGATACTACTTATTAACGTAGTAATCATATTTGAAATATGTGATTTGAATTTGATTTCTAATGATATAAAAATTTCTAGTTTAATATTGATTTTAACGCAAATGTTGGCTTTTATATTTTTTCATGTTATTATTTATTATTGTAAACATCAGATAAAGGGTGAAACTTCTATAAAAGATTGGTTGGGAATTTTACTTATTTCTGGAGGATGTTTTGTGGCAGTGCTTGTTCTTACCATGAATATGATAAATTACAATAACTTTTCAATGGGGTATGTAATAGTATTGGTTATTTTAATTTGTTTAAATTTTTTAAGCTACTATTTTTATTCTATATCTTTGGAAAAAAGAAAAATAGAAATGGAAACAAGAATTTATCAAAAACAGATAGCTGTATATCAGGAGAGGTATCAGGATATTCAACAGACAAGAAAAGATGTCTGTCATTTTCAGCATGATATCAATAATCATTTGAGTATTATACAAAAGCTTTGTGAGGATGCAAAAGAAAAAAGAAAACCGGAAGAATGTATGTATGAAATAGAAAAATATTTGAAAAATATTGGTATAACTTATGATACAATATTTCATGATACAGATTCGGAAAATCTTATGATAGATTCCATAATAGATATGAAAAAAGGCAGTGCTTTATCTAAAGGAATTGATATGGTAACAGAACTATATATACCTCCTAATATGAAATATGATAGTCTGGATATGGTTATTATTTTAGGAAATCTTTTAGATAATGCGATTGAAGCATGTGAGAAATTAATGAACAAGAAAAAGCCTGAAATTATATTAAAAATTCAATATAAAATGTCTAATCTTGTAATTTTGATAAAGAATACATACGATGGTGAAGAAATTGGGGCTGGCAATTCTGTAGATAATTCGTTGCCGGCAACGACAAAAAATGATAAAAAAATACATGGGATTGGTATGAGAAATGTCAAGGAAATCATAAAGAAATACAATGGTATTATTGAATGGCGGACAGAGTATGGAATGTTTGTTATAGATATTTTGCTATATGAATTTGATAAAAATGGGGAAAATAAAGGTCAATAGAAAATTTTTTAAATAAGGATTTCATTTTTTTGTACTTAGGTCATATTAAAATGGAATCTTATTTTTTATGTTGTTTTCATAAAAACATAGATATTTATATAATTTATAATAATAAAAAAGTCAGCTATAAATAAATATAAAAGATGAAAACAATTTTTAACCAAATAGGTATAAACTAAAAACAACGAATTTTTACAAAATCTGCATGTTTTTTTACAAGTAGCGTAAAATGAATTTTGTTATGATAAAATATACAATAAATAAAACAGGTTTATAAGAATTATAGGAGGTATTGTAATGAAAAAATTTATAGAAATATTGTTGAAGAATGGGATAGGAGCAGTAGGAGATAAGATGAACGAGCATGTTTGCCCGCTTGTTTTATATCAGCCAAAAGCATGTAAGCGTGGAGAGATATTAAATCAAAATCAGTCATCACAAAGAAAAGGCGATAATAAGAAAGGCATATAAGTATTATGTATAAGGTTGCTGAAAAGTTAGTGGACCTATTGGTAACCAAAAAGGTAGTAGAATCAAAAGACAGGGATTTTTATCGATATGCAATAGAAGGCATTTTATTATATTTTGTAAATTTATTCACACTTTTTTTGTTAGCTATTATCAATGAAAAACTAATAGAATGTTGTATTTTCCTTGTATTTTTCTTTCCGTTGCGCATATATTGCGGGGGTATTCATATGAAAAAATGGTATTCCTGTTATATTGTATCATGTGCAATTATACAGTTTATAATTATGTTATCCCATAGTATTTGTATAGGGTGGGTTGTGTTAATTATAGGCTTAGTTCTTTCTGGATTATGTATTTGGACATTAGCTCCCTGTGATAATCCGAATCATTTTCTGGAACAGGAACACAAAAAAAGATGCAGACAGAGAGCAAAGATTCACAGTACCATTATCATTTTTTTGACAATTATTTTCAAATTGATTGGAGCTGATATCTGTGTAATGTTATCCTTTAGTGCTCAGATACTGGTTTCGGCACTGCTGATTATGGGATATATTGCAAAATATTGCTAAAATAAGCAAAAAGGAGAAAATATGGAAATGTTATTAAAACCATCAAAGTACAATTATTTTTATAAAGATGAGCAGGGCGATTATCTTATGTGTAATTTTTTCAAGGGAACAGATAGTTTTTGCAAAGTAAGCAGCCAACATATTGACAGATTGAATGAAATTATAAATTTGAAAAATATTTCACTAAATAGAGAAGATAAATTTGTCAGTTATTTATATGATAAGGGCTATCTGATAGATGAAAAAATAGATGAAGAATTTAGAGTGAAAGCAATGTATTATAACACCGTAATGGGTGATGGATATTCTCTCACTATTATGCCTACAGAACAATGTAATTTCAGATGTAAATATTGTTATGAAACCTTTGAAAAAGGTAAAATGAGTAAGGAAGACCAAAAAACATTATTAAGATATGTTCAGAAATGTATTTCACGGTCAAACCATCTCCATATATCATGGTTTGGAGGTGAGCCGCTTCTTGCAATGGATGTAATAGAATATATTATGAGCAATGTGAAGAAAATGTGCGATGTTAGAAAAATGCAATATTCATCAAATATCACAACAAATGCATATCTTCTTGATGCAGATACTTTTGAGAAACTGTACCAATTCAGGGTAACTGCATATCAGATTACAGTAGATGGCTTAAAGGAACAGCATGATTCTCAGCGTGTCAAAGGTGATGGCAGTGGTACTTTTGACAGAATCATGAAAAATTTAATCAGCATAAGAGATTTACCAAAGAACAAGTATAAATTTGCAAGCATAACGGTTCGGGTGAATGTTACAAAAAATATTTTGGATAAGCTGGATGAGTTTGTAAAATATTATGACGATTTATTTGGAAAAGATGAAAGATTTAATATCAGATTTGCCATTACTGATAATTATGGAGGTGAGCAAATCAAGGGTATCGAGGATAAATTGGTAAAGGGAAAAAATATTTATGATAAGTTAAAGGAGAAAGGTGTTTATAATAATAGTCTCATTAATTTTGCAGATGCAATATCTGCATTTGAACCAATGAATTTAGTATGCTATGCTGCGTATAAAAACTCCTTTACCATAGGTTCTGACTTAACTTTGTATCGATGTACCATTCATTTTGAAAAAGGTGAAAATTCTTTGGGAAAGATACTTCCAAATGGAGATATAGACATAGATGCTGATTTAAATAACAGATGGTATATTAAGGATAAGTTGAAAAATCCAGAGTGTAAAGAGTGCTTTTATTTACCATGTTGTTATAATGTGAGTTGTCCATTAAGAGAAAATGTCTCTGTATTTGAAAATAAATGTACAATGAGAGATTATAAAGAAAATTTGGGTAATTATTTAGTATTTTTAGATAAGAAAATGAAGTTTGAAACAATATAAGAAACGAAAGGAATCATTATGAATGAGATATTAATTAATATTTTAGAGGATATGGGATTTTTTGTATTGGACCAAGAACAGGATTTTGATATCAGAGATTATATTAGTGATTCAATACAATTTATGGATTTTATTGTAAGAATTGAAGATAAACTTCAAATAGAATTAAGCGATGATTTTTTGGATTATGATCTTTTATTATCTTCTGTAGCTCTGGCCAATAAAATAGAAAGCTATAAAGATAGTTTGAAACAATAAAAGTCGATACTACCATTATTACATATAATCAATAGGGATTATATATGACCATATATGTTAATTAAGGCAAAACTTTATTTTAAGGAGGTTTTAAGATGAAAAAAGTATTAAGCAAGCCTGTAAAGCAGGTTTATGGAGTTGCTTCATTATATGTGAATGAGATTAGAAATACTGGTTCAGGAACTTGTTCTAATTCAGGTACAGGAAGCTGCAGCAATAGTGGCAAGGGTTCATGTAATAATTCAGGCACTGGTTCATGCTACTAAAATAAAGAGAAAATAGTGAAATGATTTTAAGTGAATCAATATGAGGGCAGAAATAATATAATGTAATAATGGTAGTATTATGTCAACATGTTGATTCACTTTATCTTATGCAGCAATCAGCGTAAATGATAGTTGCGTGATTTGACATATAAGGAGGATTTGTATGATAGCAGCTGATATTGTTATTATTGACAGCGGAGTATACTTTAATAAAGAAAAATCCGAAAAACCTGAAAAGGGTTTGAGAATATCAGTGAGGGATGGAATCGCAGAAGTGGATGAAAACTTTCAAGATGATATGGGACATGGGACAGCGGTTTTTTCTATTATTCGTAAGTTTTCTCCTGATTCTGAAATTTTAAATATCAAACTCTTTAATGAAAATGGTGAAGTATCAGAAGAAAGTTTGTTTGAATCATTAAAGTATATAAGAGATAATATAAATTGTAAAATTATTAATCTGAGCTGTGGAATAAAATATTGTAATCATGAAAAAGAGCTTGAAGAGCTATGCATAGAGCTGCAAAATAAAGGAATAATTATTATCTCGGCTTTTGACAATGATGGCTGCTGTTCTTTTCCAGCAGCATTTAAAACCGTAATTGGAGTGGATGCAAATTATCAATGTAAGGGAGCTTTTGATTTTGAATATGTTGAAGGGGATTTGGTAAATATAAGGGCAAAAGGCGGAATCCAAAGGGTAAAGTGGAAGGATGGTAAAACAATAGTTTTAGGAGGAAGCAGTTTTGCGTGTGCATATGTAACAGCTTATGCAACAAATTTATTGCTTTCTATAAAGAAAAATTTAACAGTAGATGAAATTTTGTTAGAGTTTAGAAAACACTCGGATAAAATATTTATAAATAATCATTTTGAAAATAAGAATAGTGGAGTAAATTGTGAGCTTTCGGTAAAATCGGCAGCAATTTTTCCTTTTAACAAAGAAATGCATTCTCTTATTCGATTTTCGGACTATTTGAAGTTTAACATTGATTCTGTTTATGATGTCAGGCAACTGGGAAGAACAGGGACCAAAACAAACAGAATTTTAAATTTGTCAGATGAGAAAAATAATTTTGTCATAAAGGATATTGAGAATATAGATTATGATAGTATAGACTGGATGATTTTAGGACATCTGGAGGAAGTAAACAGAATATTAAAAAGAGATATACGAAAAGAAATTGTTTTATCCTGTATACAGAATAATATTAATATCTATTCTTATGATTCCTTAGAATATTGCAAAGAACTTTTTATGGAAAAGGAATGTAAAGTTTTTTGGCCTGCCGTATATAGCAATGATGTGCCTCAAAATACTTTTGGAAAATTATATGGAATAACAAAGCCTGTAATTGGAGTATTTGGAACAGCATCCAAACAGGGCAAATTTACTCTTCAAATTACATTAAAGAAACTTCTGGAAGATTTAGACTATCATGTGGGAACAGTCGGAACTGAGCCGCAGGCGTTACTTTTTGGAATGGACTATGTTTATCCTATGGGATATAATTCGGCAATCTTTATAAATGAGCATGAATCTGTAATGTTATTAAACGAGATAATGTATAAACTGTGTAATAAAAGTGATATTATTATGACAGGATCTCAGGCAAATACGATTCCCTATAACTTTTTAAATATTTCGTCTTATCATACAAAACAAAACAGCTTTTTACTGGGAACACAGCCAGATGCTGTAATTCTGTGTGTAAATCCCAAAGATGATATAAAATATATCAAAAATACAATCAAATATATTGAGGGATTGACAGACAGCAAGGTAATCGGAATTGTTGTATTTCCAATGAAAGAAAGTGATGACTGGAGGGGAATGTTTGATGCCAGAACTAAAATTTCTGATGAGGAATACGAAGCGTTATCATTGGAGATTCAGACGGCTTTCAATATCAAATCATATAAACTGGGCGAAATAAATGATATGACAATTTTAAGAGATAGTATTATTCAATATTTTTCATAAACAGGAGAAGATTATGAATGAAAAGAGATATAAAATATTATCAAATATATGGTATGCCCTGAAAAATATATGGAAATGGGATAAAATATTTTATTTTTGGTTTTTTCCGGCGATTCCCCTAGATGTAATAGTGCCGTTAATGGGAATTTATTTTCCAAAGCTTATTATAGATGCAGTAGAACAGAAGAAGACAATAACACACATTCTTGAAATTGTTATTTTTTATTTTGTATTATTATTTGTTGCGGATACATGGCGACGTTTTTGTAAATCAAAGCGTAACAGCAGAAGATATCTTATCAGCAATATATACCAGCTGAAAATTGTTGAAAAATTTTTGAGAATGGATTATTCCAATATAGACCATCCAAAAAAAATGGAAAAATATTCAAGGGCGATAGGAGATGCCTATACAATTGGTTCTCCTGAAAGTATATGGGAATCATTACTTAATTTTAGTATTAATATTTTAGGGGTCGCTACATATGGCAGTATTATTTTTATGATATCTCCAGTTATTTTAATATTTTTAGGAATATCGGCTGTAATTATTTATTTGTTTGGACGATATCGTGTGTGGTATACAGATAAAAACAGGGAAAAATGGATTCCATTAGACAGAAAAAAAGATTATATTGCCTCCTTTTCAAGAAGATTTGAATATGCGAAGGATATTCGCATATACCATATGTCTGAATGGATGAATCAGCAATATGAAAGGTTAGTAAAAGAACGATATCAATGGACAAAAAAACTTACTTTTCGAGGAGCATTTGGAAGCTTTATTCATGCGCTGCTGTTTCTTATACAAAACGGGCTGGCTTATGGAGTATTATGTACACTGCTGTTTCAAAATAATATAACAATCGGGGAGTTTGTATTTTATTTTTCAACAATTGCAGGTTTTTCAGAATGGTTAAATAATATTATTTATGGAATAAACGGAGTTATTGAACAGGGAATTGCAATCGGGTATTATAGAGATTATTTTGATATAAAAGACAAATATAATCATGGCATTGGACACGATTTGCCAAAAGCAGAAGAGATGCCTCTGGAAATTGAATTTGACCATGTATTTTATAAATACGAGGGTTCAGAAGAATATCTTTTTGATGATATATGTTTTAAGATAGAAAGAGGTGAGAAACTTGCGATTGTAGGAGAAAATGGTGCCGGAAAAAGTACATTAATAAAATTGATATGTGGTCTGTATTTTCCGGAAAAAGGACGGATTCTTATAAATGGTATTCCTACGACTGAATTTAATATAGAGGACTATTATACATTATTTACAGTTGTTTTTCAGGATATCTATTTATTTCCGGTTTCCATCAGAGAATTTGTAGCATCAAAACAGTCTGAGGAAGTTAATGATGAAAAAGTAAAAAATGTATTAAAACAAGCTGGATTGGAAGAAAAAATATTATCTTTGGAAAATGGTATAGATACCAGATTAGTCAAAGGGGTATATGAAAATTCTGTTGATTTATCTGGTGGAGAGCAGCAAAAGCTTATGCTGGCAAGGGCACTTTATAAAAATGCACCAATTGTAATACTGGATGAACCTACGTCAGCACTTGACCCAATAGCTGAAAGTAAATTATATGAGGAATATAATGATTTGATTTATGGAAAGACAAGTATATATATTTCGCATCGTCTGGCATCTACCAGTTTTTGCGACCGTATTTTTTTACTGGAGCATGGCAGGATATCAGAACAGGGAACACATAAAGAGTTATTGGAGAAACAGGGAAAATATGCATATCTATATGAAGTACAAAGCCGTTATTATAAAGAAGGGAGTATTGTATGAAGGCATGGAAGATAAATTGTCAGGCAATGAAACTGTTTGAAAAGCTAAGTCCGGGATATATTTATGCATTAGTTCTCTCGAATGTTTTTGGCGGGATTTCACCATATTTTAATATTTATTTATCTGCTGAAATTATTAACAGGCTTTCAAAAGGAGAGGGCACGCATATTTTCCGGCTTGTTCTTATTACAATTGTGGGAAATTTTATTATTACAATAGTAAATATTTTTCTGGGAAGATGGTTTCAACATAAAAATGAGTTATATATGGAAGAAGAAAAACGATATTTGGTAGAAAAAATACAATTAATGGATTATTGTGATATAGAGAATCCAAAAGTGCAGCAATTAAGAAGGAATATTATAGAGGCTGCAAGAATTGATGCAAGAGGAACAGGAGCCTTTGCAGACGGGCTGTGTACTTTTACCAGGAGTATAACCAGTATTATTGTTGCTGCTTTTTTCTTTTTTGAAATGCTGCATGTTTTTTTAGAATCAGGATTTGGAAAAGAAGGATTTTTTTGGATATTAATCTTAATAGTCCTTGTTATAATAAATGTAATTACTACTTTTTGGTATCAAAAAACAGAAGGAATATTGGCGCAGGAGAATGCAGTTATGCTTGCGGATGAAAATCGTATAGACGAGGCTTTGGATTGTTATAATAAGGGAAAGGATGTCAGGCTTTATAGACAGGACAGATTCATTATGCCAATAAAGAAAAAGTATTTGGTTGATATTCATTTTGATGTTTTTTCACGATTTTTTAAAAAAGTTTTTAAATATGAGACTGCACCTGTGATAACCAGATATGCAACAGAGGTTTTTACATATTTGTTCGTATGTATTTATGCTTTAAAAGAGGTTTTTGAAGTTGGAAGTATTATAAAATATATTGGATTTATGAAAAATATGATTGATTCTATTATGAATTTTTTTCAATGTATTGGAGCTTTAAGATTTAATACACCATTTTTGGAGCAGTATATGCAGTTTTATTATTATCCCTCTAAAATGCATGATGGAACACTTGTATTAGATAAACCGGCAGGTACAAAATATGAGCTTGAATTTTGTAATGTTTCTTTCTCATATCCGGAAAGTAATACCTATGCTTTAAAAAATATTTCTTTTAAATTAAAAGAAGGAGAACGTATAGCGATTGTAGGAGTAAATGGAAGTGGAAAATCAACTTTGGTAAAACTTCTATGTCGTCTGTATGACCCAACCGAAGGTGAAATTCGATTAAATGGAATAAATATCAAAAATTATAAGTATGATGAGTATGTACAATTATTTTCAGCGGTATTTCAGGATTTTAAGTTATTTTCCTTTTCACTTTTTGATAATATTGCATTATCAAATGAGAGAGATAATGAGAGAGCGAAACAATGTCTAAAATTAGCTGGATTTGAAGAAAGATTAGAACAATTATCAGAAGGATTAGAGACATCTTTATATAAAGATTTTGATGTAAATGGAATTGAGATATCAGGAGGCGAAGCACAAAAAATAGCAATTGCAAGGGCTCTTTATCAAAACACGCCATTTATTTTATTGGATGAACCGACAGCGGCACTGGACCCCGTTTCTGAGTATGAATTATATTTAAATTTTGACAAAATTTCCAGTGGTAAAACAGCCGTATATATTTCACACAGGTTGTCTTCTTGCAGATTTTGTGATTGTATTTTTGTTTTGGATCAGGGTGAATTGGTACAAACGGGAAACCATAAGACATTAATAGAGGATACTTGCGGCATTTATAGAAAATTATGGAATGCTCAGGCGCAATACTATATAAAGTAAGAAAAGAATATAACTATTTTGCAGATAAAAGGAGAAAGAATTATGGAGAGTCAAAACCAAGAGATATATAAGGCAGATATTGAAAAAAATTGTGATAATAAAATTTTGCCATTTGTTATTCCTATTACAAACTGCTATCCGGCAACCAGTGAAGCCACAGGTATTTTATTTACAGATAATAATATATATGAATGGATGTTTAACAGTTTTATTCAGATTTTCGAGGTAGAGGGAAACCATGCGATTGACTATTATGATTTTGCAATAGATAATAACCCTTTTTTGTCATACAATGAAGTTGACTATTCTTTTATTTATCATAACTGGAACAGTATAATTGATTTTGTTATTAGTGCAATAGATGATAATTATTATGTACGTCTGTTTGTTAATATGAGTAAAATTGCAGCTTATTTAAATGGCGATGATAATCAGCATGATATGATTATATTTGGATATGATAAAAAAGAAGCTTTGTTTTATATTGCAGACCATTTTCAGAAAGGGTATTTTGAGAAAAAAACTTGTACATTTGAAGAATTGATAAATGCTCTTGATACATATAAGGTTGAATTATTTAATGAAAATTATGCCTTTTTAAATAGTGCGCAGCTTATCAAAAGAGAAACAAATTTGATGAGGCTGAGATTTAGCATGTATACCCCGGAAGAGATGGACTGTATTCTATCATTAAATTTATTACGAATTACAGATTCATTATCAGATTATTTAAATGGAGTACCAACTGCGAATTGGTATACAAGAGGCAGAGTTATGAATGAGCATTTGAAAGCTTCACATCACTGGGGGATACAATGTTATGATATTTTAAAACTATATGTACATGAATTAAAAGGGCAGCATATTACCAATGATTTTGCTCTGCAGTCATTTTATGTGTTTTATAATCATAAAAGAGTTATGTTGGAACGGATAAAAATAATTCATCAGAAATATTGTTTGTGCAATGTTGATGAGCATTTGAAAAATTTTAATGAGTTATCCATACTTTCTAATAAAGCAATGTTAAAGTATATTAAATCGACAATGAAGGCTAATAATGAAAATTCATGTGACAGTCTGTTAAAATCAATTGATCAATTATATGAACTTGATAAAAATCATACTTTTTTATTATTGGAAGATTTGTTAAAGTTAATATAGATAAGGAGGTCCTATGGCAATATTTATAATTGTACATAGGACCTTGTATATTATTGCTTTTGAAATTAATAAAGTATTCAATATTTTTGACTGTTCTTTAAATTGATTTGTGATGTGTTTTAATTTG
>CAJUDQ010000021.1:9703-56091 GCA_910585215.1 uncultured Lachnospiraceae bacterium | reverse complement strand
TCTTCATATATTCCAGCCACACTTCCAGCTCTTTCCAGAATTTTTCTCCCCAATCAACATAACGTTCATCATTTTTCTTTATTAATATAAAATTGGATAATTTAGTTAGTTCATGCCATTCTTTTATCTTAGTCAGTCTCTCATCAATTCCTTGTTTTCTAAAATCTTTTTCATAATAACAATCTTCCATCTTTTCTCCAGCGACTTTTTGTTTAAAATCTTCTTCATCTTGAAGTCCATAGATAGAAATAGTAAAATTATCAAATACTTCTACAATTTGTAACTCTTCACGATTTTTCCACAAATACTGAAGCTGCTGATATTTATCTTCCCTTGATTTTTCAGAAAATTCCCATGCAATTCCTTCTTTCTCAATTACTGCACTTTTTGTTTCATCTGAAAGACCAACATAAGGAATGCCCTCATTCACATACACTTCAATATATTCATCCTCTTTCAAATAATTACGTACATATTCACAAACACTTCGATATTTTTCTGCCAGTTTATCATTGTACTCAAGAAATTTATCCAGTTCTTCTTTTGATACATCCAAAGCTATATAGTTATTGCTAATTGCCGAATAAAGATAAATCGGTCCTGATCCCAAATATGAAGATGAAATAATAATATCACTAATATAATAGTTTTGATACCCTATATCTTTTTCATATGTCAATACATTAATATATCCACTATTAGTATTGACACAATCTATATCTTTTTTATAATTTTGTGCTCTGTTCATCAAAAAATCCATTGCATTTTTCTTTTCCAAATCCGGTTTTTTTTGATATTCTTCCCTCAATGCATAAATATCCTCTACACTTATATACCAACCATAAAAACTCATTTCCAAATAATCTAATTTTTCTGCATATATCTTATAGTTGTTGAATATTGAAAACAGAATTATCATAATTGGAATAATATATATTTTAAATCTCATAATAATACCCTCTTTACTTATATGTAATATACCATAATGTACTATTATACACTCCTCCATCATTTCTCCAGACTTTACTACTGCCACTGTCCAAACAAATATATTCTGTCCATGTAACTTGATTTGGGGTCTTTCCATTTATCCAAAATGCTGGACCCTTCCATCCTGCTTTAAACGACCACTTTCCTTCGCCTCTTTGTAATCTCATAAAATGATAATCCCATGGATTAGTTCTCAATTTAAATGCAAGCGCATGTCTTGATAAAGAATAGGATGGGGTTGTTTGTGTAATTGAATAAACCTTATATTTTAATGCTGTTAGGTCTCTTTTTACATATCCTTCCAACTGATTTAATGCATCTCCTTCTTTTAATCTTCGTATATCATTACACCAATAACCCGGAGTACCCATAACTCCTATTTCATTTCCTTTTATTTGATTTGGATCAAAAGCATTTTTATCAACAATTAAAGTATTTAATCCCCATAAATAACAGTTAAAATATGCATATTGAATTCCGTTATAGTATCTTGCCATATACTGTGCACTACTATATCCTCTATAAATTGAAACATCATTTCTAGTATATTCTGAAACAGTATTTATTAATGTTAGATTTATATCTGAACACCCATATGCCGTCATTCCATTTTCATCACTATACAACACCGGATTATTATAACAATATTGATACAAATTCGTTTCATTATCCAGCATATCCCTGTTTAAAAATCTCTTTATTTCAGAATCATAATACCTCGTATTCAGATAATACAGTCCTGTCTCTTCATCATAATAATACCCTCTGTATCTGACTGGATTTCTTTTCCCCAGTTCTTTATCTCCTGTCATATCTGTCAGCTTCCCCCAGATATCATAATCATACATACATCTGACAGTTCCATCCTTATCTGCAATCCCCTCTACATCTCCCTCTCCATTTTTTACATAATAATACTCTTCTCCATTCCATTCAAATCCTGAAATTTCATTTTCACTGTCATACAAATACCAGATAGTATCTTCCCCACATTTTTCTCCCATCATTTTATTGTTTTCATCCAGCAGATATTCCGTTTCCATGCCATTTACTGTTTTCTTCATACGGATTCCATCTTTATTATAGTTATAAGAAATCACATTTTCTCCATCCGTTATACTTTCCAGCATCCTTCCACTGTTCCATGACAGCTCCCAGCCATTATAATACTTCACCGGATTTCCAGATTCATCATAAAGGATATTTTTTCCATCATACTTTTGTAAACCCAGTGTTGTATCTTCCTTATATTCATATACTTTTTCTTCTACTTTATTTCCAGATAAGTCAAAATTTGCTGATTTTAAAATATTATAATTACTATCATATAAATATTCAGACACAGTTCCAGTCTCATAATCATAATATTGAACTAACTGCTGGTTTTTATCATAAATATAATCATAAAGTTTCTCACCATCTCTATATACTGTCTGCAAGCTTCCATTCATATCATATTCATACTTATATGTCCCAAGAAGGTTTGTCAAACTTGTCACAAGGCTGTTTTCATCTGCTTCTTTCTCATCCAGCAAAACACTGTTCTCTGCTTCTGCCACATATCTTGCAGCCTTTGTTTCGCTTCTATCTGTTACAAGCTTTGTCCCATTTGGCAGCAGGGTATGAAGCTGCGTTCCATCTTCTGTTTCAGTAGTATATAAAGTAACTGTTCTTTCCTCTCCTTCATAAATACTGCTTTCTGTATAAGTATTTGTTTCTTCTGAATAATCTATCTGCTTTTCCAACCCGTCACCAGCTTTATAACCAGTAAGGTTGTTTTCTTCATCATATGACATTTCATAACAGATCTCATTCAAAAAATCTTCCACCTTGACAAGCCTGTTTCCATCATATTCATACTCAAAGGTCTTTTCACCATTTAAACTGACAGATTTCAGCAGACTGTCTTCATTATACAGATAATATTCATACTCTATCACATCTTTATTTGCATACTCCATCTTAACTGCATTCTCATTTTCATCATAAGTCACCCTGCTGTAAAACTGGTCATTTAAATAAGTATTTGTGGTATGTTCCATATCATTATACTCATACTGGTATACATCCCCATTTACTGCCCATACAGTCTTTCTTCCTTCACTGTCATACTGATAAGTTTCAATATCTGCTTCTTCCCCATCTGCAAAGATTACCGTTTCTATCTGACTGTCCATATCCTTCACACGAAGAAATTCTGTACCTGCATTATCATCATAATACTCTTCTTTGGTAATTCTGTTAAATATCTGTACCTGCCTGTTTCCGTTCACATCAACATATACTTTTTTATGGTCATAAATACCCAGTTCCGGTTCAAAATGATTCTTCTGATAATCAGACTGGTCAGCAAGGGTTGTCGTGGTTAATGGGTCGGTATCTTCTTTATCATTCATGCCATCAAAATCTGTATCTGCATATAAGGGACTGGTTCCTTTTTCATACTCTTCCAGTGCAGTCAGTCCATCTCCGTCTTTATCTGTATCACTGTCAAACTGAAGCGGGTCTGTATGTGAATATAACACCTCATACCCATCTGGCAGCCCATCCCCGTCACTGTCTGCATTATATGGGTCTGTCTGTAAATCCCATATTTCATATCCATCTGGAATCCCGTCTTCATCACTGTCTACAATCGTATTTTCCAGCCCGTTTTCTGTTCTGGTCAGAGATTCCATATTTGACCATTCTTCTTCCCCAAAAACATTCGTACATTTTACACGGATATCTATTTCCTGTACAGTCTCCGGCAGTAAAAATTGATATTCATTCCCTTTCACTTCATATTTCTTCTGAAACTCTGGTGCACGATTTTCTCTAGTATAAACCTCCATATTTTTTACATTGATATTTCCGCCATAAATCTCCACCTGATGTTCCTCTTCCACAGATGTTACAAGAATTTCAGGATAAAATGCAATCTGAATTTCATCATAAACTGCCTTCAAATCTCTGTCTGGATGCTCCCTTATCTCATCTGCATTCATAACAATCTTTTCTGCTACAATCAATCCGGTGAGCTCCACTGTATCTGCATTAATAGTAACTGTTCCTCTCGGCGCATAAACCAGACCTGCTATTTTTACATCAGAAGCATGGATTGTAATCTCCTCTCCTGCGGCATAAAGCACTCCATTTGTTTCCAGCAAAAAACTGTTCCCGTTTATTTTATGGGACAGTCTTGTCCCTGCTATACCAGAAACAATAATATCTGACGAATTGATAAACAGGTTTGAATAACTGTAAATATCTGTTTCTACATTTGTACTCTCATGATAAGCATCATACAAGTTCACAAATTCACCACGGTCATAAAGCATACCCTGTATCCCCTGTTCCCATGAAACTTCTGTATCTGTGCTGCGGATTCCACCCTGATAAAGTACAGCATACTTTAACTGTATATCCTGTGCAATCATGGAATACCATTTGATAGTTTGACTTTGGTAAACTACCTCCTGACCTGCCACATTTGCTGCCAGCATTCCTGCTTCAGAATATCTCACCAGCATAATAAGACTTAAAACAGCAGCCAGACTTCTCATCTTTTTATTCATATAGCTCCTCCTTTATAAGAATATTTTTAAACCGCCTCAATTTCTCTGTCTTTTCATCAGAAAAATAACTTCTCCACATACTCAAACCAGATATAATATAAATATCATTATACAAAAAAATCAGAAAAAAGTTGTCAGGAAATTGTGAACATTTTTAATTTGAGAATTTTTGTCGATTTGCCCAAAAAACAGGATAAATTATATACAAAATCTACAATTTATTTTGTGAGCTATATGCCTTATTACACTTACCTTTTTCTATTTAAAACACAAATGTTTGTACTTCCTCCATAATTTCTCTTATAATTTCAATCGTTTCCATAACATCCTCCGTTTCCATACTATGTCCCAATCCCTCAAACTGCTTCAATTTTATATTTTCTCTTTCGCATACCTTTCTTAATCTTTCAGCCTCTAAAAACGTATCCTTAGTCCCCGCAACTATGAAATTATCCTCGGGCCGGTTCAGACGCTTTTCTTCCAAATATGGAAGCGTCAGCTCTAACGGTGTAAAATAAAGATTACGTACCTGAGTCTGCAAATGAATCTGCGCCATAGAAGCCAGCACAGTTCCTATACTTTTAGATACAAATAAAATATCTTCATATTCTTTTACATTTATATCCTTCAACCGTTCCTGAACATATCCCCATGCATTTTGAATTTCCTCACAAATGGTTACCTTTGATTTTTCTTCCCTATGCATAGCATAATGCAGATACATCGTATGATATCCTGCCCTCTTGCATATAAAATCACTGTAATACAGCAGAGGGCAATCCACCCCATACCTTCTTCCTGGAAAAAATATTGCCAGTTTCTTTTTCATTCTTTATTCATCCTTTCCATAATATTATTTTTAGCTGTTTATTTATAAGACGCAGAAATTTATAGCGATTATCCGCCTTTGTCCAAGTTGAATTTCCCCTTTGGCTATGTTATAATAAATCCGAAATAAAATATCTTATAACATCGTAAAAGCTTGTTTTCTGTAAAAATAAACTTTTGCAAATAACGAAAGTAAGAGGAATCAAAATGGCATCAACACAAAATCAACCTTTTTTTCATAAAATCAACCAAATGTCATTCGGTTTTGTTGGTCTTGGCCTTATTGGCTCATCAATTGCGAAGGCTCTGCGAAGCACCTTTCCAGACTGCCGGATTATTGCCTTTAACCGCAGTGAAAAACCCCGCCTGCTTGCACTGGCAGACAAGGTAGCCGATATTGCAGTCGATATGGTAAATTCAGTATTTCAAGAGTGTGACTATATTTTTTTATGCACTCCTGTAGAATATAACGAAGCTTATTTAAAAGCCTTAAAATCTGTTATCAAGCCCTCCTGTATTATAACCGATGTCGGAAGCGTCAAGACAAATATTCACAAAGCTGTTATTGCTGAGGGTATGGAAGAAAACTTTATTGGCGGACATCCCATGGCAGGTTCCGAAAAAACCGGATACGAAAACAGCTCCGCCCAGTTATGTGAAAATGCTTTTTATGCTATTACTCCCACGTCACTCTCTTCCGCTGAAAAAGTCAGCGAATATCGGGCAATTGTGGAAAGCATAGGAGCAATTCCCATTATTCTTGATTATCGGACGCATGACTATTCTGTAGCAGCAATCAGTCATTTGCCGCATATTATTGCAGCACAGCTTGTCAATCTTGTAAGAGATAATGATTCCGGCACACAGATTATGAAACAAATGGCCGCCGGAGGTTTTAAGGATATTACCCGCATTGCCTCCTCTTCACCGGAAATGTGGGAGCAAATCTGCATGACCAACAGCGAAAATATTGCTTCTCTGCTTGATAAATATATCGACTATCTCCAGTCTGCAAAAAAAATGCTGATTGAAAAAAATGGCGGTGGTATAAATGAACTGTTTCAAAAAAGTCGTGTTTACCGCAATTCCTTCAATGATGGAGGCATTGGCCTGATTCGCAAAGAATTTTTAATTTATCTTGATATTGCGGACGAAGCTGGAGCAATTGGAGAGATTGCCGTCAAACTTGCAGATGCAGGCATTAATATTAAAAATATCGGTATTGTCCACAACCGCGAATTTGAAGGAGGAGTACTGAAAATCATCTTTTATGATGAAACTACTTACCTTTCTGCAGAGAAGCTTTTAAAAGCTGAAGGGTATACTGTATATAAACGTTGACACTACTATTATTTATCCAGTACAGCAACCGTTGCTTTCACTGACAGGTATGAGATAATAAATACTGATAAAATATTATCTGCAGATTAATAAACTGGAACGGTTCAACAATTAACTGCAAGGTGAGTGGATTAAAACAACCAAAAACAAGAATATAAACTGCCGAGCTGATAAAAGAACATATAAACTGTAATATTTACAGTATTTTATATGTTTTTTCATCCATTCGGCAGTTTATGTTTTTATCCATTCAAACTCTGATGGCGTATTTTTCAATTTATATAGAATTATTTTTCTATTCTGCAAAATATACCGGCATTTTTCCCTGATAGTTTTTATTCAGATTTTCCATACTGTCATAATAAATATATTTTCTATTGGAATTGAGAATATTTTCCTTGTCATATGGCTTTGCAAGCTCTAAAAATTTTCGGTCTATCTGATTGCATACACCATCTGCAAAGGCATCATTTCTTTCCTCCTCTGTATGGAAAAATACGGTAATATACATCTGCACATCTTTATAAAGTTTCCCGAATGCAATAAACTCCAGCTGATAATGTTCAATACTGTCCTTTAGTTCATCAAAAACTTTTAATACCAGTTGATGGATATATTCTTTTTCGTCCATACACTCACGCTCCTTAATCAATATAGTGATTCGATTATCTCATAATAATTTTCAAATGTCTTCCTGCAGCACATAGGATTCAAAATCGTAACTCCCTTTCGTCCAAGTCCCACAAGCGTGAACGCCATTGCAACTCTATGGTCTTCATAAGTTTCTATTTCTGCTGTTTTTGTCTCTCCCGGATAAATGGTAAGTTCGCCGCTTCCTTCCTCACACCGTATTCCAAGCCTTTTCATATTTTCTGATATTGCCCGTATTCTGTCACATTCCTGAAAACGGATATGCTCAATATTTGTAATTTTAACCGGCGTATCAGCAAAAACTGCCAGTGCCGCCAACGTAAGTGCCTGGTCAGAAAAATGATTCATATCCACAGTTAAACCATGCAGAACACCCGATTTTGGAGCTGACACCCGTATTCCCTGACTAATTTCCTCTATGCTGCATCCCATTTTTTCTAAAACCTTTATAAACTGAATATCTCCCTGAAGAGTATCGGTATGTACATTTCTGACTATTGCACTTCCACCGTTCAATGCCGCAATTCCATAAAAATAACATGCAGCGGATACATCCGGTTCTATCTGATATTCTTCTCTCTGATAACGGCTGCCTTTTTTGATAAAATAGCTTATTCCATCAAAATCTGTTGTACAGCCAAAGGCTGACATCATACGCCGTGTAATTTCCACATAGGAACCTGTCTTTTTTTTTCCTGTCACACAGATTTCCAGCTCCGGCAGCATAAGACCTGTCATCAGCAGCGCACTTAACGGCTGTGAGGTGGTTTCAATATCCAATATTGCCTTTTGCTTTCCCTCTTTTTTTCCTAAAATTTTTACCGGAAGAAAATACTCTCTTTCCAGATATTCAAACTGTACCCCAAGCTGCTCCAATGCCTGAAATAATGGCTTCATCGGCCGCTTTTTCATTTGTTCGGATGCATCCACAGTATAGCTTCCGCCAGACAATCCAAGCATTGCCGTTAAAAATCTTGATGCTGTTCCAGCGCTTCCGGTATACACTGTAACGTGATTGAGAGGAATTTTTCCACCAGTTCCAACTACTGTTACTGTCTTTTCCAGCTCATTTACTTCTGTTTGAAAGCCAAGGTCTTGAAGCGCCTGAAGAAAATATCTGGAATCATCTGAAAATAAAACATTTTTCAATACAGTCCTTCCCTCTGACAACGCGGCCATTAAAAGAGCTCTATTTGTAATGCTTTTTGAGCCTGGAACATCAACCTCTATTTTTTTTTGTCCTTCCAGTGTTTTTACCTGATATTTATTCATCTGCTACTCCTGATTTTCATTTCTCTGTTTTAAAAAATAAATTTTTATGTAACATATTTTTATTCACTTTTAAATTTGCTATTCAGATTTTAATTCAGAAACTGCTATCAATATTTTTTAAATATTTTAAAACAGTATAAGATTTATAAGAATCTTTTTTGATTATACCAGCTTTTCTGGCATATCACAAGCGGAATCTTTTTCACTTTTTATTTATTCTGTCCTGCTTTGCTGCAAACCTTCTTTTTTACAAAATACTTTTTTCCGTATTACAAAATATGCTGTCAACACTGCAGCTCCTGTAATTGCCCATGAAACAGGATACACACTTAGCAGAACTTCAAAACTGTGATATTTTCTGCAAACAGTATAAATCCAGAGCAGACGGAACAGACAAGTTCCAAACACTGTGAGAACAGCAGGAGTCATGGAATATCCGATGCCGCGCAGTGCTGCTCCGCCTATTTCATAAGTATTTGTGAGAAAATTAAAGAGCAAAATATACGACATTCGAGTAACTGCATACTCGACTACATTTGAATCCGGTGTAAATAACGATGCAAAAAAATACCGTCCTGCCACAAACGTTAAGCTCATACATATTGTAAACAGTATGCTGCTGATAAAAGTGAGCCGAAAAATTTTTTTGCAGCGTTCATACTGCCCTGCTCCATAATTTTGGCTTGTAAATGTAACTGCTGTCTGATTAAATGCACTGATAATAAAAAAAGAAAAATATTCATAGTTGATTGCTACAGCGGAACCTGCTACGGCATCTGAGCCAAAACTGTTTAAAACGGACTGAACACAGACATTGGACACTGAAAATACCATTCCCTGCAGTCCTGCTGGAATACCTATTCGAAGAATTTTTACAAGCTCACTTTTTGTTACAGCCAGCTTTTTATAAGACAACTGCATTTCTCCTTCTTCTTTTGTCAAAAAATACCATACCATTGTTGCACTGATAATATTGGATATTACTGTTGCGATTGCCACACCTGCTACATCAAGATGAAATACAATGACAAGAAACAGATTCAGTCCCGCATTTACAACACCTGATAACAGCAGACAATACAATGGTCGTTTGCTATCTCCAATACTTCTTAAAATAGCAGCGCCAAAGTTATAAATCATAATAAATGGCATACCTAAAAAATAAATATGCAGATATCGAATAGCATACTCTAATACATCTTCTGGAGTATCCATAAGAATTAACAGTGGTCTTGCAATCAAAAGACCAACTGCTATTAAAAATACTCCGCTGATAATTGCAACCAGCATAGCTGTATGTATCGTCTGACTGACCTTTTCTTTTTCTTTCTGTCCAATATAGCTGGCAATCACCACATTTGCTCCAACAGAAATTCCCACAAATAAATTAATAATCAGATTAATGACTGGACCATTGCATCCTACTGCTGCCTGTGCCTGATTGCTCGCAAAATGCCCCACCACCGCCACATCTACGGAATTAAAAAGCTGCTGTAAAATACTGCTCACAGCTAACGGGAGCGCAAACAACAACAGCCTGTCAAGCAGGCTGCCATGAAGCATATCAACTCTTTTTATCGTCTGTTTTTTTGATGCTTCCATAAAATTACTCTCTTTCTTTTTCTGCAAATCCACAGCTAAACTTGTAACAACCATTAAAAAACAGATTTGAAATAAAAAGCAGAACAACTTTCCAAAATACAAATCTGTAAAGTACAACAAGAAATCTTATCTAAGCAGTAGGGAGCTCACCTGAAGAAGCCGCCTCTTTTTCTTCATCGCTTGCCTCCTCACACGTTGCCGCCGCCTGAGCCTGATAAGACTCATCTTCAACCGGACGCCATGCCTGACCAAACTTTACATCTCTGAACAATGCTGCAAGACCGGTAATCTGTTTCAATCTCAAAATTTCATCCTTATCCATGCCAAGATGTTTTGAAATCCATGCATCGGACCGGCCCAGCTCATGCAGTTCTTTCACAATGTTGCTCATAAGATCCACATCATGAGTTCCCCGTGCACGGTTATGGCGAATAGTGCTCGCCATTCGATTATCCAATGATTTGTCTACCACGGAAACCGGCAACATTCCGCCCTCACGCTCCCGAATATCAGGATACTCCATCATAACACGATAACGATGAAATCCGTCAACAATGACATAAATATCTTTATCTCTGACATAATAACAGACAACGGGCATTGTATAACCGTCTTCTTTAATACTTTGATAAAGAAGCTGCATTTCCGGAGGTGCCACCGTATTTGGATTATATGTATTTGGAACCACTTTCTCAATCGGAACTGCAATTACATTATACACAGGACTCTTAAAAACCATTTGACTCACCTACCTTATTATATTTACGCTTCAGTGCCTCCACCCGCTTTTGCTGTTTTCGGTTCAGACCAAATCCCATAAAACGACAGATATGGTCATTCTTTAAAATACAATAACACATTCGTTTCCAGCTGGGGATATCTTTGGAAGATTTGATATCATCGGTATCATCAGGAATTTTATCAAGAAATATAATGCGGGAATTTTTCATTACAGTATAGTTGGAGACGCCATTCCTGCGAATATTATATCCATGGTCAATCAGTTCCTGAATGATTTTTTCATCAAGTCCTCCTCCTGTGGTATGCCAAAACCGCATAGAAGTGTTGAATTTTTCAATATAATTTTTTCTGAGACGTGCAGGAAGAGTATCCAGCAGAAATTTTGTATAAGATTTCCATGTATATCCTTTAGGAAGCTTCAGATTGCGGTATCCCATTGCCTTTGTTTTTCCATAGATAGACGCAAAATTAGCGCCTTTTACTCTTCCAACCAGTTTGGCCCATATCTCAGGGTCGATGACACGATATAAATTCAAACTGTCCTTTGCATAATCATTAAATGGGGAAGCCACTCTCATCTGGTCCGGTTTTAATCCTGCCATATAATAAAGGTCATAAAGTTTGTTATAATCATATTCAAAGATATAATTTGCATGCCACACATCGCTGTTTGACCAGTCATAAATCGGCGATGCTGCCCACACATCCTTAAACTGCCTGCTAATCCAGCATTTATTTTTATACCCGTATTTTTTGTTCAAAATTCCGCTGTATCTCTGTAAAGATTCATCCGTCCGAATTCCAAGCAGGCATACAGTTTTCCCATTATTATGAGCTATTCTGTACCAGCGTCCAAACTGCTTTGCCAAATCCTCCTGATGCATACGATAATGATATGTTGTGATTGGATTATTCTCCAGATGAATTACATAGGAATATTGAGGCATGGGACGAACCCATGCTTCCTGTTTTGTATCATCCCATGGATACCAGTACATCTGATAACTGCTTAACGCTGTTCTGGTTGCCATTGGAAGGCAGACCCAGTATGGTTCAACCTCATCCTGAATCCGCTGAAAAGTACGCTCCACATATTCCGTAGTCACTGTATACTGTGCTTCAAAATCCTGATGAAAAACACCTATTTTTTTGTTCGGATAATACTTTCGCTGAAAATCCAACACCAGATTCAAAAGCAGTCCACTGTCCTTTCCTCCTGAAAATGAAACAAAAATATTGTCAAATTCTTCAAACAGAAATCTTAGACGTTCCTGCAGAGCTGTATAGACGTTCTGCCCCGTATATTCTTTTCTCATGTACATTTTCCCACCATAGTATTTTTATTAGAATACATTTCTTCATATATCAAGTCAAAATAACCTGCTGTATATGCCGTAATAAACAACCGCAGGTCAGTTGTTTTACTTATATCATAAGCATGGCGTCACCAAAACTGAAAAATCTGTATTTTTCTTTTACAGCCTCCTCATATGCCGCCAGAATATTCTCTCTTCCTGCAAATGCCGATACCAGCATTAAAAGTGTGGATTCCGGCAGATGAAAATTTGTAATCAGACCATCTATTATCTGAAACTGATACCCTGGATAAATAAAAATATCCGTCCATCCACTGACTGGCTGAATTTTTCCTCCCTGCCCCGCCGATTCAAGTGCCCGACAGCTTGTAGTTCCAACAGCAATCACTCTGTGTCCATTCTCTTTTGCTTGATTGATTTTTTGTGCATCCTCTTCCCGAATCGTATAATATTCCGAATGCATATGATGCTCCAGCACATTTTCCACCTTCACCGGCCGAAATGTGCCAAGTCCTACATGAAGTGTCACATCTGCAATTATGACTCCTTTTTGCCTGATTTTCTCCAGCAATTCTTTTGTAAAATGAAGCCCCGCTGTTGGCGCTGCTGCAGAACCATCATATTTTGCATAGACTGTCTGATATCTGTTTTTATCCTTTAATTCATGAGTGATATATGGTGGAAGCGGCATCTGTCCCAGTTCATCCAGTATTTCCTCAAAAATACCCTCATAAAAAAACTGAATCAGACGGTTTCCATCCTCGATAATCTGTAAAATCTCAGCCTTTAACTTCCCATTGCCAAAATCAAGCCGTGTTCCAGGCCTGCATTTTTTTCCCGGCTTTACCAGAGCTTCCCAGATATTGTCTTCTCTTCTCTTTAATAAAAGAATCTCTATTTTTCCTGTTGTGAGTATTGTTTCTCCTTCCTGAGAACCCTCTCCCGCCTTTTCTCTCACTCCATACAGCCTTGCCGGAATTACCTTTGTATTATTTATCACTAGACAGTCTCCAGCAGAAAGATAGTCCATAATATCTGTAAACATTTTATGCTCATAATGTCCTGTTGCTCTGTCTATATGCATAAGCCGGCTGGAAGACCGGTTTTCCAGAGGGTCCTGTGCAATCAACTCCTTTGGAAGCTCATAATTAAAATCACTTAATTTCAATTCCATTGTTTTCTCCAGTTATCCTTCATTTTATTGCTGTGACTCTGCCAGATACTGTGCAATCAGCAAATCTACCATTTTTCCATAGCTTTTTACTCCGTCTGTCTGACCATTGGCCTTTAAATAGGTATCGTTCACCTTATCTGATACTGCTTCTATAGTTTGATATGAATCTTTACTCTCAAGTTCCTTCCAGTATTCATGTTCAAAATCAAGGTCAGCTCTTACTTCTTCTGACAGTATGGAAGAAATCTGCATATATTTTTCGATATCTTCATCATACAGGGCATTGGTCGCATAAATATATCCAAGCATATAGCCGCTGTACCTGAAATATGCTTTGTCGCTGTTTGTACAGACCAGATAGGAAATAAAATTCGCCTCGTTTTCTCTCATAAATCCATGTAAATGTGCAAGCTCATGACACATATCTGCCGGCCTGTTATATCCCGCAACATCTGTATTTACATTTGCCTCTACGGTAAAAGGAAAATAAATTCCCACAATTCCCGTATAAGACATATATTCTGACAAAAATACCGGTTTTGGAGCACCTGTACTGTATTTAAATACCGGATAGTTCTTTTCTAGCTTTTGATAGGCTTTTTTTGCGTCTTCTGCCACTTCTGAAAAATCCTCCAGTATAACTACCTTATTTTTATCGGTCCTAATTCCTTCCTCTCCCTCCGTCTCCATCAATTCTCTCTTTGATTCATTTACTTTTTCTGCCAGATATTCGCACAGAGAATATAATTCTTCTTTGGAATATTCTTCTATTTCAAATTCACAGAACTGCTCAAATTCAAAACGATAATAATTTGTTCCACATAATGTTGTAAAGAGAAATACAAGAATACTGACAAAGACTCCCGTATTTACCACCCATCGCTTTAAAATCTCTTTTCTGTTTCCTTTCAGCATTTGATAACAGAATCTTACGATTAAAACAACTATACAGACTGGAAACAGTATCAGCAGAAGCTCTGCAATGGAAAATGGAAAAAGCCCTGTTATAAATCCAAGCGGAACAGAAATAATTTTAAATAAGCCTCTGGCAAAGATATATTCCGCCACTGCTGGAAACATCTTTGCCAGCAGAATACATAAGATTGAAACTGGTATCAGCAGTAAAAAATATTTTCTTTTCATTTGTCCTTATCTTCCAGTGATTCTACAGCAAGCATATATCCCTGTTGTATCACAATGCTTGCCCGTTCCTTCATTGGTTCATTGCTTACCCCGAGACGGTAAGTTTTCTTTGTATCAAAATCAAAATCAGATACATTGTACTTGAAGCCTTCTAGGGTAACTCCCAGAGCACTTCCATCAAACTGCAAAAAAGAAATATAGGTTCCAAAAAAATCTTCTCTGCAATATTCTCTTTTTCCATGCACCAGATAAATCTTGCTCAGTCCTGTATACAGATAAATCATAATATTCTGCTCCATAGCCCTTTTTAACAGGAACATATTTGCATAGGCATGGTCAAAACGGGAACCGGTTGCTCCCAGAATATCAATTTCTTTTATACCTTTTTTGGCGGCAAAACAAACGGCCGCTTCCGTATCGGTATCATCCTTCTCCGGCTTGAGCTTTATGATTTCAATATCACTTTGATTTTCGTAAATATGCAGCAGGTTTGGTGAAACTGTGTCAAAATCGCCGATAATGACATCCGGTCTTATTCCCATTCGATGGGCGGCTGCCAGTCCATTGTCCACAGCGATTACCATTCGGCAGTCCTCTGATTTTTGATAAGAAAAATCAATCTCTCCTCCGGTAATAATCAGGGCTTTATCGGTCATATTCTTTAAAAATCTCCAAAAAACTGGTAACATTCTGATAAATATCTCCACGGTAAATACCAGAACCGGACACAATAATATTTGCTCCTGCATCCAATACAGTTCTTACATTTGCAGCCGTAATACCGCCATCCACTTCAATATCCACATCAAATTCGCGTTCCTCGATAATTTGCCGCAGCTCTGTTATTTTTCTTGTCATGCTGCTCATATACTTTTGACCGCCAAAGCCTGGATTTACTGTCATTAAAAGAACCATATCAATTTTTTCCAGCACAAAATCCAAAGTGGTCAAAGAAGTTGCAGGATTTAAAACCACCCCGACCTTACAGCCCAAATCTCTGATTCGGTCAATTGTCACATCAAGCTGACTGCATGCTTCTGCATGTACAGAAATAATATCTGCTCCCGCCTCCTTAAAATTCTTTAAATAACGGTCCGGGTCATTAATCATCAGATGAACATCAAATTTCTTTTCCGTACAGCAGCGAATGTTTTTAATTAAATCCCATCCAAAAGAAATACATGGAACAAACATTCCGTCCATTACATCCAGATGAATCATATCTGCCCCTGCCATATCAGCAGTTTTGATTTCAGACTCCAGATTCGCATAATTGGCATTTAAAATTGATGGCGCCAGTTTATACATCATAATTTCTCCATCCTTTCATTTTTTATTATTGTTTTTTAATTCATTATACATCAGTATATAATTTTCATATCTGCTTTTGCTGATTTTATGCTGGCTCAATGCCTCTTTGACACTGCATCCGGGTTCCCTGATATGATTGCAGCTTCCAAATTTACACATGCCAAAATATGGCTCAAATTCAGGAAAGTAATGCTTCAGACTGTCAGCTTCAAAATCCCGAATATACATCGAACTGAATCCCGGTGTGTCACAAATATATGTAGTTTCATCTATGTCAAACAATTCAGAATGTCTGGTTGTGTGCTTGCCACGTTCAATTTTTGTGCTGATGCTCCCTGTTTCCATATTTGCATGTGGTACCAGATAATTTAAAAGTGTGGATTTTCCCACACCAGAAGGACCTGCAAGGGCTGTCGTTTTATGAAACAGTAGCTCTTTTATGTTATCTATATTTCTGTTTTCAAATGTACTTATCCCTATGCACGGATAACCCGCCTGTTGATAGATTTCCTGCAGGGGTTTTATTTCTTCTTCCTGAACTAAATCCGCTTTACCAAAAGCAATCATACATGGAATCTGCTGTACTTCCATCATAACCAAAAGACGGTCCAGCAGATTGAGGTTTGGCGACGGGCTTTTTACTGCAAATAAAATCAATGCCTGGTCAATATTTGCCACCTCCGGCCGAATCAGCGAATTTTTTCTCTCCAAAATTTTTGTAATATTGCCAGTGGCTTCACTTTCACTGATAATGTCCAGCTCCACATTATCACCCACCAGCGGTTTGATATTTTTGTATCTGAAAATCCCTTTGGCCTTGCATTCATAGATTTTACCATGTGCACAATGCACATAGTAAAATCCGGCAATGCCTTTTATTATCTTACCCTGCATATCAGTTAAAGACACCCTTTGTCGATGCCGTAGCTGTACTTGTTGTAGAAGTTCCATCCTCATTTAATGAAGGATAAGATAAGGTAATCACAATTGTAGCCTCTGAATTGGCCTTTACATCCTTTTTTGTAATACTGATTTTTCCTGTCTCTAGTGACCAGTCATCGTTAAAATTTGTATCAATATTATAGTCACTGAGTTTTAGCGTTTCTGTTGTTTCCTGTCCATTGCTGTTTGTATAACTCAACACTGCCTTTGTAATTGTACCATTTGTTCCTTCTGGTACTCCAAAATTACCTGCATTCATGCTTAAGAAATTTGCAGTAAATGTCGGTTCCGGCGTGGTTGGCTCCGGTGTGGTCGGCTCTGGCGTGGTTGGTTCCGGTGTTGGCTTTGGTGTGGTCGGCTCTGGTGTGGTTGGTTCCGGTGTGGTTGGTTCTGGCCCTTTGCTTACTGTTACCCCAATGGTTGTTCCTCTTGGAACCACCTTATCTGGTTTAATATCCTGAGCTACAATATTTCCTACAGCCACTGTAGAACTGTAAACTTCACCCTCTACCCTCAATGAAAGACCTCTGCCTTCCATTTCGGACTTTGCTCTCTCCTGACTCATATTTCTGATATCTGGAACCTTTGCATTGGAAGTATCTGCACCCTGGCTGACAAATATCGTTACTGTATCACCATAATAAATATCCGTCTTCTTTTCCGGGTCTGTACGAATTACCTTATTTGCCTCATAGGCATCACTTGCCTGATATTCAAATGTCACTACAAGACCGTATTCATCATTTTCCAACAGTTTTTTGGCTTCATCCTTATCCTGTCCAATCACATCAGGCATAGTATTTTTCTTTGCTCCATCACTGATATATACATCAATAGTGGTATTTCTGTCAACTATGGTTCCTACATCTTTACTAAGCCGGATAACATCACCCTTTGGAATTGTATTATGATTCTCATGGTTAATTTTATATCCAATAAAAGCTTCAGTAAGCATATTGCAGGCTTCTTCTTCTGATTTTCCTATTACATCTGGAACCTTTGTCTGTGTTGATTTCAAGCCTTCTATCTTTGTTGTAGTTTCAACCGAATCATCTGTATTTCCACCGCAGCCTCCCATTGATTTCACAAAGAAGATAACCGCAAGTGCAATAAACACAATACCGGAAAGAATTGCTCCGATAAAAATTACTTTATCCATCTTTGGATTGTCTGCATCTATATCGTCACTGTCACCAAAAATATCATCTTCGTCCTCGGTTTCATTTCCCTCCTCATTTTCCTCTTCGTTTTCATATTCATACTCTTCATTTTCGTCATATGCATCGTCATCTTCATATCGGTTCCCTGACTCGCTTCGAATGATAGATACCTCTTCGTCTGTCATCATTACAGTCGTCGCATTGCTGACTGGCGGAGCAGAAATCTGGACAAAATCTTCGTTTGGACTAATCAGAGATTTCTTCATATCCGCAATCAATGCAGATATTTTTAAATACCTTCTGTCTGGCTTTTTCTGTGTACACTTCAAAATAATTTTTTCCACACTGACTGGCAAATCTGGTATGGTATCCTTCGGACTTGGGAGGTCATCATTGATATGCTGAAGTGCCACACTGACCGTAGAATCTCCCTCGAAAGGCACCTTTCCGGTAATCAATTCATACAATGTAATACCAAGTGAATAAATATCACTCTTTTCATCGATATAACCGCCTCTTGCCTGTTCCGGCGAAATATAATGCACAGAACCCATTGCATTTGAATTAATCGTATTTGTACTTGCTGCCCTTGCAATGCCAAAATCTGTTACCTTTACCTTGCCCTCTCTTGAAATCATAATATTCTGCGGCTTGATATCCCTGTGAATAATATGATTATTGTGAGCAGCTTCGATACCTTGTGATACCTGAATTGCTATGCTGACAGCTTCTTTTACTGGAAGAGGGCCCTTTTTCTCAATATACTTTTTCAGTGTAATTCCATCTATCAATTCCATTACAATATAATGAATATTGTGGTCCTCTCCGACATCGTATACATTTACAATATTCGGATGTGTCAGTCCTGCTGCCGACTGTGCCTCCACCTTAAATTTTGAAACAAAATTTCTGTCCTCACTGAACTCCGTCTTTAAGACCTTTATCGCCACAAATCTGTTCAGCTTATGGTCCAATGCCTTATAGACATCCGACATTCCTCCCGAACCGACTTTATCCACGATTTCATACCGGTCTCCAATAAACATGCCTTTTCTAATCATTCTTACTAAACCTCTCTATTATCTACTTTCAAAGCGCTACAACAATCGCGGTAATATTATCCGCTCCGCCGTTGTAATTTGCGGTATAAACAAGTTCATTGACAATCTGCTCCAACGGAATATTTTTTTTCACAATTCCCTTTAACTCATCATCGGCAATCATATTTGACAATCCGTCAGAACACATCAATATCTTATCTCCCTTTTTATACTTTACCTGGAAGTAATCCGCATATGTCCCTGTTTCCACCCCCACAGCTCTGGTAATCACATTTTTCTGTGCATGTGTCCTTGCGCTGTCCTTATCTATTTCCCCCCTGCTGACCATTTCCTCCACATAAGAGTGGTCTCTTGTAATCTGATGTATCTCATCATTGACAATGTAAAGTCTGGAATCACCTATATTGGCCACATAAAAATAATTTTCATAAACTGTCGCCACTACAAGGGTTGTTCCCATTCCCTCAAATTCCGGATTATCTCTTGACATATGAAATATCTTGTTGTTGGCGGCTGTCACCCCTTCTTCCATAATTGATACGGGGTCTCTCAGAGACGTATTTTTCAGAGACTGAATCATGCTCTGTACTGCTCCTTTTGAGGCAACCTCCCCTGCCTTATGGCCCCCCATCCCATCTGCCACAATATATATATTGGGGAGAGTCCCGACTGCATCTTCACTGATAAACAAATAATCCTGATTGGTCTTTCTCGTTTTTCCGATATCTGTTATACCAAATGCCTTCATATTTCTCCCTCCTTTGTATCCATCATGTTCCGATTTGCTGTTTCCTGATAGCTTTTCCTTAACTGCCCGCAGGCACCGTGAATATCACTGCCCATTTCCCGTCTTACGGTTGCCTGAATCCCTCTGCTTATCAGAAAATCCCGAAACTGCTGAACTGCCTTCTGATTGGACCGTTGAAAGCTTCGTTCCTCTACCGGATTGACAGGGATAAGATTTACATGACAATTCATTCCTTTTAAAAGCTCTGAAAGTTTTTTGGCCTCTGCCAAATTGTCGTTGATATCTGCAACCAGACTGTATTCAAAGGAAATTCTTCTTCCTGTTTTTTCAAAGTAATATCGACATGCCTTCAATAGTTCATTTATCGAATATTTATTTGCTATCGGCATAAGCTTTTTTCTTGTCTCATCCTCCGGCGCATGAAGTGAAAGTGCCAGTGTAATCTGCCTCTGTTCATCTGCAAGGCGGTACATTTCTGGAACTAATCCGCAGGTGGATAAGGTAATATTTCTGTTTCCGATATTTTGTCCTTTTTCATCCGTTATCAAATCTATAAATCTCAGGACATTGTCATAATTATCCAGTGGCTCTCCACTTCCCATTAAAACAATATGAGAAATCTTTTCTCCTGAAAGCTGCCAAATTCTGTACACCTCTTCAAGCATCTCCGAAGGCATAAGATTGCGCTCCAGTCCGTTTATGGTAGAAGCACAGAATCGACAGCCCATTCGGCAACCTGCCTGTGTGGAAATACAAACTGAATTTCCATAATGATACTTCATCAATACACTTTCTATTACATTGCCATCTTTCAGCTGAAAAAGAAATTTTTTTGTACCATCTATCTTTGACGTTAAAATTTTCACTGGATTTAAACAGGTAATTATACATTTATTATTTAATTTTTCTCTAAAATCCTTTGAAAGATTCGTCATCTCATCAAAAGAAGTCACCGCCTTCTGATGCAGCCATTTATATATCTGCTCTGTACGAAAGGCCCGTCCGCCCATATCAGAAATCAGGGCTTTCAGCTCGTCAAAATTCAGCGACTTAATATCAATTTTTTCTGTCATGATACATGCCCTTATTTATATATTTATATCTTAAATCTTTGCTTGATATAATGTCAATAAAGCTTCGTTTAATATCTTATTATCATTCGTAGTGAACTGATAATCTGTCATCATCAATCTCCGCCTAATGATCTGTCTCTTATCATCAATCTTCGCTTAGTGACTTATTATACCACAAAAGTTTTCATTTGTAAAACAGATAATCCAGTTTCAAACTGCTTGAAATCTGCTGATAAAAAATCCATCGGCCTTATGTATTCCCGGCAGAAGCTGCACATAACCCTGTTCGGCAGTATTTCCGACAATCTGTGAAGGCAGCAGACCAGAAAGACTTACAGGTTTTAAAGAAAAATTCTCCAAAAGCCACTGGTAATTTTCCTCATTCTCCTCTTTATTTGTCGTACAGGTACTGTAAATCAGCGTACCTCCCTTTTTCACAAGCTTTACCGCATTTTGAAGAATTGTTCTCTGAACCTTCACCAGTTCATTCTGCTTTTGTCTGGTCATATTATATTTAATATCGCTTTTTTTCCCTATTACTCCAAGACCTGAACATGGCAAATCCGCAATTACAATATCTGCACTTCCTTCTGCCTGTAAATCTTCCAAAAAAGCATCCTTTTTCACTGCCCTTATATTTTCAAATCCCATTCTCTCTATATTTGACTGAATCATTTCAACCTTATAATCCGAAATATCTCTTGCCTCCACCATACCAGTGCCTTTCAGCAAATCTGCAAGATGCAGTGCTTTTCCTCCCGGAGAAGCACATACATCAATACAGAAATCTCCTTTTCGGGGCTGTGCTGCGATAGCAGCAAACATGGAGCTTACATCCTGTACGGTAATATATCCCTCCTGAAAAGTCTTCAGCGCATTTAAGTAATCGACTCCCGACAGATAAAGCGCTTCCTCCAGATATTCATTCTGACTGACGGTTACGCCTTCACGTTCCAGCCTGCTGATACATTCCTCTCTGGAAGCCCTGCTCAGATTGCATCTGACACTGATTTTTCCATTATGCCCCATTGTACTTTTCATCATACGTGAGGCTTCCTCTGTTCCATATTGAAAAATCCACTGTTCTACAATCCATTCCGGCATGGAATACAGAACCGATAAGCTTTTGAGTAAATTTTTAGATGCATCCGGATATCTGATATGCTCAAGATTTCTGTCAATTGCTCTTAATACGCCATTTACAAACCTCTTCAGCTGTGAAAATCCTCTCTTTGCAGCAAGCCTTACCGCCTCATTACATACTGCCGAATTTGGAACATTGGATAAAAATTTCATCTGATAGACAGACATTCTCAGAATATTTAAAATCACTGGTTTCATCCTGTCTGTTTTTACTTTTGAAAACTGGTTGATAATATAATCAATCTGAATCAGATTTTCAATTGTTCCCTCTGTAATAATTGTCAAAAGCGATCTGTCTCTTTTATCTAAATATTGATATTTCTTCAATGCCTGTTTCAGCACGTTATGAGAAAATTCCTGTTTTCCAAATACCTCCATTAAAATATCCAGAACAACCTCTCTTACATTTACCATGCTAGTCACGGTTTCGTCCTCCGGCTATCATAAGAAGTCTTACAAGCTGCAAAATCGCTGTTGCTGCTCCGGCAACATAGGTAAGCGCTGCTGCCCTGAGCACCTTTTTTGAACTTTTCAGTTCCTGCTGTCCCAAAATTCCTGTTGATTCAAGAAGAGTAACTGCCCTTGCCGATGCGTTAAACTCTACAGGAAGTGTGACAAGCTGAAAAAGCACTGCCGCACTGAATAAAAGAATCCCTATGGTAAGCAGGGTATTTCCCATACCGGAGGTAAAGAAAAGTCCCACCATAAATAAAAGAATCCCCGCATAAGAGCCAAGACTTGCCACTGGCACAAGACTGCCTCGAATTTTCAAAGGCATATAACCCTGCGCATGCTGCAGTGCATGTCCGCACTCATGCGCGGCAACGCCTACTGCTGCTACAGATGCATTGTCATGAGTTGCTTCTGACAGACGAAGCACCTTTGAAGACGGGTCATAATGGTCTGTCAGTCTTCCTGAAACTCTCTCGATTCTCACATCGTAAATTCCCTGACTGTGCAGTATTTTTTCTGCCGCCATTGCTCCTGTCATTCCTGTCATGCTTCTCACCCTTGCATATTTATTGTAGGTGTGATTTACACGAAAGGATGCCCAGATGGAAAATAAAGCCGCTATAATGACCAGAAAATAAGTCGGGTCAAAGCGATAAATCATAGTACTGCCCATAATAAAATGTCCTCCTTTATAAAAATAGTCTAATTTCCAAGCCTTTCTCCCATACTCACCTTTACACCCGAAAGAAAGGCTCTGGTATCCATCCTCTTTTTCCCTTCCATTTGAAGCTCTGTAATACAGAGAAGATTTTTTCCTGTTTTGACGGAAAAGCTGTCCTTTGTCACTTCCACAATTTCACCAAACTCTCCCTCCGGTTCTTCCTCTTTCACAAACGCTTTCCAGATTTTTAAAGTCCTACCCTGATAGTTAGTATATGCAGCTGGCCATGGATTTAACCCCCGAATCAGCCTTTCGATTTTCTCAGCAGGCATGGAAAAATCTATCTTTCCCATTTCTTTTTTTAATAGTTTCGCATAGGTACTGTCATCTGTCTCCTGCTTTATATCGTTCTGTTTAGTAAATACAGCAGTTCCTTTTTCGAGCTTCTTTATCGTTTCAAGAATCAGCGACGCTCCTGCCTTCATAAGCTTATCAGACAGAGTCTGTCCAGTATCTTCCTCTGTAATAGAAACCACAGTCTTATCAATCATATCTCCTGTGTCTATTCCTGTATCCATTTTCATGGTAGTGACTCCGGTTTCTTTTTCTCCATTTATAATCGCCCATTGAATCGGAGCTGCACCTCTGTATTTTGGCAACAGTGATGCATGCACATTGATACAGCCATATTTTGCCATAGTAAGAATACTTTCCGGAAGAATCTGTCCATATGCCGCTACAACAATCATTTCCGGTTCATACTTTAAAAGTTCTCTGACACATTCTTCTTTTTTGATTTTCTCCGGCTGATATACCGGAATTCCAAGAGTCATTGCCTTTTCTTTTACCGGCGGAAACTGTATCTTTTTTCCTCTTCCTTTTGGTTTGTCACACTGTGTCACAGCCAGCACAATATTATGTCCTGCATTTGCAATTGCTTCCATAATATATGCTGCAAGTTCCGGTGTTCCCATAAAGATAATTTTCATATCAGCCCTCCTCGTCTGAAGAATCTCGAAGCTCTCCTTCCACTCTTTCCACATACAGATGACCGTCAAGATGCTCACATTCATGGCAAATTGCTCTTGCCAGAAGTTCTTCTCCCTCTACAATAATTTCATTAAAATCGCGGTCCAGCGCCTTTACCTTTACATAATTTGGTCTGGTGACAACACCAACTTTTCCAGGAACACTCAAGCATCCCTCATCTCCAGTCTGCTCTCCCGACATTTCAAGAATTTCGGGATTAATCAGTACAATCGGATTGTCCTCCGTATCAATTACCACCAGCCGTTTTAAAATTCCCACCTGAGGAGCAGCAAGACCTACTCCATATGCCTCATACATTGTATCAAACATATCGTCAATCAATATCTGAATTTTAGGTGTGTTTTCTTTTACTGGCTTACACACCTTTGTCAGTATTGAATCTCCCATTGTTCTAATCTTCCTTAAAGCCATGTCCTTATCCCTTTCCTCTTTCAAATCCTTTTCCTTATTTTTTTCTAATATCCATTCATCGGGTTTAAATCAAACAAAATATCTGCTTTTTTCACTTTTGCTTCTGCCTTAATTTTTTCTTCTATTGTATTTTTTAAAGAAATGATTTTTTCCTTCTCTGCATGCTTGATATAAATCACTCTGCGATAAATATCCCTGATTTTAAAAATATTTGCCTGTGCCGGTCCTATGATTTTGTAAGACTCTTTTTCCTTCTCTATTATCTTTTTGATTTCTTCACATAAAAACTCTCCGTCTTCCTCTGTTTCTGAAGTAATCAAAATTGCCATCATATGTATAACCGGCGGATATTCCATGATTGTTCGATATAAAATTTCTTTTTCATAAAACTGCTCATAATTTTGCGCTGCCGCCGAAACAATACTGGCATTTTCAGGCTGATAGGTCTGAATCACAGCCTCCCCGTATCTTTCATGCCTTCCTGCTCTCCCTTCTGCCTGTGTCAAAAGCTGAAAGGTCCTCTCTGAAGCCCGATAATCCGGCGCATACAAAGATAAATCGGCGGCGATAATACCAACCAGAGTTACCAGCGGAAAATCATGCCCTTTTACAATCATCTGTGTACCAATTAAAATATCCGCCTCATGTTCTGAAAAAGCCCTGATAATCTTTTCATGTCCTCCCTTTGCAGAAGTAGTATCCGTATCCATTCGCAGTACTCTGGCATTGGGATAACACTTTTTTACCAGCTCTTCTACCTTCTGTGTGCCGGTTCCAAATCCTGCAATATAAGGAGAAGCACAATTTGGACAATACTTTGGCATGGAAAGTGTATACCCGCAATAATGACAAATCAGACTTCCTTCTGCATTCGTTTCCCTTTTGCCATTTTCCTTTATAGTAGTTCTCCTTGAATGATAGGTCAAACTGACATCGCAGTGTGGACATTTTATCGCCTCACCGCAGCTTCTGCAGCTTACAAACCCCGCATAACCTCTCCGGTTAATAAAAAGCATAATCTGTTCTTTTTTTTCCAGTCTGTCAAGAATCAGGCTGTTGAGCTTTCTGCTGAAAATCGTTTTGTTGCCGTCTGAAAGCTCCTTGCGCAAATCTACAACTGATACTTTCGCAATCTGTCCGGCCGCCCTCTTTTCCAGTTTATGCAAAACATATTCTCCCTGAAGCGCCCGATAATAAGCGGCGACAGAGGGCGTTGCAGAGCCTAGAATCAGTTTTGCGCCGCACAGCTTTGCACGGTAAACCGCTGTTTCCCTTGCATGGTATTTTGGCACTGTTTCACTTTTGTAGGACCCCTCGTGCTCCTCGTCAATAATAATAATACCTGTTTTTGAAAATGGTGTGAACAATGCAGAACGGGGACCAATCATAATATCGATTTCTCCCTTTTTTGCCCGTTCAAACTGGTCATATCGCTCTCCGGCAGAAAGTTTGGAATTTATAATGGAAACCCTGTTGCCAAATACATCTGAAAACCTTTTCACTGTCTGATAAGTCAGAGAAATTTCTGGAATCATGACGATGGCCTGCTTGCCTGCTTTTATTGTTTCCTTAATCAGTTCAATATAAACTCTGGTCTTTCCACTTCCGGTAATTCCATAAATCAAATGTACCGGTTTCTCACTTTTACCAATATCTTCTATAATTTTCTTTTGTTCTTTATTTAATTCAGCCTCTGTTTCTGCTGTCTGTTCTCTGTTGAAATTCTCCAGAAAATTCAACGGATTTCGATAAACAGTCTTTCGGTCTATCTTTAATATGTTCTGTTTTTCCAGTTCTCTGATAGAAGCCGCAGAAACCTTCAATGTATTTACGGCATAAAAATAATCCAGCTCTGTTTTGTGAACAAACTCCTTTAACAGTCGAAGCCTTGCCAGAGCATGCTTTTTTTCACATAAGGCAAGCAACTCTGAAAATTTTCTACTATCTTTATAATCCTCTGTCAGAAAAATTGTTCGGTTTTCTACCGCCCTTGTTTTCTGCCGCACCGGAATCACCGTCTTTAATGCCTGATTCATGGTAGCTCCGTAATTTTCCCTGATAAATCCCGCCAGAGCAATTAGTTCGGTTTCCACTGGAACCTTCTGCTCCTCAATTTCAAGAATCTGTTTCATTCTGGAAATTTCCCATTCAGGCTTTTTTGTAATCCCGATAACATAACCGCTTATTATCCGGTTTCCTCTGCCAAAGGGAATTTTTACCAGCACGCCCACATATATTTTTTCTTCCAGTTCCTTTGGAATAATATATTGAAAGCTTCTGTCCAAATCCTCATGGGAAATATCCACAATGATATCTGCAAAAATCAAAGTACTGCCTCCAGACAGTTCATCATCAGCATGGCAATTGTCATAGGGCCGACTCCACCCGGAACAGGCGTAATCGCGCCTGCCTTTTCAAAAACATCTGCATAATCAACATCTCCGCAGAGCTTGCTATTTTCATCTCTGTTAATTCCCACATCAATTATCACAGCGCCCTCTTTGATATCCTCTTTTTTGATAAACTTTGGCTTTCCTATGGCTACCACTAAAATATCCGCCTGCCTTGTGATTTCTCTCATATTTTTTGTATGCGAATGAACGATTGTGACAGTAGCATTTTCCCGAAGCAAAAGCTGTGCCATCGGCTTTCCGACAATATTGCTTCTTCCGATAATCACACAGTGCTTTCCGTCTATTTCAATATTGCTTCTCTTTAAGAGCTGAATCACACCATATGGAGTACAGGAAAGAAAGCCTTTTTTTCCTGTAGATAATGCTCCTACATTCATTGGATGAAATCCATCTACGTCTTTTAAAGGAGAAATTGTCTCAATTACTTTATTTTCATCAATATGCTTTGGCAGCGGGAGCTGTACCAGAATCCCGTTGATATGTGCATCCTGATTCATTTTATCAATGATACTCAAAAGTTCCTGCTCTGTGGTATCTTCGGGCAGTTCCACAGAAACAGATTCGATGCCTGTATAATCGCATGCTTTTTTCTTATTTCCCACATAAACTGTAGAAGCAGGGTCATTTCCTACCTGAATTACTGCAAGGCATATGGTTGTTCCCTTTTCTTTCAGTTCCGCCACCTTTTCCTTTATCTCGTTCTTTATCTCCTGTGAAATCCTTTTTCCGTCAATCACCAGTGCCATCTTCAAGCTTCCTCCTAATCCTGTTTTTAAAATAATCCTGTAATAACGCCATTTTCATCTACATCTATATTATTTGCTGCCGGTTTCTTTGGAAGTCCCGGCATGGTCATAATCGCTCCTGTCACTGCCACTACAAAACCGGCTCCGGCATTTAAGTATACTTCTCTGATATGAATATCAAATCCTGTTGGTCTGCCAAGCTTTGTATCGTCATCTGAAAAAGAATATTGTGTTTTTGCCATGCATACCGGAAGATGCCCATACCCCATTCTGCTGATTTTTTGAAGTGCTGATTTTGCCGCCTGTGTATAAACTACACCATCTGCTCCATAAATTTCAACAGCAATTTTGGCAATCTTTTCTTCCAGCGACAATTCATCGGGATAAAGCAGAGTAAATTCACTTTTTTTATTGTCTGCTGCTGCAATTACTTTATTTGCAAGTGCAATTGCACCTTCTCCGCCTTTTTCCCATACTTCACAGATTTCAAAATCACAGTTTCTGGCCTCGCAGAACTTTTTCACAAACAAAATTTCTTCCTCGGTATCTGTCGCAAAAGAATTTAAGGTTACTACTACTGGAACTCCATAAAGCTGCAAATTCTCAATATGCTTTTCCAGATTCACAATTCCCCGTCTCAAGGCTTCAAGATTCGGCTCTGACAAATCTGTCTTTGCCACTCCTCCATTATACTTTAATGCACGAACCGTCGCAACAAGCACGACGGCATCCGGCTTCAAGCCTGCCTTTCTGCATTTGATATCAAAAAATTTTTCCGCACCCAAATCTGCACCGAATCCAGCCTCTGTCACTACGTAATCTGCTGTTTTTAACGCTGCCCTTGTCGCCCTTACCGAATTGCAGCCATGTGCGATATTGGCAAATGGACCACCGTGTACCAGTGCCGGTGTATGCTCCAGTGTCTGAATCAGATTCGGATTGATGGCATCTTTTAAGAGTGCTGCCATTGCTCCTACTGCATCCAGTTCTTTTGCTGTGACTGGTTCTCCGTTGTAATTATAGGCAACAATAATATTTCCAAGCTTTTCTTTTAAATCCTCCATATCCTCAGCCAGACAGAGAATCGCCATAATTTCCGATGCCACAGTAATCACAAAATGGTCCTCACGTACCACACCGTCTGCCTTGGAGCCAATACCCACCACAATATTTCGAAGCACTCTGTCATTCATATCCAGACATCTTTTCCATATAATCTGTCTGGTATCTATATTTAATGCATTTCCCTGCTGAATATGATTATCCAGAAGGGCAGCGAGAAGATTATTTGCAGAAGTAACAGCATGTAAATCTCCTGTAAAATGAAGATTTAAATCTTCCATGGGAACCACCTGTGCATAACCACCTCCAGCAGCTCCTCCCTTTATACCAAAGCATGGACCCAGAGATGGCTCTCTAAGCGCAATCACAGCTTTTTTTCCAATTTTTCCAAACGCCTGCCCAAGACCTACACTGACTGTTGTTTTCCCTTCTCCTGCCGGAGTCGGATTAATCGCTGTTACAAGGATTAACTTTCCGTCTTTGTTATGGCTGACACGGCGATAATAGTCATCTGATATCTTTGCTTTATATTTTCCATAAAGCTCCAGGTCATCGTCCTGTATTCCAAGCTGTTCTGCTATTTCCCGAATTGGAAGCATAGTCGCTTCCTGTGCGATTTCAATATCTGTTTTCATGAAATACCTCCATTTTTTTACTGACAATCAACTTCGATTGGATGCATGATTAAGCAATCAGCTTTTGCCAATTACACTATTTCATAAGATTTTCGAGTTCGATTTGTGTAACTAATACTTTTCGCGGCTTTGTACCTTCTTCCTCTCCTATAATACCGGCCTCTTCCAGCTGTTCAATAATTCTTGCCGCACGGTTAAAGCCAATTTTAAACACTCTTTGAAGCATACTGGTAGAAGCTTTCTCTTTTTCCACTACAAAGCGTGCCGCATCCATAAAATACTCATCTCTGCCATCATTTTCGGCCGCCCCGTTTGCAGAACCACCAGAAGTTTCCACCGGCTGGCTGGCCACATATTCCGAAATACTTTCATCATAATTAACTCCGTCTGCCTGAGAACTCCAGAAATCAACCACTCTCTGAACCTCCGTATCAGAGACAAAGGCTCCCTGAAGTCTGACCGGTTTTACATAACCGGACGGATAGAACAGCATATCGCCGTTTCCAAGCAGCTTTTCGGCTCCCACGGAATCGATGACAGTTCTCGAATCCACACCGGAAGATACCATAAGGGCACATCGGGAAGGAATATTTGCTTTAATCAGACCAGTGACAACATCTACCGACGGTCTCTGTGTCGCAATAATCAGATGAATCCCCGCTGCTCTTGCAAGCTGTGCCAGACGGCAGATAGATTCCTCAACTTCCTTTGCGGCAGCCATCATCAAATCTGCCAGCTCGTCAATCACAATTACTATCTGAGGAAGAAGCTTCGGCCCTTCCTCAGCACCAGCCATATCTGAAATTTTTTCATTGTAACCCTTTAAATCCCGCACATTACATTCTGCAAACTTTTTATATCTGTCCTGCATTTCCGCTACTGCCCATTTCAAGGTGTTTGATGCCAGCTTCGGGTCTGTGACAACCGGCTGCAGAAGATGCGGAATTCCGTTATAAATTCCAAATTCTACCACCTTTGGGTCTACAATAATCAAACGCACCTCATCAGGTTTCGCTCTAAACAGTATACTCATAATAATGGAATTTGTAAATACAGATTTTCCGGAGCCGGTAGTTCCCGCAATCAGAAAATGAGGCATTTTTGCAATATCCGTCACAACTACCTGTCCTGCGATATCTTTTCCGGCCGCAAAGGCTATCTTGGACTTATGGCCAATCAGTTCTTTTGATTCAATCAGTTCACGAATGGTCACTGTCTCTCTGACCTTGTTCGGCACTTCTATGCCAATTGTTGATTTGCCGGGTATCGGTTCAATACGGATATCTGTTGCCGCCAGATTCAGTTTGATATCGTCAGCAAGCGTTGTGATTTTATTTAAGCGGATTCCTATTTCCGGCTGAATTTCATATCGTGTAACAGAAGGTCCCTTGTGAAATTCTGTTACCTTTGCCTTTACTCCAAAGTTCTGAAGAATCTGTTCCAGCTTATCCGCTGTTTCTCCAAGTTCTTCTTTATTTGTATTGCTGCTTCCGTTTTGTCCCTTATTTAAAAGATTTGTTCTTGGAAGTATATAATTTTTCGATTTTTTTACCGGCTGTACTGCCTCACCCTCAAAAACACTGTTTTCCACATCTGCTCTGACAATTTCCACAGCGCCGTCAGGCCCGAGCGCCGAGTCAATTTTTTCTGCTTCTGTTTCACTTCCATACGGTTCTTCTGTGTTAGAAATCTCCATTTCTGGAGAGCTGTCAGGCTTTGGCCGGTCAGATACTTTTGATGCTGAAATTCCTGCCCCATATACACCGGACATTCCAAATGCAGGTCTGCTCATTACTGCCTTTGCGCTTTCGCTGACCTGTATTCTTTCCTTTGCCTTATAATTTCCATCTTTGTCTATATAAACAAGCTCCTCTTTTTCTTCTTTTTCTACCGAAATATCCTCTACAGATTTTATAAAAGAAGCAGTTGCATTTGTACGAAAACTCTTTGGTATCTCCCTCTTGTTATTCTCCTGATAGGTTTCATAACTTCCTCTTGGCTCTTCCTGAACAGAATAAGCAATCTGTCCTTCATCGTTAAGCGGGGGTTCTTCCTCTGTGTGTTTTTCTTCTCTGATTTCTTCTGAAGTATTTTCCTTCTCTGTATCTGTAATAATATCTATCATGGTTGGTCTTTGAGATACCTGTTTTTTCTTTTTCTTTGCTCCTGCCTGTATAATATTTAGTGCCTCTTCTTCAGTAAATGCCTGTTTTAAGGTTTCCTCATTAATTTCGTGCATTCCCTCTGCTGTTTTGGCAGGGTCCTCGATTTTGTTCAGATTTACTCCCTTTGCAACCTTGTGAATCCGCCTGCTTTTCTGATACTGCTTTTCTCTGGCATATTCCTTTGAAGTCTCTCTGATTCTTGATACATCCTCTCTGGCAGTATTGTATACCTTTCTGCTTCCTTTTTTCACTCCTCCGATAAAGGAGCGCTCTGTAATAATTACACAGGAAATAATAATAAAAATAATTAACAAAATATAGGCGCCGACAACTCCGACGATTTTACAGAGCAATCCGACAAACAGCGCCCCGATAAGCCCACCGCCGCATTTATTCTCTCCACAGTAAAAATAATAGTAAAAACCTGTATTGTCTGCATGATATCCCATAAACACAAGATGTATCAGAGAAATCAGAAAAATGGTCAATGCCAGAGCAGCAAAAAATTTATGCAATGCCTTTTTATTCTTTCTGTTTGAAATAAGAAAGGCAGCAGCCAGAAAAATAAGCACAGGCAGAATATAGGCCATCACTCCTGTCATGCCAAACATAAAATAACTGATGTAGCTTCCTACAGGAGGCAGCAGTCCAAAATTACTGAGCATTAAAAGAAAAGTGAGACCAAGTGCAAGCAGAAGTTTTATCTCTCCTCGAATCTTGATATCCTTTTCTGTTAAAACATATTTATCCTCATAAACAGAAGAAGCTTTTTTTGCCGCTGTTCTGTTTTGTTGCACACTTCCTTTTTTAGTACTCCCTTTTTTGGTACTTCCTTTTTGCACATTTGTTTTTTGCGCATTTCCTTTCTGCGCTACCTTCGCGGCGGATTTTGTATTCTGCGCCAACACTGACACCTCCTGACTCACTTTTATATTGTATTATTTTACTATCAAACAACTATTTATTCAAGTAGTTTTTTCCAAACATATATTCTTTTATTGCTTTTCTGAAATAAAATACACCGATTCATACGCAGGTCATCGTATTCCATGAAAAAAGAAAGACTCCCATATTTGGAAGCCCCGCTGCCAACTCTGTCACAATGAAAGATTTTTTTCTTCTCTCAGCATCTTTATCAGCTCTTCTAATACTTTGAGATATTTGTAGTACTCCTTTTCCCCCACATCGCAGGGCATGGAATATTTTTTTCCGCTGTTTGTATGCACTGTCAGACCCTGTGAAAACAGCCCTCCTGAAATCTCAAAATGAGAAATATCTTCCACTGATATTTCCCCGTTCTCAAACATGCCCTTATAATATAAATTCTTGGTTGTAATTGCTACACCCTCTTTTCCGTTTAAACGTCTTGAGGTATCATTAATAAGCATGATATACTCAAATTTTCCCGAATTTACAAATGAATCGATGACCTGTTTTACCTTGAATTCATCATCTCCAAATATAATTCTGCCATCCAGCGTTTTATCCGAAACACGTTCCTTAAAGCTTTGAAGAAGCTCTTGCCATTCCTGCCGCTTCATTGTGTCAAGCTTTTTTTCCATAGCGGCAGCCAGATTCTGCACATATACGGTTTTAAACGGAATCACTTCAAGCTGTCGATAGGCATGATACAGCCTGTCCTCGTCAAATTCATCAAAATCCTGAAAGTTTTTTTGCGCCTCCAATTGCTGATTTTCAAAAAATTTCTCCGTTTCAGGATTTAAAGAAGTCTGTGGATGTACAAGGAAAAGACTCAACCCTAAAGATTCTGCATTTTTCTGAACATCCTCCCATCCACTGAGCATAGGCACTGTAACATTTTTATATTTATCATACGCCTCTTCATAGGAAAATTCCTCTCTGCCCCTGCAAAATTCCATATTGGAAAGCCATTTTCCATATGTTTTTTTCAGATAATCAGATGCTCTGATATATTCTCCAAAAGAAATATTGCATGCGAGTTTTTCCAATACCTGCTTCATGGTAGAACGAATCTCGTCCATAGGAGTATACTGAAATACCTGATAAAAAATATAATCACAATGTCCTGCCAGCTTTTCATCTGGTATAATTCCGGCATATTCCCGTAAAAGGCAGACCGCAGCAAATTCCGCCGTTCCTTTTTTCATCGCCGGAATTCTGCCTGACTCTGCCTTTATTCCAAAATATCTGTCCCAGATTATTTTTTTTGTCACAGGCTCTGACAATGTAAGTACAAAATGATAAAATCCTGATTTTACTACATCCACCATAGTTTTTCTCCTGTATAAAGCTATTTTAATATATTTTTCATAATACCCAGATTGACAAAGGTTTCGAGATAAGAAGCCAGTACATTTAAAATCAAAATAATAAAAAGACATTTCAGATAAGGCATAAACTTTGCCTTTAAAATCATCTGTATCGCCTCTCGAAGCTGTACCTGTGTGTCTTCCCGATACCCCTGAATACAGTGATAAATCTCCTTGCTGAAACTGACCAGCATCATAACCATCAGCACATAGGCAATATAGTGTGGAAAAATGGATGTACCATACAGAAGGAGTCCTCCTGCTCCATACTGAAGCACATATACACTGATTAAAATTCCAACTGTCAATCCCTTATAGGCAAGAAACAGCTCTGCGGCAATTTTGCCAAAAGAAGTAAAGCTCAACACCAGCAGAAAAATAATTTCTTTGCTTCTTTCCCAAAATGAATATAAAAAAAGCTCCTTTTTTTCCACATCAGATTCATGAAATTTCTCAATAAAATATTTGCTGTAAATACCAAACTTATCATATTCGTCGCCACAGAAAATATTGATAAACAAAGTTCCCGCCACTACTCCGATAATAAAAACCGCCAAAAGCCCCGCAGTATTTACAATGCGTGCAGAACTAGTTACAGCAAACGGTCTTGCAGAAATATTCCTTGTAGAATTTCTCTTTACTGTCTTTATTGGTTTTACTTCTGCTTTTTTCTTTTTTGGCGCAGCAGCGCTTATGTAGGTAATGTTTTTGAGCATATTCTTTCCTTCCCTTCAGATGTATTTGATATTATCTATATGAAAGGAACGAAAAAATATGCCTGAATCCTACTTTTTCAAACTATATTTTGTATAATATGTCATAATAGCAGCTACTGTTTTTGCATCCTGAATCGTAAAATCAGAAACCATTTTTACAAGCTCTTCAATCTCATACTCATAAACATCCACATACTCTCCCTCGTCTAAATGCTGCTTTGTCTTTACAAGGTCTGTGGCTACATAGATATCTATCAGCTCATTACAGAAAGCGACTGTTGTCCGAATACTCAAAAGCTGTTCGAGATGGTCTGATTTATATCCGGTTTCCTCCTCAAGCTCTCTTGCCGCGCATACAATCGTCGGCTCATCGACGCTGTTTCTTCCGCCTGCCGGAATTTCAAGCGTAAACCTGTCCAGAGCATTTCTATACTGTTTTACCATCAGTATTTTTCCATCTGCTGTTACCGGAACAACGGCAGCCGCGCCCTTATGTTTAATAAAGTCATACTGCTCTGTTTTTCCATCCGGCCGTTCGACAGTATCTTCACACAATTCAAAAATATGACATTTTTTAATCACTTCTCTTGCAATTCTTTTTAACGGTTCCATTTCTGCCTCCTGATAATAAAATTTTTTATTTTATATTTTCTGATTTTGCATAACATGCATCGGTTGCTTTTATAATACTGTTTCGAAATCCATATTCTTCCAGAGCAGCTACACCGGCAATTGTTGTTCCTCCCGGCGAACAGACAGCGTCCTTTAATTCTGCCGGATGTTTTTTGGTTTCCAATACCATTTTGGCTGCTCCCAAAACTGTCTGTGCTGCCATTTCCAAGGCAGACTGTCTTGGAATCCCGTATTTTACCACACTGTCAGCCAGAGATTCAATAAACATATATACATATGCAGGGGAGCTTCCCACCGCACAGGTAACAGCACTCATCAGTTTTTCCTCTACTACTGCGTATTTCCCAAAGGATTTAAAAATTTTTTCAATGACTTCTTTTTCACTGAAAGAAAACAGAGAAGCATCAAAACTCACTCCCGTCATTCCCTCACCAAGAAGTGCAGGAGTATTTGGCATTGCACGCACCACTCTTGAATCATATCCAAGCTTGCTGGTCAGGTATTCAATCGAAATCCCCGGAGCCAGAGAAATAATGACATGTTCTTTTGTAATAACATTTTCAATATTTTTAATCACTTGGTCATATACCTGCGGCTTTACTGCAAGAATCAGATACTTGACATTATTTGCAAGTTCGGCATTGCTCTCCACATAATGAAGTCCTGTCTCCTCTGCAAGTTTTCTTCCAAAAACATCATTTTTCCTTGTAAATAATATATCATCTTTATCAAATACCTTGAGTACTCCTTTTAACATGGAATATCCCATATTACCCATTCCAATAAATCCTATTTTTGCCATTTGTATTTTCCTTTCTTCTCACTGTACTAACCGTTTAAGCCTTGTATTCTGTATCTGTATGAACTGCACAAACGGAAAGTCAGATGTACCTGTTCACATCTGACTTTACCATAAAATTTATAAAATATCTACTAAAATTTCAACAAATCCTGCCTATTTCAATTCCATCAGGAACTTTTCAATTCTGGAAAGGCCTTCTTCAATCTGCTCTATGGAAATGGCATAAGACAGTCTGATATGGTCATCGTATCCAAAATCAGTACATGGAATAACTGCCACATTATAATCTTCTATTAAAATCCGTGCAAACTCGGCAGAGGTTTCTATTTTCTTTCCCTTATAAGACATCTCCAGTGTTTTGCTGATATCTGCAAATACATAAAATGCTCCATAAGGCTCTTTTGCTGAAATATGATGCATACTGGAAATCTTCTCATGCATATACTTTCTTCTGGCGTCAAATTCACGCACCATCATTTCCATAGAGGACTGGTCGCCTGTCAATGCCTCCACAGCCGCTTTCTGCGCAATTGAGTTCGGGTTTGAAGTCTGGTGACTCTGTATTCCGGACATCAGCTTTGCAATCTCCACACTGGAGCCTGTATAACCGATTCTCCAGCCTGTCATGGCATAAGTTTTTGCAAGTCCGCTGACAGTAATGGTTCTTTTATAAATCTCTTCATTTAAAGATGCAATACTTATATGACGGTTTCCATCATATACAAGATATTCATACATCTCATCTGCCACTACATAAATATCGTTTTTTACAACATAATCTGCAATAGCCAGAAGCTCCTCTTCAGAATAAATCATACCGGTAGGATTGCTCGGAGAGTTCAGGATAAGCGCCTTTGTCTTTTCCGTAGTAGCAGCCTGAAGCTGCTCTACTGTCACCTTATATCCATTTTCTTGTTCGCCTCTCACAAACACCGGCTCACCGTCTGCAAGCATAACGATTTCAGGATAACTCAGCCAATATGGAGATGGGATAATTACTTCGTCTCCAGGATTTAAAATTGCCTGAAAAACGTTTGTTAAAGAGTGTTTTCCACCGTTGCTGATAACAATCTGGTCCGGTGTATAATGAATATTGTTGAATTTTTCAAATTTATTACAAACAGCCTGTTTTAATTCGTTGGTTCCGGATGCAGGGGTATATTTTGTAAAACCGCTGTTGATTGCTGAAATGGCAGCGTTACAGATATTCTCAGGAGTGTCAAAATCCGGTTCTCCGGCTCCAAAGCCTACAACATCAATTCCCTGTGCCTTTAATTCCTTTGCTTTGGCTGTAATTGCCAGTGTTGAAGAAGGTTTTACGGCCTGAGCTTTTCTTGATAGTGTTAATGACATTTTTAATCATCCTTTCTTTGTTCAATAAAAGTTATTGTATAAATCATGTCTGCAAAAATGTCCGTGGTACAAGTACTTTAGTGCACAGTTGGCAGACACACTTGGTACATTATAATACAAAGAACGGATATTGTCTAGGTATTTGTGAAAAAATTTTTCCTGAGGTTCCTATAGCGGGAAAGTGACGTATCAGATATGTTGCTTTGTTTTCACACACTGTCAGGACTCCACAGACCATTGGCGGCATAGTTGTAGGAGTAAACTCGTTTGGCGTAGATAGCAGCATATTTATAGTGATTTTCATATACATAGTTAATCATTTTATATACTGTTCCTGTGTCAAATGTATAGACATGTCCGCCGGAAGCATTATAATATTCATCATCTACACTCTGTGCCGCAATCACAAAAGCTGTATATGGAAATACAGTTTTTTCACATTTCATATATGCGGAAGAATCATCCTGTTTTTCACGTAATTCAGTAGAAGTGGTTCCTCCGGCAGCTGTTTTAAAATAAAATTCAAATACAGTATCTTTATAATTGGATGCAGATGCAGGAACAGTATAAAACATCATCAAAACTGTCAATAGTATAATCATCTTAGAAATATATTTTTTTATTTTCATTTTAATTCTCCTTTTTTCATTTATTTTCCGATATTTCTGCTAAATGTGAGCACTCACACGACTAAGGTCGCGTGCTTTCAGTCCTTTACAGCGGCTTATCTTTATAACTGCCTTCGTTTCCCTTTTCTAAATAATAAAATTTTTTATTCAGTACAACATCAAATGATATCCACTGATTTTTTTTGTTTTACAGTCCAAATAAAGAAAAATAAAATAATCCTCTTTTGTTTCTGATATGTATATTAGTATAGCAGTTCCATTTTCTCCATTGATGGAAGGTTTTTTTCTCAAATTTATATCCTGATAAAATATGGTTGTATCTAAATTTTCATATTCTGATAATTTCTCTCTTATAGTCTTAACAAAAAATTTTCTATTACTAGAAAAACCATCAATTTCATCATTCAATCCATATATGTCTGCCCTTCCCTCAAAGCTATCCTCCACATACTGAATTGCTTCTTCCTCCTCACACTCCATATCCGTCACATAATGAAATGAGAAAATTTCTCCCTTCATATTCACCATCCCAAACAGATAAACCCCTTCAATCTGAATCTCATTCCACACATAATACTCTTTATCATCATCTGTCAACAGCCTTCGGGCTTCATTATACAATAGTGAAACTGCGTTCTCCCTGTTACTGATAAGAACCTCCTCATAATTAACCATATCCACCATACATTCCGCCACTCTCTTTGTCTGTAAAAATTCACTCTGTTCCTGTGACAGCTCACGTGTACTATACTTATGATATTCACTCCATGGATAGATATATAAATCCGGAACTCTCTCCCACAGCTCTGGAGGAGAAGAAAGAGTAAATCCCTCAAAAAACTTTGTTTCAGCCTTTTCAAAATCATGCTGAAGCATAGTCAGCAAAGCAACTATTGCCGTAAGTATAATCACTGCTGTGATTACAATAAAAGCAATCACTGTATTGAGCTTTTCACGACACACATTATCGACCTCCTTTTTTCTGTTTTTCATACAAACCTCCTTTCCATATTTCAGCTGACTTTTACAAAGATACATGCATATATATTATACATCAAATTTTCTGAAAAGTCGTCATCAAATCGCGGACATTTAATTTTTTTACCTATTTCGTCAATTCGCATAAACATTATGTAATTATCTTATTTATTATATAAAACATGCACAACGACACAGTCAGCATCTGCCGTATATCAAAACACAAGTGGAATCTATAAACTGAATAAAATAAAAGAGGACTACAAAAATGTAATCCCCTTATCCTTAAATCGGATAATACAGCCCTAATTATCTTGCATATTCCACACATCTTGATTCGCGTACCACACTGACTTTAATCTGTCCTGGATACTCAAGTTCATTTTCTATCTGTTTTGAAACATCTCTTGCCAGTAATACCATATCTGCATCGCTTATCTGCTCTGGCATTACTATAATTCTTATTTCGCGACCAGCCTGTATCGCAAACGATTTCTCAACGCCTTTATAAGAATTACTGATGTCTTCCAATTGCTTTAATCTGTTTGTATATGCTTCCAGAGTTTCTCTTCTTGCACCCGGTCTCGCTGCAGATATTGCGTCGGCAGCCTGTACCAGACATGCGACCAGTGATTCAGGAGCAACATCTCCATGATGCGCTGCAACAGCATTTACTACGATTGCAGATTCCTTATGCTTTTTACAGAGGTCCACACCTATCTGAATATGAGAACCTTCCTGTTCATGGTCTACAGACTTTCCAATATCATGAAGCAGTCCTGCCCTTTTGGCTATTCTCACATCAGCGCCTATCTCTCCAGCTAAAAGCCCTGACAGATGAGCAACCTCAATGGAATGTTTCAATGCGTTCTGACCATAGCTTGTCCGAAACTTCATCTTTCCGAGAAGCTTGATTAATTCAGGATGGATTCCATGAACACCAACCTCAAGCGCTGCTTCCTCTCCGGCTTCACGCATCATAACTTCCACTTCCTTTTGAGCCTTTTCCACCATCTCTTCGATTCTGGCAGGGTGAATACGTCCGTCTACAATCAATTTTTCAAGAGCAATTCTTGCAATCTCTCTTCTAATTGGGTCAAAGCTTGAAAGAATCACAGCTTCAGGGGTATCATCAATGATAAGGTCCACACCAGTCAGTGTTTCCAGAGTTCGTATATTTCTTCCCTCTCGTCCGATAATACGTCCCTTCATCTCATCATTTGGAAGTTGTACAACAGAAATTGTAGTCTCTGACACATGGTCAGCAGCACATTTTTGAATCGCTGTAACAACATATTCCTTTGCTTTCTTGGAAGCCTCTTCCTTTGCCCTTGTCTCTAATTCCTTAATCAGCTTTGCAGTATCAAGCTTTACATCATCTTCCACAGTTTTCAGCAGTAAATCCTTCGCCTGTTCGGAGGTAAGTCCTGAAATTCTTTCCAGTTCTTTTATTCGCTGCTCACCGAGATTTTCTACCTCAGCTCTTCTTTTTGTCAACTGTTCCTCTTTCGCTGCAAGAGCATTTTCTTTCTTTTCCAGCATATCAGATTTCTTATCAACAGCTTCCTCTTTTGATAATACTCTCTTTTCATAGCGCTGTAATTCCGTTCTTCTTTCTTTTGTTTCTCTTTCCAATTCATTTTTTGTTTTTAAAGACTCTTCCTTCGCCTCTAAAAGAGCCTCTCTTTTCTTTGTCTCAGCTGTTTTTAATGCTTCATCTATGATTTCGTTTGACCTGGCCTCCGCACTACCTATTTTAGCTTCAACGCCCTTTTTATAATATGTAATAGCAGCAAACCAGACAATAATAGCAGTTACAACAATTGTTATTACAACAGCAATTATAATATCAGTCACAGGAGCACCTCCTTATTTAGTTTTCATTGTACAATACAACATATTAATTTTATACTTTTTTATTCATTGTGTCAAGTAGTATGTCATATTTTTTAAATGATATAAGAATAGCAATCTGCTAGAAATGACAGGTTCTTTTCCGACAAAAAACAAAAAAGCCCGAACCCTGCGGACCTTTAAAATACTTGAAATACTGCAAATTTTCTGCAAAATCAAAAATCGGTGCGACAAGATTTGAACTTGCGACCTCTGCGTCCCGAACGCAGCGCTCTACCAAGCTGAGCCACGCACCGAAATAACTTTCTATTTTTTGAATGAAACCGTTCTTGTCCCAACAATGTATAATTTTAGCAGATTTTTGTGAAATGTCAATCAGTTTTTTTAATTATTTTACATAAAGCACTGTAAACTTAAAGCATATGTTATACGAATTTAAAAGGCTCCTCCCACCGCCCAAGGGCAGTGGAAAAAGCTTACTACAACCGAAAGGATTTTATTTATGAATATTTTAAAAGCTCTATCTGTTTTTTCTTCTGTTCCATTGAGCTGTGGACATAATAATTCAGTGTAATATTTACATTGGAATGTCCCAGTATTTCACTTAAAGATTTAATATCAATTCCCGATGCAACTCCCATTGTCGCAAATGTGTGACGAAGTGCATGACAGTTCAATGGTTTAATCCCGTTTTTTTCCTGAAAATTTTTAAAAAAATATTGAAAATTTCTGGGCTCCACATATTTTTTTACTGAACCGCTCAATAAATAGGCATCTTCCTCATAACTGACTTTATATGTTTTTAAAATCTGAACCAGTACAGAGGGCAGCGGAATTATCCGTCTGGAAGAACAGGTCTTTGGTTCTCCCTCTATCACACAGGTTTTGCGCATTTTTTTTGTACATTTTTTTGTGCTGTTCTCTATCCGCTGCATGGTCTTTGTGATACAGAGAGTTTCCTTTTCCAGATTAATATCTGACCATTTGAGGGCACACAATTCCCCGATTCTCAGACCTGTATACATGCAGAGCAGTATCCCCACACATCTTAAATCTTTGTCACATTCTTCACTAAGTGCCAGAACAAGTTTTTTTACATCCTCCTGTGTAAAGACACTTCGGGGCTGCTTTTTTATTTTTGGCAAAGCAATGTGATGAATATTCATATGTAGACCTGTCGTCTCTTCCACATAATTCGCAATCGTGCAGATAATTCTTACAATATCACGTATGGTACTGGAGGACAGGCCCTCACTTGTCTTTAAATTACCTTCTATGGACTTTTTCAGAATATACTGATTCACCAGCTCTGAATTAATCTGACTGCACTTGTATCTGCCAAAAAATGGAAGAATATGTGAATCCAGAATCCTCTGATATTTCATCAGGCTGCTCGGCTTTAAACCTATTTCTTCTTTTTGATACCATTGCCTTGCAGCCTCTGCAAACAGCATGTCCTCATTGGAAAAAGGAAACTTTTTACATTCTGCCTGTGCCTTATTCTTTTTTTCCAGTGCTTCTTTATATGTTTTTCCATAAACAAATCCCAAAACTCTTTTCCCCGAAATATCATACCCTTTGACATAACGCCCCTCCCATCTGCCATCCTTGCGCTTGTATACATTGGTTCCTTTTCTTGACATCGGTTTCCTCCTGGGTTTTCTTAATAGTATAACCGACGAATTTCACAAGTGCAAAAGTTTTAAATGATATTTTTAAAAAATGTTATTTTCTTTAAAGTTCTTGTTTTGCTTTTTCAATCTCCTGAATAGCAGCTTTTTTCATTGGAATACGACAGTTTTTGTTATTGCCAAATTCTACAATAATTGTATCTTCTTCCACGCCAATCACCACACCGTAAAAGCCTGATGTTGTCAGAACACTGTCGCCTGCTTCCACTGAATTTTGCAGTGCGGCCATTTTCTGCTGTTCTTTTTTCTGTGGCTTTACCATCAAAAAATAAATGGCTACACCGAAAATTGCAATATATACCACGATTCCTATAAGACTTCCTGCTGCTGAGCCTCCTGTAGCTAAAATTGATGTCATGTTTCCTCCATTCTGTCACTTTTGTGACATTCTTTCTTTAATTATTTTCTTCAAATCCTGCAAGCTTTGCCTTTTTATATTCGGCATATCTGCCTTCATCCAGTGCCTGCCTGATTTCTTCCATCATTTTATTATAAAAATACAAATTATGCAATACACAGAATCTCATTCCAAGCATTTCTTTTGCTTTCAGTAAATGTCGGATATACGCTCTGCTGTATCTCTGACATGCCGGACAACTGCAGTTTTCCTCTATTGGGCGGCTATCAAGCTCATATTTTGCATTGAATAAATTTAATTTTCCCTTATTTGTATAAACATGTCCATGACGGCCGTTTCTCGATGGATAAACACAGTCAAAAAAATCTACGCCACGTTCCACAGCTTCCAGAATATTAGCAGGTGTCCCAACCCCCATCAGATAAACAGGCTTGTCTACAGGCAGATATGGCGTAGTTTCTTCTATAATATGATACATCTCCTCGTGAGATTCACCTACGGCCAGTCCGCCAAGCGCATAACCATCAAGATTCATTTCTGCAATTACCTTTGCATGTTCTATTCGAATATCTGCAAAGGTTCCCCCCTGATTAATTGCAAATAGCATTTGATTTTTATTGATGGTATCCGGCAGAGTATTTAAGCGTTTCATCTCATTCTTACAGCGTTCAAGCCATCTGGTGGTTCTGTCTACAGAAGCCTGCATATATTCCCTTGTAGCAGGATGCGGGGGACATTCGTCAAATGCCATTGCGATTGTAGATGCAAGGTTTGACTGAATCTGCATACTCTCCTCTGGTCCCATAAATATTTTACGCCCGTCAATATGAGAATGAAAATAAACCCCTTCCTCTTTTATTTTTCTCAAACCGGCCAGCGAAAATACCTGAAATCCACCTGAATCGGTGAGTATCGGTCTGTCCCATGACATAAACCGATGAAGTCCACCCAGAGTTTTTATAATGTTATCCCCGGGTCTTACATGCAGATGATAGGTATTGGAAAGCTCTATCTGTGTACCGATTTTCTCCAAATCCTCTGTAGATACGGCGCCTTTAATAGCAGCAACCGTTCCCACATTCATAAACACAGGAGTTTGTACCTCTCCATGTACAGTATGAAATGCTCCGCGTCTGGCATGCCCTTCTCTTTTTAATAATTTGTACATAATGATTGTCTCCGTAATAAAAATAATTCATTTTATAATGGTTTATTTTGCAATTGCACTAGTGTACTACTATACTCTATTCAGAAGAAAAAATCAATTGTTTCTTTGGCAAAAATAAAGTCGGGAAATCTCTCTCCCGACAAGGTCTGAACAATATTTTTATCGTCTGTCATTCTAGCATTTTCTATATAAATCCAAAAAGCCTTTTAATCCCACCAGAAAAACCATACTGTAGATTCTGTCAGGGAATCTGCAAATATCTTTATATCTATATCTCCCTGAGATATTACATCCGAACAAAATGCCACCATATCCCATGCAAGATTTTTTGTATCTTCTTTATTTACCGGCTCAGAAAGCATGTATTCCAGCACATCATGACTGACAGTTGCCGGAACTGCACCATAAGTTTCATACCAGTATTTTGAGATTGCCATCATATCCTCCGCATCAGGACATTCATTCCAACCTCCAAAAGGCAGCCATGCAAATATTTCCCACGGATGAACAACAGGAATCTCCGCAAGTATTACTGTTGTAGTTTTATCGCTGGTATAACTGTGATAAGCGCAAAGACTTGTATTAATATAATCATCTTCATCATATTCATCATCGTCATCGTATTCGTCATCATCGTATTCATCATCGTCATCGTATTCGTCATCATCTTCGTATTCATCTTCATCATCCCAGTCCTGCTCTTCGATGTACTCTTTCAATCCCTTTTTCCACTTTTCCAGTACAGCTTTTCCATCTGGAAGCTCTTTTTTACATAGCTCCTCTCGAAACGCTCTGACCACAGTTTTATCAAACTGATATTCCTCATGATTATACTGTTTTCCATCCGAATTCCAGATAAGTGATTCAAGCAGATTTTCTATATCATCACAACATACAAGCACAGGAACAAATCCTTCCCTTTTTCCTCGACTTTGTGCCTCCACATATGCTTTCATCAATACTTCTTCATTCTTCATCGGCTGAAAAACTTTGCATGGACAGTCAAGAAAATCCACCAAAATCTCTTCTGATATTTTTTTACTCTCACCCATAAATAAATCTCCTTTTCTTTTTTATTTTATCATTCAAAGTGTGTAAAACACCCAATAATCAGTCTGGCTTAAAGCAGGTCTGCAATATCATACAGAAGTTTCTCCGTGTCCTCCCATCCAAGACATGGGTCCGTAATCGATTTTCCATAAATATGTTCGCCTATTTTCTGACTTCCCTCTTCTATATAACTTTCCACCATAAGCCCTTTGACAAGCTTTTTTATATCCGGTGAACAGGCGCAGCTATGAAGAACATCCTTTGCAATCCGAATCTGCTGTTTATACTGCTTTGCTGAATTTGAATGATTCGTATCAACGATTACCGCCGGATTGACAAGATTTTTTTCTTCATATAAATCATGCAGAAACATCAAATCTTCATAGTGATAATTTGGAATCGTATGTCCGTTTTTATTCTGTGACCCTCTTAAAATCGCATGTGTCAGAGGATTTCCGGTCGTTTCTACCTCCCAGCCCCTGTAGAGAAAAGTATGTCCCATCTGTGCAGCCATAATAGAATTTATCATAACTGACAATGTACCACTGGTTGGGTTTTTCATACCGCATGGAACATCCATTCCACTGGAAGTAAGACGATGCTGCTGATTTTCGACAGAACGCGCACCCACTGCCACATAAGATAAAATATCTGAAAGATAACGGTAATTATCTGTATACAGCATTTCGTCTGCAGATGTCATACCGGTTTCCTTCATTGCCCGAATATGCAGATGACGAATTGCAAGAAGACCATGCAGCATATCGGGCTTTTTTTCAGGGTCCGGTTGATGAAGCATACCCTTATATCCCTGACCTGTAGTTCTTGGCTTATTTGTATAAATTCTTGGAATGATAAGTATTTTATCTTTAATTTTTTCCTGAACTTTTACAAGCCTTGTCACATAATCAATCACGGCTTCTTCATTATCTGCTGAACATGGACCGATAATCATTAAAAATTTATCTGATTTACCAGTAAATATATCTGCAATTTCTTTGTCTCTTTCTTCTTTCATTTTTACAACCTGCTCCGGTACGGGATAGTCTCTGCGGATTTCCTCCGGAGTAGGTAATTTGCGAATAAAATCAAAACTCATTTGTTTTTTCCTCCAAACTGTTGTTATAAGTTTCCAACATTGTTTCATTATAATACAGCTTTCTCTGATTTTCAATATAAATTGCAGACAGATTCGGGGTATTTCAAAAACATTTA
>CAJUDQ010000021.1:601-9693 GCA_910585215.1 uncultured Lachnospiraceae bacterium | reverse complement strand
TGACATTTGCCTGTTCCCAATGAATCAAATATTTAATTTTTCATATATTTTTTCTATCTGTTTAACAGCCTTCTGTATATTTTTACTTGTAAATAGTTATACTAGTTTTGAAATTATTTTATCAATCAAAATTATTCAGGTATTTATTTGTACTTATATTAATTACCTGAATCATCTTCTTATATAGCAATATTATCAGAAAATAAAAATAGTTTTTTGATAAAAATAAATTTTCAGGAGGATTTTTTTATGGCAAATGATGATACTATCAAATTATTAAAGGAATGCAGTGCGGGAACCGCTATGGCAGTAGATGCAATTAATGAAATTCTTGAGGATGTAAAGGCTTCCGATTTAAAAAATCTGCTGAGAACCAGCCGTGAAAAACATGAAAAACTTGCAAAAGACATAGATAATTATCTAAAGGCATTTCACGACGAGCCAAAGGACCCTTCGATTATGGCAAAGGGAATGTCTCACTTAAAAACAAACTTTAAAATGACAACTGACCCGTCAGATGAAACGATTGCGGATTTGATTACAGACGGATGTAATATGGGAATTAAATCTCTGTACCGATATCTGAACCAGTATAAAACAGCAGATAAAGATATCAAGAAACTGGCAGAAAAACTGATACATCTTGAATCCGATTTGCGTGAAAACATCTGTGCATATTTGTAAATATGGTATCTGTCAAAAAAGGACTGCCCCGTTTTGAGTACAGTCCTGTGAATTACCCATTGGCTTTAGCCAATGGGTAGTTCCTATTCCGTTAAATTATCATCTTTCATCAACCATTTCTCTTTCCTCTGATGATGTTCCTTCTCCAAAAAATTCGTCTGTATCAAATAGAAATACAATATATTGTTTATTGGATATTTTCTGTTCTCTGTATACCCTATCCCTCCATGTAGCATTCTATTTCCTTCCAAGTATTTGCTGTCAGAATATTTTTATCTTCTGCATAAGGCAGATCAATCGCCCCTATGTACCATACCGGCAGCAGACCGGCATTTAAGGAACCTTTCACATCGCATTCATACTGATCCCCGATATACCAAACTTCATCCGGCTGTAATTCAGCTTTTTCCAAAGCCAAATCGAATATCCTTCTGTTCGGTTTGCGGAACATAAAATTACTTGAGGTAATGATAAATTCAAAAGTATTTTCCGGAAGCAGTCTGTTGATACGCTCTGCAACCACAGAAGGAGCATAAGAAATATTACTGATTACTCCTGTGCGGATACCTTTCTTTTTCAAATATCCTAAAAAATCTTTTATTCCCTCTGTCGGCACTCCGGGAGCAGCGGCATTCCAGAATATTGTATCAATTTCAGAGTTGGTTAATGCAATCTCTATTCCCTGCGATTCATAAAGATAAGGCGTAAACATTGTATTGGGTATTTCAATTTGAAATAAATGCCTTTTCTCAGGGTCAACTCTCCCAACTTCCCGATTGATTTCATTTGCTTTGGCCTGTACCTGCTCTGCCAATAAATGATACTTATTTCTTGTAGCATACTGTAAGACAGCCTCTGTTCCCTTTACTCCATCAAATTTCTGTTCTGCAATAAGTGTCTGACCATAATCAAACAATACCATTTTGGGTGTTTTCATATAATTTTCCTCCATATTCAAAATATCCTTCTTGTATCAGTAATTCCAATACAAGTACCTCTCATTCCAACATTACCTGTTTTTTGGAATCTATTTATCCAGAAATCTTACTATCTCATCCATCTGTTTTCTCTTTGGCATTTTTGGTTCTTCTGCCGGATATCCTATTGCAATTAATGCCGAAATACTTTTTCCCTGTTCTAATCCAATTCTTTCTGCAATATAATCCTCATCAAAAATACCAAGTACCACGCTTCCGATTCCTTTTTCATGTGCTGCCAGCATAAATGTCTGCGCCGCAATTCCCGCATCAAACATTTCCCATTTATCTTTTTTCTTTGTTGTAAAAGAACCGTCTTTTTCATATCCGCACCGGCCGCTTACAGTTGTCAAAACTACCAAAGCGGCACAGTTCAACACAGTATTTTTATTTTTCTCAAATCCCATTACTCCGTTTTCTGCTATTTCCTCAATCAGCTCTTTTTTCTGAATAATCACATATCCCGCTGTCTGAGAATTTTTCCATGACGGCGAAAAACCAGCCGTTTTTACAATATCCTCCAAATCACTCTTGGAAACAGCCTTCTGCTGAAAACAGCGGATGCTTCTTCTTGTTTTGATTGCTTCTGTTACATTCATTTTTACTTCCTCTTTTCTTCTTGATTTTTTCTAATTTTTCACACATATAAAATATTCAATACACTACATTTTTCTGGTGTTTCAATATTTATTTTTTACTATGTTTGCTGTCAGGATATTCCCTCTTTTTTGGCTTCCTTACATGTTTTTTCATACTTTTCTCACACGCCCCGTATTTTTTATAATTTTTTCTCCCCTCCTGAAGCGTCAGCCCATGATTTGCACCGGATGGTATATCAAGAAGCTTCTCCTCTGCTATCTCGTCAATCTCATAATACAATCCAGAATACATATTTGACTGCTCGTCAAAAAACAGATACGCATCATCCTCCCAGAAACAAACTGGACATATATCAAATTCTCCTCTTGTTTCCAGCGTCATATATCCACAACACAAGCATTTATATTTTTTTCTGGTCTTTTTCTCTTTCTTCGCTGATTTCTTCATATCTACTACTTTTTTCTTATTTTCCCACAGTATATTATTTAGGCTACTCCTCATAGCTGAAATTCGGCAGTGCATATCTGTCTTTATATTTTTCAAACTTCTCCTTAAACAGTTCATTTTCTGCCTTTATCTGGTCAAGATATACATGCGACTCAAACGCTGCATCATTTTTCGTCTGCACAATACTAATTGCCACATTAGAGCAATGGTCGGAAATTCGCTCAAAATTCGTTGTAATATCTGAAAATACAAACCCCATTTCCACCGTGCAAAGCCCTTTTCTCAAACGCTTAATATGCCTTTTTTTCAACTCAATATTCAGATAATCAATCACCTCTTCTATTGGCTCAACCTTTGCAGACAGTCTCATATCCTCTTTTACAAATGCCTCAGCGGAAATATTAACGATATCCTTCAGTGCACGGATATAAACTGCCAGCTCTTCCTTTGCCGCCTCTGTAAACTGCATGTCTTTTTCATACATCTCCTTTGCCGCATCACAGATATTAACAGCATGGTCGGAAATCCGTTCAAAATCACCAATAGAATGAAGCAGAATCGATACGGTCTTACTATCATCCTCATTTAGATTTCTGCTGCTTAATTTTACCATATAAGCGCTCAGTTCATCTTCATATCTGTCTATTCTGTTTTCAAGCTCTATTACTTCATTTTCTGCTTTTTTATCATAACCAGATAATAAATCTACCGCCTGAAAAACAGACTGTTTTGCAAGCTCCGACATTTTGACAGTCAAATCACGGCAATGCTCTGTGGCAAGTCCCGGCACATCCAGAAATCTTTCATCCAACATTCGAAACTCCTTTTCTTTTGCCGTTACATGTGTTTCTTCTTTATCATCCCGAATCGTAAGACATGCCAGTTTTTCAAGCAGTGAACCAAATGGAAACAGTAAAAGAGTCGCTGTAACATTAAAGGTCGTATGAATCACTGCAATGCCTACCGTATTTGCCGCCTCATGCATAAAAGGAAACTGGAGCACTGCATTTAAAATATAAAAAATTACCATAAATAAAACAGTTCCGATTACATTAAAATACAAATGTACAAATGCCGCCCGTCTGGCATTTTTCTTTGCACCAATCGCAGACAAAAGGGCAGTTACACAAGTACCGATATTCTGTCCCATAATAATCGGGATAGCTGAACTAAAAGTAACTGCTCCGGTTGCACATAAAGCCTGCAAAATACCGACAGATGCAGATGAGCTTTGAATAATGGCTGTAAGTACTGCTCCTAAAATCATGCCAAGCACCGGATTGGAAAAGATAACAAACAAATCAGTAAAACCTGGAATATCCTTTAACGGGGATACTGCAAGACTCATGGCATCCATTCCCGTCATAAGAATTGCAAAACCAATTAATAATGAGCCTGTAATATGCTTTTTTTCCTTTTTGCTGAACATCAGACATACAATTCCAATAAATGCAAGTAATGGCGAAAAGGAAGAAGGTTTTAAAAACCGTACAAAAAAATTGTCACTTTCCAGCCCTGACAGACTTAAAATCCATGAAGTTGCTGTTGTACCGATATTGGCTCCCATAATGATATAGACTGCCTGTTTCAGCTTCATAATGCCTGAATTTACAAAACCCACCACCATAACAGTAGTAGCCGACGAAGACTGAATGGCCGCCGTTACCCCTGCACCTAAAAGCACTGCCATAACAGGCTTTGCGGTAAGTTTTTCCAATATGCTTTCAAGCTTTCCACCGGAAAGCTTTTCCAGGCTGTCTCCCAAAAGGCTCATTCCATAAAGAAACAATGCCAGACCACCGACTAAATTCAGTAGATTAAAAATATCCATTTCTGTTTAATACCATGCCTTTCTTCTTTATATGAATACACGCAGATAATTAAATTTAAAGAATACTATATAAATACTTATGCGGAGCTCTATTTCAAAACTTATGCAAATAAACCGATAAGTATAAATTTTTTCTGCGAAATTCATATGTATCCTATGGGCAATTTTTCCATCACCCAAAACGATTATATCTGCATACTTTTCAGATATCAAGTTTATCCGGCTAATTTTTCAGATTTTCACTACACGCTGTAAAATCAAATATGGATATTTTTCAGCCTGTAAACAAGCAGATTTGCAAGGATTCCAGTAAATAATCCCGTGACAATTCCTGATATTATCATGTAAGGAAAATATGGAAGAACTCCTGTTCCCATAAAAAAAACTGCCGCTGTCATCTGTCCGATATTATGAAATATTGCTCCAAATATACTTGTAATATAAATATATTTCCCCTTTAATATCTTATTTATCAAATAATCCGCAAAAAAACACAAAAGACCTCCGCACAGACTGTAAATCATATATACTATCTGTCCTGCAAACACAGAAGCGAGAACAATTCTTAAAATAAATACAATAAATGCATCTTTTGGTGAATACAAAACCAGCACAATCAATGTCACCACATTTGCCAGCCCAAGTTTGATAAAAGGCAGTGGAGCCAGCGCTGGAAGTGCCGACTCCACAATAAAAATAATCAGTGCCAAAGCAGTATATAAACTTAATAATGTAATTTTTTTTACCAACATAAAATATAATCCCTTTCTGAAGCGCCCAAGCACTGAACTATTTTTCATATAAGTGAAAAATCAGATAGAACAATTTAATTTATAATACAACCCTTTCCTTTCCATCAATTCTTTATGGTTGCCTTGCTCTGCAATTCCATGATTTGCGATATACAAAATCCGGTCGGCGTTTCTGATTGTAGAAAGCCGGTGTGCAACAATAAAAGCTGTTTTATCCTTTAAAATAACTTCCAGCGCCTGCTGTATCAAATTTTCCGTCTCTGTATCAATCGAGCTGGTCGCCTCATCTAATATAATCACCGAAGGATTTTTTAAAATAATCCTCGCAAAGCTTATCATCTGCTTTTCACCGGAAGACAAACCGTCTCCGCGTTCTTCCAGCTCCTGATAATAGCCGTTTTTTAATTTTTTAATGCATTTATCGGCAAAAATCGTTTCCGCCGCCCGAATACATTCCTCATCCGTAGCATCCGGCCGCCCATAACGGATATTTTCCATAATTGTTCCCTTAAAGATAAACGGGTCCTGCATCAATACTCCGACTTCTTTTCTCAGTGATTTCAAAGTGATTTCTTTTACATTTTTTCCATCAATTTTGACAGCTCCCTTATTTACATCATAAAATCTGGTAAGCATATTGATAATCGTGGTTTTTCCTGCACCAGTCGGACCTACCAGCGCAATGGTTTCTCCCGGTTTTACATGAAGGTCAAAATCTTCCAGAATATTCACTCCCTCATCATAGGCAAATGTAATATTATCAAAGTCCACCTGTCCCTTTGCATGTTTCAGCTCAATATCTCCTGCTTCATCTTTAATCAGTACAGGGGTGTCTATAGTATCAAATACCTGCTCCAGATTGGCTGTTACACTGGAAAGATTCTGAATAATGGCAGCAATCTGTGTCAATGGTCCACTGAACATTCCCATATAGCTGATAAAGATAGCTACTGTACCGGCATCAATAGTGGAATTTCCTCCCAGAATCAGGGAAAGTGATACTCCATATAAACAGATTGTTCCAAGATTCCAAAAACTTTCTACAATTGGCGTATTCAATTCATTTAATAAAACAATCTTCCACCATGTACGAACGCTGGTATCATGAACCTCTTTATATATTTCAGCATTTTTTTCTGCTCTGTTATAATTTTTTACAATTTTTTCACCCATAATTGTTTCCACAAGAAAGGCGGTTCTGTTTGAAACTCTTGCTCTGTGAAGACCGAATCTTTTACGGATTTTATATCTTAAAAAGAATACACAGACCATCAGTGGCACAACTGTCGCAAATACAATACCGGTAAGTGGTACGCTGATACTGAGCATAAAAAATGTCACTACCACAATTTTTACACAGTATACCAGAAACAACAGCACATAATTGGTAAAAAAGTTTGCCAAATCATTGATATAATCTGTTACTCTTACTACAATTTTACCATTTGGCCGGTTATCAAAATAATCAAACGGAAGTTCCTGCAGCCGGTAAAAAATCTCCTGACGGATATTGGCAATAATACTGTGCCCCATTTTTCCCATTAAGGTCTGCTGAAAATAACTAATCGTGATTTCTATGGCCGCCAGTACTGCAAGTCCTGAAATAACAAGCGCAAGCTGTCTGTATTCCTCATCCACAACCACCTCGTTAATAATATGTCCCAAAAGCAGCGGCGATATCATGGAAGTACATGCTGCGAAAAGCATAAGTGCGCAGACAAGAATAAATATTTTTTTGTATGGAAGTACATATTTTAAAATTCTGCCAAGCTGTTTGATATCTATTTTTCTTTCAATTACTTCATTTTGAAAATACGTATTTCTTTTAGCCATGTAACCATCCCTCCTTATGTGATTCCTTTTCGGATTGCTTTTGAGGTTTCTGTCCGTTATCCTTTTTCTTATTTTCTTTGCTGTTTTCTTTTTCCCGATTTCCTTCATATTCCGTGTCTAATGTATCATAATCAATCGCAGATTTTCTCTGATTTTCCTGAATCTCATACACCTTTGCAAAATGTCCGCCAAGCTTCATAAGCTCCTCAAAATTGCCTCTTTCTACAATTTCGCCATCCTGCATATAAATAATTTCATCACAGTCTACAACAGAAGACATTCTATGGGCGGCAATCAGAACTGTTTTGTCCGGATAATCCTCTTTTATCGTTTTTAACAGCCTCTTTTCCGTTGCCATATCAAGCGCGCTGGTGGAATCGTCCATAACCAGTACCGGAGCATCTTTTAACAGCGCTCTTGCAATGGAAATTCGCTGTTTCTGTCCTCCTGACAATCCAAGCCCGCGCTCGCCTACAATGGTTTTGTATTTTTCGGACAACTCCATAATAAAGCCATGCGCCTGTGCATCTTTTGCTGCCTTGTGAATGTAAAAATCTTCAATATCCGGCGAATAAAACGCAATATTTGTCTCTACGGAATTTGAAAAAAGAAATACCTCCTGAAATACATAGGAAAATCTGTCTCTTAATGAGTTTAAAGTGTAGCCTTTTATATTTTTTCCGTTTATATCAATTTCACCGGAAGATACATCATGGATTCTTACCAGACTTTTTAAAAGCATGCTCTTTCCGCTTCCGGTTTCTCCAACAATTCCTACTTTCTTTCCATATGGAATATCCAAATTGATATTTTTTAACACCTCGCTGTCCCCAGTATCCAAAGTAACATTTTTAAACTGAATATGCGGTGTCTCTGGCGTTTCTTCTGCGTCCTCTGCCTCTATAATTCTTGTCTGGCAGTTCATAAAATTTAAAATCTTGCCGCCGGCAACGAGCTGCTGCTGCATTTGGAAGATAATATTGTTTATCTGTGAGATATGGTCCATAACTTTCATTACATAACCGGAACAGGTTACTAAAAATCCAACCAGCATATATCCCTTCATAACCAGAATTGCACTTACTGCAATGGAACCGATATAGGCTACCTGTTTAATTGAGCTGAAAATCACCTCAAACTTTGCAGAAAGACGAATTTGTTTTAAATGTGCATTTTTCAGATTTTCATTTGAAGTATTAAATTTGTCCTTTTCTACATCTTCATTGGTAAAGGAACGTACCAGCCGGACTGCTTCGATATTTTCCTGTACAGTCAAATTCATGGTACTGTTACAGCCACGAATAGTCGAATAATTTACTCTGGCAATTTTTTTAAATTTTGTCAATGCAATGACAAAAAACGGCAGAAGTACAATTGGAATGACAAGCAGTCTGAAATTAATCGTGGTGAGCAGATAAGAACAAATCGTAAGAACAAAAATACTGTCTATCATATTTGGAAGCATACGACAGAAAAACTCTTTAAACATAATAGTATCAGAATTTACAGTCTGTAAAAGCTCTCCTGTATTGTACTGTGCGATGGTTTCGCTGTCCAGCTCCATAAGTTTCTGGAAGGTATCCACACGAAGGTCTGTTTCCATATTTAAGCCAAGCCTTTGGAATGTCATATTTTTTATGTAGATTAAGATAATTCTTATCAGAATAAAGATTCCAAAAGCCGCCGCTATATGAAAAAACAGCTCAAAGGTTCTCGGCGCGCCGTATTTTCCTGATATGAGAAAGGAAAAAATTCCTTTTTCTGATGGTTCTGTGTCCAAGATAATATAGTCAATAAGCAGCTCAGATAAAAGCGGAATCATCAAATCCGCGGTTATGGCAAGAAAGCTGCATATTTGGGCAAAAATTGCCACTGGCAGATATCGCTTCCAATACCTGCGAAAGCCATATTTTATAATATTCATTGTTTTCCTCCTTTACGTTTCCACAAGAATTATCTTGTATTAAA
>CAJUDQ010000021.1:0-591 GCA_910585215.1 uncultured Lachnospiraceae bacterium | reverse complement strand
ATATAGTACAAGAAAGATAAGAAAACAATGATATTTGCTGTTTGTGAATTGATATTTTCTGTTATTTTGATTCAAGTCAAAAGTTTAATAACAGATTTTATTTCCCCAAAAATTCATACATTTCTGATAGCCGTCTGTTTTTGAAAAAACCTTTTCTGCAAGTTCGATAAATTCGGGAATATTCTCTCCACATAATTCCAAATCCTCTGGCTGCGATGTATTTTCTTTCTCGCAGGCAATATAACACATACATGCAAGAACACAATGTACCATTACGTACATCTCTTCTAATTTTTCCGGCAGGTCATCCATCACTACATACTCCCATAATCCCCCGTCGCCTTCTACCACTTCATACAAATCTCCCCAGTCTCCAACATGGTTTTCAACATATTCCCTGCATACATGAATGGCATGGCATACTTCCTGATATTTTTCTGTATCTAAATCATCTATATACATATCTGTAATTTTCTGCGCAAGGTTTATAATTCTTACTTCAAGTTCATTTGCCATTTTTACACCTCACAAATCATTACCGTTTGTTCAAACTTATAAAAAGTTGGAACTTCCTTTTTCTTCGTATCTGCT
>CAJUDQ010000020.1:42732-56347 GCA_910585215.1 uncultured Lachnospiraceae bacterium | reverse complement strand
TTTACCTCATCATCTGCGATTAGTCTAATCTTGAATTTCTTCATATTAAAAACACCTCGCTTTATCGCTTAGAATAAGATTTTATTGTAAACTGCAAGAAACTAAAGAGTAAAAAACAGGTAAATGATATTAATAATATCCAATTTGCATTATTTTTATATCCAAACGGGTATAAATTATTTACGAATTCAAAAACCTGTGATATAATGTCTGCGATAAAAGAAATCTGTTGCCATTACAGAAAACAGAAATTGGCTACAGAGTTTTCTTATCTGAAAAAAAACAAATGAACTAAATTTAAGGAGGAAAAGAGAAAATAAAGTGAAAAAACAAGGAGGAGGAAAAGGATAAGAAACAAATAAAAATATTTAAAACTTATTAAAAACACAAAACAAGTATAAAAACCTTGCTGGATAAAGATTTTTACTTATAAATCGTATCCACAGGTGAAGAAAAGGAGACATATATGATTTGTAAAAATTGCGGTCAGGAAGTACAGGAAGGAAATGCGTTTTGTCAAAACTGCGGCTCTCGGGTAACAGAGGAAGGAGCAGAAGAAAAAAATGCTGAAAAAGTAAGTTTGACAAAATCACAAAATTCAGAAGAAAATAGTCAGCAGAATAGTGTGCAGAATGATTCTATACATGAATCAGACAATCAGAATTATTCTCAACCATATCACAACAGCACTCAAAACTACAGTGGTGAGGCATATGACCAGTCCTACGCCGAAGCTTCCGCTGCTGTGCAGCAGGAAAATCCAAAAAAGAAACTTAATTCATCTGTGATAGGTCTTGCAGTAATTGTAATTCTTGCAGTTTTGTTTTTGAAATCCTGTTTTTTTGGCTCCAGCTATAAAACACCTTTGGATGATATGCTGAAAATTGTCAATAAAAAGCAGACCAACATTGATAAAATTGCAGATGCTGTAGTACCTGCCATGCTGTCAGATACTTATGAAGAAATGATAGACCTGTTAAAGAGCAATAAAGAGTATAAAAAAGACTTCAAAAAGCTTTATGACAAGACTCTTCCAGACGCCATAGAAGACGCATATGATGAATTTTATGACAATATGGAAAATATATATGGAAAAAATATAAAGATATCATATAAAATAGAGGATAAAGAAAAGCTTGACAAAGATGAGAGAAAGGCTATTGCTAGTGCATATTCTTCTTTTGCGCAATTATCTTCCGGTATTACGGACTGTATAGAAGCTCTGGAAAACTGTACAGAATTTAAAGAAAAAGAACTAAAAAAACTGGTAAAACAAGTAGAAGCTCTGGAAAAGAAACTGGATAAGTTTAAAGTCAGCTCCGGTTATGTTTTGGATGTGGAATTTACCATAAAAGGAAAAAAAGATGAGACCAGTCAAAATATGGATATTGTAGTGATTAAAGCAGATGGAGACTGGATGATTGATTTCCTGTCTACAGCCATGTTAAATTCAGGAGTATATGATTTGGATGAGCTGGATGAGATGACAGATGAACTTGATTTAAAACAGTTTAACAGCGAATTAGAAATTATTGCAAAATATCTGAAACAGATAGATAAAGATATGATAGAAGATGCGATGGATAACTGGGATGATATTATGGATTTTGCTTTTTAAACGTGCTTTTTCCCATACACTTTAATGAATCCTCGAAAAAGCATTGTATTTTCCATATAAAAATGATATATTTATTTTATTAATGAAAAAATCATATAAAGGAGACGCAAAAACATGAGTAAAAAACCAGTAGTATTAATGATTTTAGATGGCTATGGCCTTAATGAAAAAACAGAAGGAAATGCAGTTGCACTTGCCAATACACCAGTTATGGACAGGCTGATGTCAGAATATCCATTTGTCAGAGGCAATGCCAGTGGAATGGCAGTCGGTCTTCCGGATGGACAGATGGGAAATTCGGAAGTAGGCCATTTGAATATGGGTGCCGGAAGAATTGTATATCAGGAGTTGACAAGAATTACAAAAGAAATTCAGGATGGTGAGTTCTTTCAAAATGAAGCTCTGTTAAATGCCATGAACAACTGTAAGAAAAATAACAGTGCTCTTCATACTTTTGGTCTTTTGTCTGACGGAGGTGTTCACAGTCATATTACACATCTGTTTGGTCTTTTGGAAATGGCAAAAAGAGAAGGTTTGTCAAAGGTCTATGTACATGCATTCCTTGATGGAAGAGATACTGCTCCAACATCCGGAAAGGATTTTATGAAAGAATTATGTGATAAAATGGAAGAGCTTGGTATTGGAGAGGTAGCTACTGTGACTGGACGCTACTATGCAATGGACAGAGATAATCGATGGGACAGAGTAGAGAAGGCATACAAGGCAATTACACAGGGAGAAGGCGTTGAGGCAGAATGTCCTGTAAAAGCCATTGAGGATTCTTATGCTGCTGATGTGACAGATGAATTTGTAAAACCAACTGTAATTATAAAAAACGGTGCGCCGGTAGCAATGATTCAAGATGGTGATTCTGTTGTATTCTTTAACTTCAGACCGGACCGTGCAAGAGAAATTACGAGAACCTTCTGTGCAGATGAATTTGATGGATTTGAAAGACCTGAAAGAATTAAAACTACTTATGTATGTTTTACCGAATATGATGTAACGATTCCAAATAAGGAAATTGCATTTAAAAAGGTCTCTATTGAGAATACCTTTGGCGAATTTCTTGCTGCTCATCATATGACACAGGCAAGAATTGCAGAAACAGAAAAATATGCACATGTAACCTTTTTCTTTAATGGAGGTGTAGAGGAGCCAAATGAAGGCGAGGACAGAATTCTTGTAAAATCTCCAAAAGTAGCGACCTATGATTTGAAGCCGGAAATGAGTGCTTATGAAGTATGTGAAAATCTGACAAATGCAATTCGTTCCGGAAAGTATGATGTAATTATTATTAATTTTGCCAATCCTGATATGGTGGGACATACCGGTATTGAAAGTGCTGCTATTAAGGCAGTGGAAGCAGTAGATGAATGTGTCGGAAAAGCAGTAGAGGCAGTCAAAGAGACTGACGGCGTGTTGTTTATCTGCGCGGACCACGGCAATGCAGAACAGTTAATTGACTATGAGACAAAGGAAAGCTTTACTGCACATACCACCAATCAGGTTCCATTTATTCTGGTAAATGCAGATTCCTCTTATAAACTGAGAGAAGGTGGATGTCTGGCGGATATCGTACCTACATTGATTGAAATTATGGGACTGGAACAGCCAAAAGAAATGACAGGTAAATCACTGCTTGTAAAATAAAGAAAAGAAGAAATCAAATAAGATGCCGCCCGTTTTTGCGGCGGTATCTTATTTATTTCACTAAAAAATTATGTAAAATTTTAATTTAAGAAAATATCTAATAAGGAATTCTACAAAAGGAAATAATATAAAAAGGAATAATATAAAAAATTTTATGGCACTGGTCTTATTAAGGAAGATATATCCATAAAATATAAAACACTATATTTGTATAAATAATGCAAAAAACACAGCAGAAGCTTTGGAGGGAAACTTATTTGAAAACGTTAAAAAAAACATTTATTATGATAATACTAACACTTATCTGTGTTATTTTGATAGATAATTATAATCGTGCAAAGGATGAGCAAAAATTAGAAAAGAAAAAAGAGGACGGAAAAATTGATATATCAGAACCGGACGAAAAAGAGGACAAACCAGACGAACCATCTTATTATGTTACCCTGCTGGCACTTGGGCAAAACTACATGAATGACAGTGTGATTCATTCCGGGCAACGGGAAGACGGAAGCAGCAATTATGATTTTTTGTTTGAGGGAGTAAAAGAGAAGCTTGACAGTGCAGATATTTCAGCTATGTGTATTGGTTCTGTAATCGGTGGGAATAATCTGAGTGTATCAGGTTATCCGACATTTAATTCACCTGAAGAATTTTGTGATGCAACAATAGCAGCAGGCATCGATGCAGTAGCAATGGCAAATGTACGAATTAACAATATGGGAAGTGATGCAATTTCAAGCTGCATTGATATCTGGAAAAGTAAATCCGAAACTACAGGACAATCGGACTCTATAAGGGTACTGGGAATTCGTGCTTCACAGGAAGAAAGCTTTGTCAATATTATTGAAGTAAACGGATTGAAAATAGCCCTTTTGGATTATACAGCGATTGTCACAGAAGCTATCAGTAATGAAGAGGCATATAAAATAAACTTTTTTGGAGATTATGCCAACGGTTCTGCAAATCTTGAAAAGTTATCAGAAAATACGCTTGCACAGATTAATGAAGCATGTAATACTGCGGATTTTGTCGTGGCATTTGCAAGCTGGGGACTGGAAAACACACATGATATTACCGCAACTCAGGAACGTTTTGCAAAACAGCTTACAGAGGCAGGAGTAGACCTTATTATTGGAAACAGGCCAAACTATTTGCAGAAAGTGGAATGGATAACTTCAGAAAATGGAAATCGGGCATTGTGCTATTATTCTCTGGGAAATTTTACTTCCTCTGAAAATACGACCGACGGGCTGCTTGGCGGTATGGCAAAGGTCGGCATTAAGGTTGATCAGGGGTTGACAGTGATCGATGAAGAAAATACAGGGTTGATTCCAGTAGTAACACATTATACCTATAGTGGTTTGGGCGATGAAGTTGATGTAAAAGGTACATTACCTCTTGCATTATATACAGAAGAAATGGCAGCTGAGCATGGAATAAAATCAAAATATGGGGTGGCATTCAGCAGAGAAACACTTCTCTCGCTTGTGAATAATACAGTGGATGCAGGCTGGATTTTAGAGCAGTAAAGAGAGGATATGTAGAAATCTTATGAAAATGCTTGCTTTTCCCATTTTTTTATGCTATACTCCATTCCATATGAATTACGAAACAGGAGGAGGTGTCACCATGCATACATTCTTAACAATCATATTTATCATTGTATCAATAGTATTGACAATATTAGTATTAATGCAGGAAGGCAAGTCAGCTGGATTATCCGGAGCTATCAGCGGTGTTGCAGATACGTATTGGGGCAAGAACAAAGGCCGTTCCATGGAAGGCAGACTTGTAAAATATACAAAGATTTTAGCTGTACTATTTTTTATACTCGCAATTTTGGTTAAAATGTTTTAAAGTTGACGATAAGATTCCTCCTTATAATATTAGGAGGGATTTTTTAACTTTATAGGAAATTGTTTGACGAATTTCCTAGTTTTATTTTGTTTGGGAGCTGAGAGGTGTTATCATGGAAGAAAAGTTGTTACAGGAAAGAAAAAATATTATTCTGGATATTTTAAAAAGTAAAGAATACCGGCCGATGAAAATAAAGGAACTGGCAATTTTACTGAATATCTCCAGGGAAGATAGAGAAGAACTGAGATATGTTCTGGAAGCGCTGGTATATGAAGGAAAGGTGGGGGTTTCAAAAAAAGGCAGGTATTTTATTACCTCCACCGAGATTGTTACAGGAACTTTTGAAGGAAATAGAAAGGGATTTGGATTTGTTAAAGTAGAGGGGGAAGAAGAGGATATTTTTATTCCGGAACGCTGTGTCAATGGAGCTATGAACAGAGATATGGTACAGGTGGCGATTTTGACAGAAGACAAATTTGATAAGGAAAACAGCCGGTTTAAAAGAAGAAAAGAGGGAGAGGTTGTAAGGATAGTATCTCATGGTACAGAAGAGATTGTGGGAATTTACCAGAAAAGTAAAAATTTTGGTTTTGTGATTCCAGATGACCAGAAATTTAACAGAGATATTTTTATTCCTGTTGAAAAGTCAAGGGGAGCAGTCAATGGACATAAGGTAGTTGTAAAAATTACAGACTTTGGCAGTAAGAGCAAACATCCCGAAGGAGTTGTGAAAGAGATTATCGGACACGTAAATGACCCGGGAACAGACATTATAAGTATTGTAAAAGCATATAATATACCAACTGAGTTTTCAGATGCAGTATTGAATTATGTAGAGCGAATAGAAGATGAAGTGAACGAAAAGGAATATTCGGGAAGACTGGACCTCAGAAGTTTGCGCACAGTTACAATAGACGGCGAAGAAGCCAAGGATTTAGACGATGCAATTTCTCTTGAAAAAGAGGGACAATTTTATCATCTTGGTGTGCATATTGCAGATGTCAGCCATTATGTAAGAGAAAATAGTGTATTGGACAAGGAAGCTTTAAAGAGGGGGACAAGCGTTTATCTGGTAGACAGAGTGATTCCCATGCTGCCACAGAAGCTGTCAAACGGAATCTGTTCTCTGAATCAGGGATGTGACAGGCTGGCGCTCAGCTGTATCATGGATATTGATGAAAAAGGAAAGGTAATAGGACACCAAATCGCAGAAACAGTGATTCGTGTAGACAGAAGAATGACCTATACCAATGTGCATAAAATTCTGCAAAAAAGCGATGAAGCTGTAATGGAAGAATATAAAGATTTTGTGGACTGGTTTGAGCTTATGCAGGAGCTTTCTGCCATATTAAGGCAAAGGCGCATGTCAAGAGGTTCTATTGATTTTGATTTTCCGGAAAGCAAAATTTCTTTGGATGAAAAAGGAGTACCAGTTGATATCAAACCATATGAGAGAAATGAAGCAACTAAAATTATTGAAGATTTTATGCTGATTGCAAATGAAACTGTGGCGGAAGATTATTTCTGGCAGGAAATTCCTTTTATTTATAGAACACATATTAAACCTGATTCTGAAAAAATGCGGACATTAGAGCTGTTTATTAATAATTTCGGTTATGGATTGAAAATGAGCAACGATGAGATTCATCCAAAGGAGCTTCAAAAGCTGTTGAAAAAAATTGAGGGAACACCGGAGGAATCTCTGATTAGCAGAATTACTCTGCGATCCTTAAAGCAGGCAAGATATACTACAATTTCATCGGGACATTTTGGCTTGGCAGCACAGTATTATTGTCATTTTACTTCACCAATTCGAAGATATCCTGATTTACAGATACACAGGATTATTAAGGAAAATCTGCATGGAGGCATGGAACAGAAAAGAATCAAGCATTATTTGTCTATTTTAACTGAGGTTGCAGAACATTCCAGCCTGACAGAGCGACGTGCAGATGATGCCGAGCGCGATACGGAAAAACTGAAAAAGGTACAATATATGAGCAAGCATATCGGAGAAATTTATGAGGGAGTTGTATCTGGCGTTACCGGTTATGGGATGTATATTGAACTTCCAAATACAGTAGAAGGACTGATTCATATTCATTCTCTGTTAGATGATGAGTATTATTATGATGAGGAAAAATTTGAGCTGGTAGGTGCAAATTTTCACAAAATTTTCAAGCTTGGTCAGAAACTGACTGTGAGAGTAGCAGATACAGATAAAATAAGACGTATTATAGATTTTGAATTGGTAGAAGGAGAGGAAGAAGATGGCGAAGGAAGCTCACAAGATGATAGCGAATAATAAAAAAGCCAGACATGATTATTTTATAGAGGATACTTATGAGGCAGGGGTCTGCCTGCATGGAACAGAAGTAAAATCTTTGAGAATGGGAAAATGCAGTGTTAAGGAAGCGTTTATCCGTATTGAAAATGGAGAAGTATTTATTTATAATATGCATATCAGTCCTTATGAAAAAGGAAATATTTTTAACAAGGACCCTCTGCGTGTAAAAAAACTTATGTTGCACAAATATGAAATCAATAAAATCTCAGGACAGCTTGTACAAAAGGGATATACTTTGGTGCCATTGGAGGTGTATTTTAAGGGAAGTCTTGTAAAAATACAGGTTGGGCTGGCAAGAGGAAAGAAATTGTATGATAAGCGACAGGATATTGCGAAAAAAGACCAGAGAAGAGAAGTAGAGAGAGATTTCAAGGTAAAAAATCTATATTAGACAGAATGCAGAAAGTTGTTGACCTCGTATATCAATATCAAGTATAATATAATCTACATGACAAAATTTTGAATGTCATATGATTCAAAAGCATAAAGGGAGGAATCTTACGATGAAACAGTTTTTTGGTATGAGTCAGAACGGAAATCTGAAAGAAGCTGTGCATGGTTTAAGCAATCCGCAGTTTATTATGCTGTTTTCAAACAATTCGCAGTTTGAAGAACATGTAAAAAAACTGGAGGAGCTTTTTCCAAAAGTACCAAGTATTGGCTGTATAGGGATGAGTTATGATGTTAGCGTTGTGGAAAAAGGTGTTGGTATTGTTGCTTTTTCTGGAGGAGTAAATGCAATAGCCAATGTTCTTGAGGAAGTATCTGTTATGCCGGTCAAATATATCAGCCGTCTTGAAAAAGATGTACAGAAAATAAATGGTTCACAGCAGAATACCATATGTCTGGATTTGTGTTCTGGAAACGATGCCTGTGTATTGACAACAATACATAGCGTATTAAAACAAAGAAATATTTCACTGGTAGGAGGAACAGGAGATGCCGGACTGGTATCTGCCAATGGAAAAGTATATAAAGATGCCGTTGCCTATGCTCTTGTAAAAAATAACGGCGGAAAAGTAAAGGCTTATAAAGAGAATATTTATCATCAAATGGGGGATTATCGTTTTATTGCTTCGCGGACAGACAAGACAAAATATATTATCGGTGAATTGAATGGAAGGTCTGCAAAACAGACATATCAAAATATTCTTCATATTACGGAAAAAGAAATATTGACGCAAACCTTTAAAAATCCATTTGGAAAAATTAATGGAGATGAAATTTGCATCATCTCTATCAAAGAAGTAGACGGGAATGCACTTGCATGCTTTCGACAGGTTAATGATTCCGATGTGCTGATTATGCTGGAGCTTGGAGATTACAAAGAAATTGTCAATCAGACGATTCAGGCGATTCAAAGAGATTTTTCAAGAATTTCGGCGGTATTTTCTGTAAACTGTCTATTTCGTTATCGATTGTTCAGCGACAATCATTATATGCAGGAATATCTGCATGAAATGAGCCGTTTGGGAAATCACACGGGGTTTGTTGGATATGGAGAACACTATAACAATCAGTTTGTCAATCAGTCTATGACCTGTGTGGTATTTGAATAAAGGAGGATAGAAAATGAAGTTGAAAAAAAAGCAGAATAAAGCAGATGGCCTGTATCCTGTTACTTATGTGATAGACAGTTTAAAAGGATACCACAGAGATTTGGTGCAGAAAGAGGTGGATTCTCTTCAGGAACTCAGTATGGTCAGCAGTTCTTTTGGCAATGTGCTTGGGGAAACGGAAAGTTTTCAAGAGAAACTTCATGATTTTGAGCAGACCTTTTCAAATATCAATCAGGCAGCACAGCAGTTTGAAAATGTAAAGGAAGAAATCAGCCAGTCCGTAATACAGGCGCAGGATGAAGTAGAAGAATTGAAAAGAAGCTCCATGCAGGTAGAAACACATTTTGGTGAAATGGAAAATACTTTTCTGGAATTTCAGGCTGCTTTGAAAAAAATAAAATCATGTACCAATAAAATTATAACCATTGCCGACCAGACCAATATTTTGGCATTAAATGCATCTATTGAGGCAGTAAGAGCAGGAGATAACGGAAAAGGGTTTGCTGTAGTGGCATCGGAAGTAAAAAATCTGGCAGATGAAATTAAAAATCTGGTAGGAGAAATAGATTCTGGTATTAATGAAGTGGAAAGCGGGACAGAAGCATTAAATACAGATATCAATACTTCACAACAGGCACTTGACCAGAGTATTAATAAAGTGAATGAAACGTATGATACATTTGATAAAATTACACAGGCAGCAGAGGGTGCAACTTCGGTACAAATGGAGATATCCAGGGTAATTGGAGATTCTAAAATGTCTCTGACAGAGCTTTGTGAATTTTTTAACAGGACAAAGGCGCAGTATCAGGATGTGGTAAAACATATCAATTATGCAAGCAGTTTGGGAACAACAAAAAGCGCAATGTTTGAAGATATTGATAATATGATGTCACAGATTCCGCCGATTGTAAAGGAATATATAGGAAATGAGAAATAAAAACAATGCAATTTGATATGAAAAAGGTGTGTACGATTGAATAAAAAAGAAGCAAATAAAAAGTATTTAGATAAAATCTGTGGCTGCCTTGTCGGAGGCGCTGCTGGGGACGCTCTGGGTTATCCGGTCGAATTTTTTTCATGGAGAGAAATTCAGAAACAATTTGGTGCTGGTGGAATCACAGAATATCAGTTAGACAGTCAGACAGAAAAAGCGCTGATTTCTGATGATACTCAAATGACATTGTTTACAGCCACGGGTATACTGTATGGGTATACCCGTGGCTGTCTGCGTGGAATTATGGCTCCCATCGAAGATTACATATATATGGCTTATCTTGACTGGCTGACTACTCAGACCAAAATGAAAAGGGAAGTTTTTGAAAACCCTGATGAAACAGAAGGAATATCTTGGCTTTTGGATATACCACAGCTTTATGACAACAGAGCACCGGGCAATAGCTGTCTGTCTGCTTTAAAATCAGGAAGAAAGGGAAGTCTTACAGAACCGATAAATGACAGCAAGGGTTGTGGAGGAATTATGCGTATTGCTCCAATTGCTTTGTGTGCTCATATGAACTATAAATCAATACAGAAAATAGACCTTGAAGGGGCAAAAGCAGCTTCTATTACACATGGACATTCTCTTGGTTATATGCCTGCAGCAGTGTTGGTGCATATTATTCACTGTGCAGTTTATGAAAATCAAAGCAGTCATAGAAATTTATATGATATTGTAGAAGAGAGCAAACATGCGATTGTTCAGTTATTTACAGGTAATAACAATTTGACAGTTTTGACTTCCATTATGGATAAAGCGATACTTTTGTCAAAAAATAACAGAAGCGATGAAGAAAATATCAGACAGCTTGGGGAAGGATGGGTAGCAGAGGAAACTTTGGCAATTGCTCTTTATTGCAGCCTGAAATATCAGGATAATTTTTCAAAGGGAATCATAGCAGCAGTGAATCACAGTGGAGACAGCGATTCTACCGGAGCAGTCACCGGAAATATTTTAGGAGCATATTTGGGATATGACAAAATAGAAGAAAAATGGAAAAATAGGCTGGAACTGAAGGAAACTTTGCTGGAGATAGCTGAGGATTTGTGTTATGGATGTCAGATGGCTGAATATGGAGATTATTATGATGAAGCATGGCTGAAGAAATATGTATACAGGAAGAAGTTTCAAAATAATACAAGTATATAATAAATGAGAAAATTTAACAGGAGAAAAAGGGCAGAAAATATTCAGAAAGTTATATGTTTTATGAGAAAAATAAAAATAGCAGGATAGCTTTTTAGTAGTATAAAATAAGGCTGTTGCAAAATAATAGTCAGGCACAATATCTTGTGTATCCACATGGGATTGTAATATAATATTGTACCTAAAGTTATTTTTGCAACAGCCCGTTTGACTGGTTTGGATTATTTTTTAAATTGAAATACTTTTTTTCCCAATATTACATAGTATGGAGGTATGTCTTTTTTATAATCAAACAGCTTCCAGTCAATATAATCCAGGATAGGAATAATAATAGCCACAAGCACATACCATACCATCATGAAAATAATATTAATTTGGTCATTCCACATAGAACCAGGCAATGTACGGTAATCCCACATATGATAATCTGTATTTAAACGATTGCCTACAAGGCCTTCTCCCAAAATACATATACTTCCTATGATGAATATCTGTAGAAGATAATCTATATCGTATGAAAAAATATTATTGAAAAACATGGCAGCAAGTCCAACACATCCGGCAAGGTAAAACATTTCAATAAAAGTATAATGCCTGAAAACAGTTTCTGTAATAAGATATAATCCACCTGTTAAAGCATAGGCAAAAATAATTTTTAGAAAAATTTTAAAATATTTCCTGATTGTATTTTTTGTTTTTATCATATTATACTCCTTATTTTTTAATAATATTATGCAGCTTTTATTTTTATAATAATTATGAAAGTTATATAAATATTTTTAGATTACATTCTGTAAAAAACAAAGGACTCAGAATGAATCTGTCCTTCTATATTTTTTACATATTTACTTACTTCTATGTACAGAAGTTTGAGTTTTGCTCAAAGATTTTTTATTTATCTAAAAGCAAGAGTAATACAAAATAGTATAAAAATAAAAAATTCAATAGTTTTAACTAAACAGACAGTATATAAAATACATACAAAACCATTGGAGATTTAAGAAGGAGTATATCTCAACACTGAAGAAACAAGAGAAATGCCAGTATATAATATTCATATTTGAAGATAAAGTAAAATTTAAAAATGTAGATATTCAGGACCAGATAATCTACTCCATAGATTTAGGCATCAACAATAACGCCACATATTCAATCAGACATATCTTTGTCAATGAGACAGGCAGAAACACCGCCTGCTCTTGACATACATGTGTGAAGGTGTTATATAATAAAATGACGAAAAGTATACTTTTTAAGTTTTTCGCCATTCATTGTCATAGAAGATTTCTATTGACAGACTTTTCTTCATAATCTCAAATACCATATATTGTATATAATGATTATTTTGTGACAGTCTCTATAATTTGGTTTTTATACAATTTTTACCATTCGTTGTCACAGTTATTACATCGCCATTGTTTATGTACTTTTTGTGAAAATATTCCCCATAAGGCTTTAGATACTCCGGAAATTTTTTTGATATCAGGACTTCCACAAGTGGGACATTTGGGAATATATTTATTTTGGTTATTCTGATTTGATGATTTTAGTTTTTCATCTATGTCTGGGAATGATTGTGATGACATTTTTATTGAGTTTCTCTTTCCTTTAAAAAAGCTAATCCAGTTTTCGTCAAATTCTTTATCTTGATTTTTATATTCTAACCATTTTTGATATAATCCTTCAATATCTACATCATTTGTAAGCTGTGGCTTATATTTCTGTCCAAAATAAGAAATGCATAAACGTTGGTCTGCTGCATTTAGTTTCTTAAACAATATATTTAATTCACCAGCACTCCAAATTGTATAAATTCCTGTTGCATTTTGTTTTGCAATTTCTAAAATAGTATCTCTCTCTAATATTTCTACATGGAGTATATTATATAAATACATCGTTGAACCATAAGGTAAAAAATCATATTTATCAAAAGATAGTATTTTAAATAATCCACAGACAAATTCATTATATTGTGACATTCCATACGTAGTATTTTTACATATATTATATGCTTCTATAATTTTTTCTTCTAAATATTTTAAACATTCATAATATCCTAATCTTGGTTTATTGCATTTAATCGCTTCACTTTCTGTCATATAACCATTCATATTGAAAAAATCATATGTGCTTCTATCTTCTTTATACCAATATGCCCCTTCGCGAATATAAAATTCATCTAGTTTAGCACAAATTTTTGCTAATTCTGATTCTATTTGGTAAGAGTTTTTTTGTTTTTCTAATTTTTTATTATAAAGTTCTGATTTTATTTGATAAAAATTTGTTTGGTCTTCAGACTTTTCATTAAAAAATTCTCTAATAGCAAACCCACAATAGGGACAAGCCATAGCTGTATTTGATACATTTTCTTTTCCACATTCTGGACATTTAATAAGTGCCATATATATTCTCCTTTTTTAATAATATAATATAAA
>CAJUDQ010000020.1:0-42722 GCA_910585215.1 uncultured Lachnospiraceae bacterium | reverse complement strand
TCCCTACACGACGCTCTTCCGATCTATATAATATAAAAGTTAGATCTAATTATATCACTGTATATTTGTATTTTCAATAAATTTTTTTATACTTTTGTTATTTTTATGTAACTGTTATAAACTATAATGCAAAGGAAGTAGAAGCATTAGACCGGACAAAAAATAATTACTCATATGATAGATATAATATATTTGATAAATATATAAATAAATTAGAAATCTATCTATAAATAAAAATATTATATCATAATTAAAGAATTATATTTTTTATATAATAACAAAATAATGAACAAATTATTGATAATTTTATATGATAAAGATTTTGAAAAATTTATATGCTAATGATTTGGTTACACTCCATCAGAAGGAAGAGGAATTATTGCGGGACAAGTTTGATGGGATTGATAGCCAGACTGCTAAAAACCAGATTTTGAATGATGTGTTTGATAAATATATGGCTACCCGGAAAGATTTGGCGGCAAGAACTTATGCGGGATATATGTATCAATACAATGCGTATGTCAGACAAACTTTAGGAAGGCGGAAAATCAAAGAGATAAAGTATTCGGATATATAGATATTATTCATTTATTAAAATATTAACATTTCCTGATTGGACCATATCAAAACTCTTATATCACAACCTTTTTCACACATTCCATTCTCGAAATAATTGATTTAGTGACCACTACAACAAGATAACTTTAAACAGAACAATTTTTTTAAAAATGAAAACATATTCAAAACTTGCTTTGACAAAATTGTGGAAGCTAAAAATATCATGATGAGAATTAAAAATTAATATTTGTCAAAAATGGGTGACGTTAATTCTGATGAAAAATCAAGGTAACTGCCAGTGACCTTAAAGTTTAATTTATACAAATCTATATCAGGACAGAGTGGACACAGCCAAGTCTTTATTTGGCATATTACCCGAAAATGCCAGTATAGAGGATAGCAAAAAAGAAAGGCTGGAAAGGTCATTTATCATCTCATAAGACAAAAAATATTCTTCAAAACACATACTACTCTCTTGATAATATATACATATAGTGATATAATATGACTATATCAAAAATATGGAGGTACATTCTATGGAAACAATTAGACCATCATCGGACTTGAGGAATCATTATAATGAGATATCAAAAGAATGTCATGAAAACCGAATACCAGTCATTATCACTGTAAATGGGCGGGGAGATACAGCACTTTTAGGATTACAGGACTATTATCAGATGAAGTCAGAGCTTGAATTGCTGCGAACACTCTCAGAGGCGGAGGAAGATGTTGTAAATGGGAGAACAGCACCAATTCAAGATACATTTAATGATATAAGAGACTCTCTTTTAGAAAGGACAGAAAATGAAGTATAAAATACTTAGGACTGACAAGGCGGAAGAACAGCTAAGAGAGATTATTTTTTATATTGCAGATGATTCAGGCAGTATAGACATTGCTTTAAAATATCTGGATAAGATAGAACATGCCATTATGCAGCTAGAAGATTTCCCATATATAGGCAGTATACCTAAATATGCTATTCTCCGAAAACAGGGATATCGGGTTCTTATTGTAGAAAGGCATCTAGTGTTTTATAAGGTAAATGAGGATGAAAAACTTGTGATAATTTATGCCATTGTAGATGGGAGAAGAGAATATAAAAATCTGTTGTGAAATGATGGTATTGAACAGAAATACAGCCAGTCCTGATAGTGGGTTGGCTTGTTTTATGAAATAAGACTTGGTTTTTATGCCACATTTTGTCAGATTTGTCAAGTACAAAAAAAATTAAAGATAGGTATTACATAGAAAAAGAAAAGTACTATATGTAGATGGTGAATCTATATAGGTTTTTTGTTTGCCAAAAATAATACACAAAAAACCTACAAAAAATGAAGAATTGTTAAATGTAAGAGATTTCTTTTGGCGTAGAAGTCAAAAACACATATTTATGAAAAAATTTGCTTCTGTAATCATGCTATGACAGGGAAGGGAACTGCTTTAGATAAACTTAAATATATAAAACATTAAATATATCAAAATCAAGAAATAATCATATATGAGGGTGGAATAATCTGCCCTTGTATATGAATACCAACACAAACATTATAATTTTCAGTAATTTATTCAGATGCAATTAAAGCAGTAGTAAAATAGATTAATCTTTTACGTCCATTTAATGAGCAGTTTAAGGAATTTAGCGGACACACATTCAGACATACATTGCAGTTTAAGGAATTTAGCGGACACACATTCAGACATACATTTGCAACAAGATGTTTTGAGGCAGGAATAGACCCTAAAGTAGTTCAGACATATCTTGGTCATGCGAGTTTAAAAATGACTATGGATTTATACACTCATGTGACTGAAGATAAATCTATGTTGGACATTGAAAAAATCGTTCCGGGCAAAAGTCCGAATATCCTTGAATTTAAGGCAAAAATCGGCTGATTTTACTACACCATTTTTTGAAGGTCTACTACACCATTTACTACACCATTTTGGCATTTTACTACACCATTACTACATCATTTTGCCGTTAAAATACGTGAAACTATGTGAACTTACATGAAACTAAAAAACAGCCGTACCCCTTGAAAATCAAGGAATACAGCCATTTTCCTACAGCTCATACGGCGTCACCTGATATACGTAATAATTCAACCAATTTGTATACAACAGATTTCCATGCCCTCGCCATGTCAAAACCGGACCATTCTCAGGATTATCTTCAGGATAATAATTGTATGGAATCTGAATCGGTAGTCCTTTTCCCAAATCTCTTTTATATTCATTATCCAGAGTATTTCTGTCATATTCCGGATGTCCTGTTACAAAAATATGCTTTCCTTCCTCACCAATAATAATAAAAGGTCCGGCTGTCTCTGAATCTGCCAGAATTGTCAGAACAGGATTTTGTTCTATTTCTTCTCTTGATATTCCCACATGTCTTGAGTGTGGAGCAAGAAAGATATCATCAAATCCCCGCACTAAAGGCACTTTTCTGTGAATGACCTGATGTTCAAAAATGCCAAACATTTTCTTCTCCAAAGGAATTTTATCAATTCCATACCGATAATATAGTCCTGCATAAGCACCCCAGCAGGAGTGAAAGGTGGATGTAACATTTCTGTCGGACCAGTCCATAATTTCTTTTAATTCTTCCCAGTAGTTTACTTCTTCATAAGGCATATGTTCCACAGGAGCTCCGGTAATAATCAGACCGTCAAACTTTTTGTCTTTGATTTCAGAAAATTTAGAATAAAACTGGTTTAAATGGCTTGCCGGAGTATTTTTCGATACATGACTTTCTACACATACAAAGGTAATATCTACCTGAATGGGCGTATTAGAAAGTGCTCTGAGAAGCTGTATTTCTGTTTCATGTTTTATTGGCATAAGATTTAAAACTGCTATTTTTAAAGGACGAATATCCTGCTTAATTGCACGGGTTTCATCCATAATAAATATATTTTCACTTTCGATAACGGCCTTTGCTGGAAGGTCGCTTTGTACTTTAATCGGCATAATCTGATTCCTCCTTGCTGCTACTTATCATAGCATAGTCAGAAATGATTATCAATAATATTTTATTTCAAAAAACTTTAAAATTTCAGGACAACATACGATTTGGTTTTAAAAGCATAAGTCCAAATAATCCAGCAGCAAGACAGATACTTGCACACAGGGTAAAAAGAGGAGAAGAAAAATAACAGTTCAGCAGATAATGTATTCCAATAGAGGGCAATATACACAATACAGTAGTAAAGCATGGCAGTACAATACAGTCTCGAATATCATATTTAAAGTGTGTATATTTTTTTACAAAAAAAAGCAATAAAAATGCTGAAAGTATTTCGCTGATTAACAATCCCCACAAATATCCTTTAATGCCATAAACTGGAATCAGAAGCCAGATAAAAGCCACTTTGGAAAAAGCAACTGATAAATTGACGCCAAAGGTGATTTTTGTATGTCCAAGTCCATTTAATATGCTTGACAAGGTAGAACCCAAATACATAAAAGGACACAGCCATGAGAGAATGGAAATAAAGGTTCCGGCATCTGTATTATGAAATAATGTAGTACCGATTCCATATCCATATATGTAAAATAAAGAGGCAAAGAAAATGCCGATAGAGAAACAATATTTCACGACTGTAGTGGTTGTTTTTGCTATTTTTACATAATCTCCAGCTGATTCCGATTCTGAGACAGAAGGAAGAATCATGGCTGAGATAGCTCCTGTAATTGTAGAGGGAAAAAAGATAAAAGGCATAGCCATTCCGGTTAAAACTCCATAAATACGGATAGATTCTTCATGCCCCAAACCATATTTTTTTAAACAGTACAAGATAAGAACTGCTTCGAAACTCATAATTACAGATGTGATTACTCTGCTAAGTGTAATTGGATAAGAAAGTGATAAAATTTTTTTATGATAATTTGTCTCTGTAATAACAGTGTTCTTTTTTTGAGAAATTGTATTTGAAAAATCTGCATTTTTTAGTAATCTTTTTATTGAGTATACTTCGTTGCCAAGTGCACACAGGCAGATAAGAGTAGAGACAAGTTCGCCTACAAACAATCCGGCCATAGCGGCATTGGGAGACAGGTATTCTCCTTCTTTTGCTGTGAGCAGTGCAATAATATAAACAACACCTACACGACTGATTTGTTCAAAAAGCTGTGCAGCGGCCGGAATGACAGTCTGGCTTTTTCCAAGAAAATATCCTATGATACAGCCATGTATGGCACAGCATGGAATGGCATAGGCTGCAAGTTTTAAAAGATGCTGGCACCGCACATCTCCTATGATTTCTTCAGCAATAAATCCACTAAAAAGAGATAGAACAAAAGAAATAAATATGGACAGATATAAAGAAATAGAAAGTCCTGCCTTTAAAATTTGCAGGATTCCCCGATAATCCTTTCTGGCATAGCCAGCCGCAACATACTTTGATATGGCCATCTGGATTCCTGTAACGGCAAATGAGATACACAATCCATACATGGGAAAAATCATCTGATATAATCCAATCCCTGTTGCACCGATTGTATTGGAAAGGAATATTCTATAATAGAAGCCAATCATACGCGTCAGTATTCCGGCCGCTGACAGTATGAATGTTCCTTTTATGATTTGATTTTTCAATTTTTACCTTCATGTATTTTTTTATTAAGTATATTCAGAAGGGCAGAAAAATATTAGTATTCGTCACATTTATATGCGGCAGATTGGAGGAAATATGCAAACAGGAAATATGCAAACAAAAAATATCATATATCTGGACAATGCAGCGACTACCAGAGTACGGCAGGAAGCAGTTTTAGCAATGGAGCCCTATTTCAGTCAATATTACGGGAATCCTTCAAGCTCCTATGAATTTGGTATGATATCAGATAATGTTATGGAAAAAGGAAGAAAAATTTTATCAGGCATAATTCATTGCAATCCTGATGAAATTTATTATACAAGTGGAGGTACGGAAAGTGACAATTGGGCAATTACAGGCACGGCATTTGCAAATTATGAAAAAGGAAATCACATTATTACTTCAAAAATAGAGCATCCGGCAGTAAAAAATGCCTGTGAATATTTAAAATCTTTTGGTTTTGACATCTCATATATTGATGTGGACAACAAGGGGACCATTCGTCTTGACCAGTTGGAACAGGCAATCAGAAAAGAGACAACTCTTATCAGTGTTATGACCGCGAACAATGAAATCGGAACCATACAGCCAATAGAGGAAATTGGAAAAATAGCCAGAAAGCATCAGATTTTATTTCATACAGATGCCGTGCAGGCATTTTGTCATATTCCTATTGATGTCAGAAAAGCGGGAATAGATATGCTGAGTGTTAGCTCGCACAAATTTGGTGGACCAAAGGGAGTAGGTTTTTTATATATAAAAAAAGGAACGGAAATTCTTCCGTTTATGAATGGGGGACATCAGGAAAACAATATGCGCGCCGGCACAGGAAATGTGCCAGGAGTGGCAGGAATGACAGAGGCAGCCGGATATGCATCGGAAAATCTCGGAAATCTTATGAGATATGAAATAATGTTGAGAAACTATATGATTCGAAGAATTTTTCAGGAAATACCTTTGTGCAGACTGAATGGTCATGACAGTAAAAGACTTCCGGGAAATATCAATATCAGCTTTGAATATGTAGATGGGGGAGCTCTTTTGGGACTTCTGGATTTAAGAGGAATCTGTGTTTCTACCGGTTCTGCATGTTCAGCAAAAACCAGTACTCCGTCAGAGGTTCTAAAGGCAATCGGGCTTTCGGACGAAATGGCACACAGTTCTATTCGCATTTCATTATCCGCGTTAAACACAAGAGAAGAAATTGATTATGTGATTCAGTCATTAAAAGAAGATGTGCAGGAATTGCGTCAGAAATCAGCTAAATTTCAGGAAAAAATGGAAATAAGAAGGAAAATGCATTAAATTCTGTCATTTTTTGTTGAATTTATCCTCAAATTTTGCTATGATATACAAGTATGTTATGGAATATCTGATAAGAAAAGGGGATAACAAATGAAATTAGTTAAGGATTATTATGTAACAATTATTATTATAGCTTCTGTAATTGTAATTAATATTACTGCTTTTGCAGTATATATATCCAATATCAATAAAGATATAGAAAAACAGACGGAGGACCATCTTTCAGAAATTATGGAAGAAGCTTCTACTTGTGTGGAACTAAAAGTGGAAGAAACCATTCATGAACTTGAAATGACAGCTTATTATATTGGAATGGTTGAAAATTATGAACAGAAGGAAATAAGTGATAACATTACAAAAATGACAGAAAAAGCGGGGTTTAGAAAATTTGACATTATAAATGCCAACGGAACAGGTCTTGCAAAAAACGGAAGTAAAAATTATTCTGAAGAAAGATTTTTTAAAAAAGTAATAGAGGGAGATATTTCAATTACAGATATCAGCGATGAGGAAGGAAAAGTAACTGGCATACGTTTTTCTATCCCTGTAAAAAATGAAAATACAATCTCAGGCATTTATCTTACAGAATGTAATCTGGATGAATTTTCAGAGCTTTTGGACCTTGATTCTGTGAGTACAAAAGGTAAGGCATTTATTATTAAAAGTGATGGTACCGTATTGTCAAAAAAATCTGACAGCAGTATTCAAAATGTCAGTGATATCCTGAACAATGATGCCCATGTGAAAACACTGAAAAGTTATATGAAATCAAAAAAATCAGGTGTAGTCGGCTTTGAGAATGGAAAAAATTCAAAAAGATATATTTGTTATTCACAGACGGAATTTAACAGCTGGGAAATTATTATGGTAGTCTCTTCAAGTATTGTAGAGGCAAATATCAGTGATTTAACAGGGAACTTTGTATTTTTGGGAATTATTATTGTAATAATGTTGATTCTGCTGATTGGGTATTTTATCTATACTCTGGTAGTGGTAAAATCAAAGAGTAATATCAATCTTCGAAGATATTATATGGTATCAAAATATATAGAAGATATTATTTTTGACTACAGTTGTGTAAAGGACACACTTTACTGTAATGAAAACTGGAAGAAGATATTTGGATATGAACTTCCAAAAGAAAATATAAAAGCTGAAATTGGCAGATATGTGGCTGAAAAGGATAAAGCAGAATATATTGGCTGTATTGCGGGAATAGAAAACTCCGAAGATATTGTACAGTTTAAATGCCATATTTTGGATAAAAATCAGAAAGAAATCGAGTGTATCTGTAAAGTATTTGGTATCAGAGATAATATGAATAAATTGATAAAAATTGTAGGTGTAATTTCAAAGAGTATGTAAGGCAAGGAGTTCGCAAATGAAGAAGAAAAAAATTGCAGCCGTGATGCTTATATTTTTAATAATATTAAATAGTATTCCTGTATATGCTACAGAAGACACATCTTTGGAACAGACGACACCAGAGGCAGAACAGCCGGTTAAGCCGGCTGTTCCAAAGAAAAGTCTGGTAAAAACAGGATTTATTCCGGCAAACTTAAATGCACCGCCTGAAATAGTAGCAGAAGCGGGAATTGTCATAGATATGACTACCGGATATACTTTGTATGAGAAAAATATACAGCAGCAGCATTATCCGGCAAGTATTACCAAGATTATGACAGCGATTTTGTCATTGGAAAATTTAAACATGGAAGATGTCATTACTTTTTCTCATGATGCAGTTTATACAATAGAACCAGGAAGCAGCTCTGCATATGCAGAGGAGGGAGAACAGCTTACTGTGGAACAGTGTCTTTATGGCCTTATGCTGATATCGGGAAATGATGTTGCAAATGCACTTGGAGAGGCAGTAGCGGGGTCTATGGATGCCTTTGCTCAGAAAATGACAGACAAGGCGGTCGAGCTTGGATGTATTGGAACACAGTTTAAAAATGCACATGGATTGCATGACGAGGGACATTATACGACCGCCTATGATATGGCAGTGATAGCAAGTTATGCATATACAAATATTGAGGCTTTTCGAACATTATGCTCTACAATCAGGTATGATGTTCCTCCTACAAATTTATGTAATGAGACAAGATACTGGCTCAACAGTAATCGGATGTTGAGAGAGGGTGAAGAGTATTACTATGAGGCGTGTAATGGTGGAAAAACAGGCTTTACCAATGAGGCAGGAGGAACATTTGTATCTTATGCAAATCTGGATGGCAGACAGGTTTTGTGCGTGATTATGAAAAGTACCAATTCTGCAGGTGCCTATTCAGATACTATTCTTCTGTATGATTATATCCGGCAGAATGTGAAACCGGAAGATTACGCAGCTTTGGATGCAAAGGCGGCAGAAGACGAGTCAATCGCTGCTTCCATTGCCAATTCAGACTTGGAAACAACAGCTTCGGAAAATACTTTGGAAGAATCCAAGGATTCAAAAAAGGAAGAAGAAAAAAAAGAAGAAAAGGAATCCAAGGTTTTTAATGTGTTTGTACAAATTGCTCTTGGTTTGGTTATTTTATTTTTGCTGGCATATTTTTATGTAAATTATAAGCGTATTCAGGCAAAAAAAAGAAGAATCGCAAGAAGGCGGCAATGGGAAAGAGAAGAAAACGAACGCAATATACAAAGGCGACAGCTTGATAGAGAACTGGAAGAACGACGGAAAAAATATCGAAATATTGATTTTTCAGATAAAAAATAGATAAGAATTGACAACAGAGAAGTTTATCAAAATAAAAGAAAAGTAAAAACCTTCTCACAAACAGTTATAAATCTGATTTTTATATTTGTTTGTGAGGAGGTTTTTGTTTTAAAAACAATATATTATTTTAGAACAGCTATGTATAAAGAAATGGAAATGAGATACAGTAGATAAGAATTAATCTAATGATTTCTTTACTGGAACTTCCACCTTTTGTTCAAAGCACTGGAACAATTCTTCCATTTTTTTCTCTTCCATTTTTGGTGTCAGAAGACTTACCACTGGAACCAGTATAAGACTAATCAGCATGGTAATCGCACCTGCGTTGATTGGTGATTGAATATATCCCCAAATCATATTTGTCACAGTAATCACAACACTTAATATAAAGCTTGCCCATACAGATATCTTTGTTACTTTTTTCCAGTATAATCCATACATAAATGGTGCCAGAAATGCTCCTGCAAGCGCACCCCATGAATATCCCATAAGCTGTGCGATATTCGGGATTTTATCTTTATTTAATGCAATAATAACTGAAATAGCTACAAATACAACAATAAAAATTCTCATTAAAAATACCTGCTTTTTTTCGGACATTTTTTTCAGAAAAGTTGCACCGAGAAAATCAATCGTCAGTGTAGAGCTCGATGTCAATACCAATGAAGATAATGTAGACATGGAAGCGGAAAGCACCAGTACAATCACCACTCCAATCAGGATATCCGGCAGCGTAGACAGCATGGTTGGAATAATCGAATCATATCCGTCAAGGGCAATATTGATTTTATCAGAAAACAGTCTTCCAAAACCTCCAAGAAAATAGCAGCCGCCAGATACTACAATCGCAAAAATAGTAGAAACAATCATTCCTGTTTTGACTGCTTTTTCACTTTTAATTGCATAAAATTTTCCAATCATCTGCGGCAGTCCCCATGTTCCAAGAGAAGTAAGAATCACTACCCCTAAAAGATTCATTGGGTCAGGTCCAAAAAAGGAAGCAAAGATTCCATTTCCTGCTACAGGAAATACTTCTGATTCTGCAGGTGCCTGCGCGGCAAGCTCTGTCAATGCATGATAAAACCCTCCCTGTCCATTTAATACGGCTCCAATTACAGCACAGATACCTACCAGCATAAAAATTCCCTGGATAAAGTCATTTAATGCGGCTGCCATATATCCGCCAAGAATCACATACAAACCTGTCAGTACAGCCATAACAATAATACAGACATTATATGGGATATCGAATGCCATTCCAAAAAGTCTGGAAAGTCCATTATAAACAGAGGCTGTATAAGGAATCAAAAAGATGAAGGTAATAATGGAAGCCGCGATTTTTAATGCATTACTTGAATATCGTTTTCCAAAATAATCCGGCATGGTTTTGGCATCAATATGTTGTGTCATTACTCTGGTTCTTCTCCCCAGTACAAACCATGCCAGAAGACTTCCTATTACGGCGTTTCCGATACCAATCCATGTAGATGAAATCCCATATTTCCAGCCAAACTGTCCGGCATATCCAACAAACACAACCGCTGAAAAATAAGAAGTTCCATAGGCAAATGCAGAAATCCACGGACCTGCTGAACGCGAACCCAGAACAAATCCATCTACATTTGTTGCATGTTTCCTTGTATAGACTCCGATTCCAATCATCACTGCGAAGAATATACAAAGAAGTAGAATTTTAATTAACATTGTTCTCCTCCATAAAATTATAGTTCGATTTAAAGCGCAGCGCTTTAAAGTTTAACGCTTTAAATCACAAAACTAATTTTACCTGAAATACGGGAATTTGTCAAGAATTGTATTCCAAATAATGAGTATACTAAAAAGAGAAAAAAATTTACCTAAAATAGACGAATAGTATTAAGAAAGGGTTGAGAATTATGAGAAAAAAAGAAAAACGAGATTTTGGCAGAGAAAGTCTGCAAATGCATTATGAAAAAAAGGGCAAAATTGCAGTTGTTTCCACTGTTCCAGCAAACAGCCGTGAAGATTTGTCACTGGCATATACGCCGGGGGTAGCGAAACCATGTCTGGAAATTCAAAAAAATCCGAAAAAATCTTTTGAATTAACAAGGCGTTGGAATCTTTGTCTGGTAGTGACAGATGGAAGTGCAGTGCTTGGTCTTGGAGACATCGGGCCAGAGGCGGCAATGCCGGTTATGGAAGGAAAATGCGTGCTTTTTCAGAGTTTTGGAAATGTAGATGCCTTTCCATTATGTATAAAAAGTAAAGATACTGATGAAATAGTAAATACAATCTCCTTGATTTCAGGAAGCTTTGGGGGAATCAATCTGGAGGATATCTCAGCCCCGCGCTGTTTTGAAATAGAAAAAAAATTAAAGGAATGCTGTGATATACCTGTATTTCATGATGACCAGCATGGAACTGCGATTGTGACACTGGCAGGACTTATGAATGCATTAAAGCTTGTAAATAAAAGTCCTCAGGCAGTCAGAGTAGTGGTAAACGGAGCCGGAGCTGCTGCTGTTGCCATTACAAAGTTACTGCTTAAATTCGGTATCAAAAATATCATATTATGTGACAGAACAGGTGCCATCTATAAAGGAAGAATGGAAGGTATGAATTCTGTAAAAGAAGAAATTGCAGAGATAACAAATCAAACAGGACAAAGAGGCTTATTAAAGGATGTAATTTGTCAAGCAGATGTATTTATCGGTGTCAGTGCTCCGGGGGTTCTGACGGAAGAAATGGTAGCATCCATGTCAAAGAATCCCATTATTTTTGCCTGTGCAAATCCTGTACCAGAAATATATCCTGAACAGGCACGTCAGGCAGGTGCAAGAGTCATTGCTACTGGTCGCAGTGATTATCCAAATCAGATAAACAATGTACTTGCATTTCCTGGTATTTTTCGGGGTGTATTTGATGTGCGGGCAAAAGAAATCAATGATGAAATGAAACTGGCTGCTGCATATGCAATTGCAGATTTAGTGACAGAGCAGGAATTGAGAGAGGATTATATTATACCAGAGCCGTTTGACCAGCGTGTAGGAAGATCAGTAGCAGAGGCAGTGGCAAAAACGGCTGTTTTGACAGGTGTTGCGGAAAGAGAAAATACCGTTAGTAATATTGAAAAAAATATGCTATAATTTTACACAAAAATATTTTAGAAAAAGAGGAAAAAACATGTTAAAGAAATATCTGAAAAACGTAAGAGATTTTCACCCGTTAATTCATAACATTACCAATTATGTTACAGTGAATGATGTTGCAAATATTCTTCTTGCCTGCGGGGCAAGCCCTATTATGGCAGATGAGCCCGAGGAAGCAGAGGAAATTACATCTATTTGTAATGGATTGAATATTAATATCGGAACTTTAAACAGCAGAACTATTCCAGCTATGCTTGCAGCAGGAAAAAAGGCAGAGGAACTTGGACATGTATTGCTTCTTGACCCTGTAGGCGCAGGCGCAAGTCGTCTTCGGACAGATACTGCATTAAATTTAATAAACAATATACAGTTCGATGTAATCAGAGGCAACATTTCCGAGATAAAAGCTCTAGCCAAATGTGGGGGTCATACAAAAGGAGTAGATGCGGATGCCAAAGATGAGATACAGAAGGATAATTTAGAGCAGGCAATTTCATTTATACAGACATTTGCGAAAGAAACAGGAAGTATTATTGCTGTGACTGGAGCAATTGATATCGTAGCCGATAAAGATACTGCCTATGTCATTCAAAATGGAAGAGCAGAAATGGGAAAAATCACAGGAACAGGATGTCAGTTATCAGGACTTATCACAGCATTTCTTGCAGCAAACCAGCAACATTCTCTGGAAGCGGCAGCCACAGCTGTAACTGTTATGGGAATCGCAGGTGAAATCGGCTGGAGTTATATGCAGACAGGAGACGGAAACAGCACTTATCGAAACAGAATTATTGATGCAGTTTATCATATGGATGGAGATACACTGGAAAAAATGGCAAAAATAAGAAAAATAGCGACAAAAGAGGAGGCTTGAAAATCATGACAGTTGACAGAAGAGATATGCTTTTATATGCAGTAACGGACAGAAGCTGGCTTGGGAAACAGACACTTTACAGTCAGGTAGAACAGGCATTAAAAGGCGGTGCTACGTTTATTCAACTGAGAGAAAAAAATTTGAACGAAGCAGTTTTTTTCTCGGAAGCTTTGGAATTGAAACAGCTTTGTAAAAAATATCATGTGCCATTTGTTATCAATGATAATGTAGAGCTGGCAAAAAAAGTCAATGCAGACGGGGTTCATGTTGGACAGAGCGATATGGGAGCAAAAGAAGTAAGAAAGCTTTTAGGAGCTGATAAAATCATAGGGGTATCTGCTGGAACAGTGAAAGAAGCATTACTGGCACAGACAGAGGGTGCAGACTATCTTGGAGTAGGAGCCGTTTTTCATACAGGAACAAAATCAGATGCCGATGCGGTTTCACATGATACTTTAAAGGCAATTTGTGCTGCTGTAACGATTCCGGTAGTTGCAATTGGAGGAATTACAAAAGAAAATGTGGAGGAACTGAAGGAAAGTGGCATTGCCGGAATTGCAGTAGTCAGTGCAATCTTTGCATGTGAAAATATTGAAAAAGCAACAGAAGAATTAAAACAAGCAGTAAAGAGGGTTATAAAATGAAACAAAACAGGATAAAACAGGCAGAAATAATTTTAAAAACTGCAAAGGGTGTTATTTTTGATGTGGATGGAACACTGCTGGATTCCATGTATGTATGGAAAAGTGCAGGCGAAAAATATCTGAATGACCTTGATATAAAGGCAGAACCAGATTTGGGAGACAGGCTGTTTGCAATGAGTCTGGAAGGAGCTGCTGATTATATCAGAGAAAATTATCATTTGAATGAAAGCAGAGAGGCTATTATTGCACAAGTAATTCATCTGGTAGAGGAGGAATATTTTTATCACATTCCTCTGAAATCAGGAGCTGAAGAGTTTTTAAAGCTTTTGAAAGAAATGAATATTCCCATGACAGTTGCCACATCAAGTGACAGAAGAGTTGTGGAAGCGGCTTTTAAACGTCTTGGAATATCTGATTATTTTAGCAGAATTTTTACCTGTTCCGAGACAGGTGCCGGAAAGGATAAACCGGATATTTATTATTGTGCTGCCAAATATCTTGGATATCCGCCTGAACAAATATGGGTATTTGAAGATGCGCTTCATGCAGCACAGACAGCAAAAAATGCGGGCTTTCATGTAATCGGAATTTATGATTCCTCCTGTGCAGAACAGGAAAAACTGAAAACGGTGGCTGATATTTATATAAAAGAATTTTTTGGAGAAAACGGGTTGCTGTAAAAAGTCAAATAAGGAAAGCAGAAAATATCAATTTGCGGACAGCATATATCATTGTAAAAAAAGAGATTCTAAATTATAGTATGCATATAAAAATGTTGTAGAAAACAGAAAATTTTAAGAGAGATTTTCTGTAAAATAAAAAATATATAAAGGAGAATGTATATGGCAAAGTTATATGTAAACGCAAAGAACAAACTGGGAAAAATTAATAAGGAGATTTATGGTCATTTCTCAGAGCATCTTGGAAGATGTATTTATGAGGGAATTTATGTAGGAGAAAACTCTGAAATTCCAAATGTGAATGGTATGAGAACAGATGTGGTAGAGGCATTAAAAAAGATAAAAGTGCCTGTTTTAAGATGGCCAGGCGGCTGTTTTGCAGATGAGTACCACTGGAAGGATGGTATTGGTCCGAAGGAAAGCCGTAAGAAAATGATTAATACCCACTGGGGCGGTGTAGTAGAAGACAACAGCTTTGGTACACATGAATTTTTTGAACTGGTGGAACAGCTTGGATGCGAAGCTTATATCAATGGAAACGTGGGAAGCGGCACTGTTCAGGAAATGAGTGAATGGGTAGAATATATGACCTTTGATGGTGTTTCTCCTATGGCAGATTTAAGAGCGAAAAACGGACATGAAAAACCGTGGAAGGTAACCTATTTCGGTGTAGGAAATGAAAACTGGGGCTGTGGTGGAAATATGCGGCCGGAGTTTTATGGAAATGAATATCGAAGATATCAGACTTATGTCAGAAACTATAAGGCAGATGCGCCAATTTACAAAATTGCCTGTGGACCAAACGTAGATGATTATCTGTGGACAGAAGGAGTGCTTCAAACCTGTACAGACCCTATGGGAAGAAGAGCAAGAGATTTTATGAACGGATTATCTCTGCATTATTATACTGTTCCAGGAAATTGGGGCCATAAAGGAAGTGCAACGGAATTTGATGAAAAGGAATATTATGTTACTTTAAAGAAAACTCTTTATATGGAGAAATTAATTAAAGGACACGGCGCAATTATGGACAGGTATGACCCTGAGAAAAAAATCGGTCTGATTATTGATGAGTGGGGTATCTGGCTTGATGTGGAGCCAGGCACAAATCCTGGATTTTTATATCAGCAGAACAGCATGAGGGATGCGATTATTGCAGGAATTAACCTGAATCTCTTTAATAAACACTGTGACAGAGTAAAGATGGCAAATATCGCTCAGATGGTAAATGTTCTTCAGTCGGTAATTTTGACGGAAGGCGAAAAAATGGTGCTTACCCCTACTTATTATGTATTTGATATGTATAAATATCATCAGGATGCACAGCTTCTTGAAAGCTCAATTGATACAGAAGAAATTGGTCTGGAAGAGAAAAATATGGTTCCAAATCTGACTGAATCCGTATCACAGGCAGAAGATGGAACAATAAATATCACAATTGCAAATCTTTCTGCTACAGACAGTTATCCAGTGGAAAGTATTCTTCTTGAAAAAGAGGTAACAGAAGTATCTGCGGAAATTCTGACCGGAAAAATTACGGATTACAATGACTTTGACAACGAGGAAAAGGTAAAAACCGCTGTATTTAATGGAATTGTGACAGAAGGAAATACACTGAAATTTACGATTCCTGCATGTTCTGTTCTGCATATTGCAGTAAAATAGGAATGGAACAGGCAGTCGGGTAAGACAATGGAGAAGGTTTACTGTAAGAAATGTCTTCTGAGAGATATGGAAGAAAGTGAGTATTTTGTTGATTTACAAAAATATATTGCACATTTAAATGATGATTTAAAAGTGGAAGAAGAGGAATATGAACGGCGCCTGAATATTTGTCAGAGCTGTGAATATCTGCTGAACGGCATGTGTGGAAAATGCGGCTGCTTTGTGGAACTGAGAGCGCTTTTAAAAAAGAATTGCTGTCCGGATGTAAAGAAAAAGTGGTAAATGTGAATTGACAAAATAGATTATGCATATTATAATAGTGTGAAATTTAATCTTATTAAATTTTTTATAAAACTGAATCAGATAAAGGCGATGAAGAGAAAGAGTAGACCGCCGGCGCTTGTACAGAGAACCCATGCTGGTGAGATTGGGAAAAGTCAATGGCGGTTGAATATGGTCTCGGAGCTGCGCACCGATGCATAATATAAGATGTTTAGGCTGCGACGGGTTCACCCGTTATAGTGACAGGCTATCGATGAATCATTTCTCATCCGTAGCTGATAAGGCCTGTATTGTGAAATACAGGTAAATTTGGGGTGGTAACACGAAGTCTTATGCTCTCGTCCCCGAAAAAGAAATTTTTCGGAGAGGAGGGCTTTTTTATTTATTTTTTTGAAACCAGAAACAAGGAATACAGTCAGTCTTTGCAAAGAATCTTTGACTGACTGTGTTAATTATCACACCAAATTAAGAAATGAGGTATTTTTATGAATTATATTTTAGTAGGAAGCGCATGGGTATATGCAAATGGTTCGCTGCATATCGGACATCTGGCGGGACTTCTGCCTGCCGATGTCATTGCAAGATATCACAGGGCAAAGGGGGATAAGGTATTTTTTGTATCGGGAAGTGACTGTCATGGAACGCCTGTATCAATACGCGCAAAGCAGGAAAAGAAATCTCCGCAGGAAATCAGCGATGCTTATCATGAAGAATTTAAAGAGTGTTTTAAAAAACTGGGATTTAGTTATGATTTTTATACAAAAACTTCTTCGCAGCATCATAAAGAGTTTGTGACAGAATTTCACAAAAAGCTCTATCACAGTTCCTATATTTATGAGAAAGAAGCTCCAAGAGCGTATTGCGGGCATTGTGAAAATTTTCTTGCAGACAGATATGTAACAGGGCTGTGTCCGGTCTGCAAAGAAGCGACAAGGGGAGACCAATGCAACTGCTGCGGTACTGTACTGGAACCGGAAAGTCTGCTAGAGCCGGAATGTGCAGTCTGTCATCAGCCGGTTTCCTTTCAAACTTCGAAACATCTATATATTTCTCTTTCAAAGTTGGAACCACGGATAAAATCTTTTATAAATGCTCATTCTCACTGGAAGAAAAATGCAATTGCTTTTTCTGAAAAATATATCGGCGAGGGATTAAAAGACAGAGCATTGACAAGAGATTTGGACTGGGGAATTAAGGTTCCAAAAGAAGGATATGAAAATAAAACCATTTATATCTGGACAGAAAATGTTCTTGGTTATTTGTCAGCCAGTAAAGAGGCAGCAGGAGAGGAATTTTCGCGTTTATGGGGAAAAGAGGCAAAACATTATTATGTACATGGAAAAGATAATATTCCATTTCATACCATTATTCTGCCGGCACTTTTGATTGCGAATGGAGAAGGCTGGCATCTGCCGGATGAGATAGTTTCCAGCGAACATTTGACGTTGGAGGGAAGAAAAATTTCCACCAGCCAAAATCACGCAATCTGGGTAAAAGATATTATAACTAAGTATCAGCCAGATTCTCTTCGGTATTATCTGCTGGCAAACGGACCAGAAAAGAAAGATGCAGATTTTTCAATAAAAGAATTTAAAACCAGCCATAACAGCGAATTAGTTGGAGCATATGGAAATTTTGTCCACCGATCGCTTGCGTTTATAAAAAAATATCTGGGAGGAGCTGTGCCTGAGGGAAAGATAGAAAGAGAAATTGAGGAAAAAATAGATAAGCTTTTTAAAGAAACAGGAGAACGGATTGAAACGGGACATTTTCGGGAAGCTGTCGGCAGGATATTTGAGCTTGTGCGGTTTGCTAATAAGTATTTTGATTCCGAACAGCCATGGATTACAAGAAATACTGATAAAAAGAAATGCGAAAATACACTTTTCCAATGTGTCCAGATAAGCGCAGGCTTAGCGGTGATTCTTTATCCATTTCTGCCATTTTCTTCTAAAAGAGTATGTGAATGGCTGGGACTGTCAGAAAAATGGGAAAGACAAAGTGTGCCGGCAGGATATGTGCTGCCGGAAATAGAAATTTTGTTTGAAAGGCTTGAAAAATAATATTTATGTTACAGTGCTTTTCCGCTTTTTTTGCAGTTTACAGAACACAGGTTTCTATGATATAATACTTGTACAATGGTAGGATTTTTTAACCAAAACCAAATGGAGAGTCAGAAGTGAAAAATGTAGAAAAAGAGAACAGTGGGACAAAAAATATGAAACAGGAAAATACTATGGCAGTAAAAAAAGAAATTGTACCGGAATATAACTGCACGAATCAGATTCGCTTAAATAAATATTTAAGCGATGCCGGTGTTTGTTCCAGACGGCAGGCAGACAGGTTGATTGAAGAAGGAAAGGTAGTGGTAAATGGAAAAACAGCCATGACTGGCATGAAGATTGACTGTAGCTGGGAGATTCTCTGTGAGGGAAAGCCTGTAAAAACAGAAGACGAATTTATTTTACTGGCTTTTCATAAGCCAAGAGGAATAGAGTGTACTACAAATTCAAAAGTTAAAAATAATATTGTTGATTATATTGGATATAAAAAACGTATTTATCCAATTGGCCGGCTGGATAAAGATTCTGAGGGATTGATTTTAATGACCAATCACGGAGCGATAGTGAATAAAATTTTGAAGGCTTCGAATTATCATGAAAAAGAATATGAGGTAACAGTTGACAGAAAAATAAATAATACATTTATAAAGAAAATGTCAGATGGTGTAAAAATTAGCAAGGTGGAAAAGAAAAACGGGATACGTCAGGTAGTTTTTGAAGCAGTAACAAGAAAATGCAAGGTGATAAAAACAAGCGACTGTTCTTTTCGAATTACAATCACACAGGGATTAAACCGTCAGATTCGCAGAATGTGTGAAGTATGTGGCGTAAAGGTGATTACTTTAAAAAGAATACGAATTATGAATATCCATTTAGGGAATTTGAAATCAGGAGAATATAGAGAAATTACCAGAGAGGAGATAGAAGAATTATTAAAATAATGGAGAATAAATGGAAAGGAAAAAAAGATGGACGAAAAATTAACACGAATCAGAGAATTGATTGATTTGCTGAATCAGGCAGGCAGAGCATATTATCAGGAAAGCTGCGAAATTATGAGCAATCTGGAATATGACAGGCTTTATGATGAACTTGGAGCTTTGGAAAAGGAAACCGGAATGGTATATGGAGACAGCCCTACCATAAATGTAGGGTATGAAGTTGTGAGCGAGCTGCCAAAGGAAACTCATGAGTCGCCCATGCTTTCACTGGATAAGACAAAATCGATACAAGGACTTGTTGATTTTCTTGGAGACAGGAAAGGAATTTTATCATGGAAGCTGGACGGACTTACGGTAGTATTGACCTATAAGGAAGGAAAGCTTGTAAAGGCTGTAACCAGAGGCAACGGACAGGTTGGAGAGGTAATTACAAATAATGCAAGGGTGTTTAAAAATATTCCTGTCAGTATTCCTTTTCAGGGAGAACTGATTCTTCGGGGTGAGGCAGTCATCAAATATTCTGATTTCGAAAAAATTAATCAGACGATTGAAGATGTCGGTGCAAGGTATAAGAATCCAAGAAATCTATGCAGCGGTTCGGTAAGACAGTTAAATAATAAAATTACCTCGGAGAGAAATGTAAATTTTTTTGCTTTTACACTTGTGAAAGCAGAGAATGAGGATTTTGAAAATTCAATGGAAAAACAGTTTGAGTTTCTTACCTCTCTGGGATTTTCGGTAGTGGAATATCAGGCTGTTACAGGTGAGACTGTGGAAACAGCTGTGGCACGGTTTGCTGAAAAAATTGAACATTTTGACATACCGTCGGACGGGCTTGTATTAATTTTTGATGATTTGGAATATGGGCGTTCTCTTGGAAGTACTTCCAAGTTTCCAAGAAACGGTATTGCTTTTAAATGGGCGGATGAAACAGCAAAAACCACGCTGCTTGAAATGGAATGGAGTCCGTCAAGAACAGGTCTTATCAATCCGGTTGCAATTTTTGAACCGGTGGAGCTTGAAGGAACTACCGTATCAAGAGCAAGTGTGCATAATATCAGCATTGTAGAAGGGTTGGAGCTTGGAATTGGTGATGAGATTGAGATATATAAAGCAAATATGATTATTCCACAGATTGCAGAAAATCACACGAGAAGCAATCAGCTGATAATTCCTGATAAGTGTCCGGCATGTGGAGAGGCGACAGAAATACGGCAAATCAATGATGTAAAATCTCTTTATTGTACAAATCCTGAGTGTGTAGCGAAAAAAATCAAGAAATTTACTTTATTTGTCTCCAGAGATGCCCTGAATATTGACGGATTATCGGAAGAAACGCTGGAAAAGCTGATTGACAGAGGATTTATTCACAGTTATGCAGATATTTTCAGGTTGGAACGTTATGAAGAGGAAATTGTTAATATGTACGGTTTTGGCAGAAGGTCCTATCATCATCTTCAGGATTCTGTCAATCATGCAAGAAATACAGAGCTTCATGCGCTTATTTATGCACTGGGAATCCCGAATATCGGACTTTCCAATGCAAAGATGATATGTAGAGCTTTTGATTATGATATTGAAAAAGTTATTCATGCCACAAAAGAGGATTTAATTATCATTGAAGGGATAGGAGAGGTAATTGCAGATGCCTATATTGATTATTTTCACAATGAAAAAAATCAGAAAAATCTCAACGAACTTTTAAAGGAGCTGAAAATTGCAGAACCGGAAAAAATAGATACAGATTCACAGATTGCCGGAAAAGTATTTGTTATTACAGGCTCTGTAGAGCACTTTGCAAACAGAAATGAATTAAAGGCTTTGATTGAAAGCAAGGGTGGAAAAGTCACAGGTTCTGTGACTTCAAAAACAGATTATCTGATTAACAATGATGTGACTTCAAATTCCTCAAAAAATAAAAAGGCAAGAGAGCTGGAAATTCCGATTTTATCTGAGGAGGATTTTTTGAAACTTGCAACTGATTAATAAGATTTGAGAACAAGGACTGGGACAGAAGATTTACCTTGCATAAGACACAAAAGGGAGAATTTATGAAAGATTGGGAATATAAAGATTTATTAAAAACCGCATGGAAACAGACACAATTTTCTTATGCCCCCTATTCTGGATTTCGAGTAGGGGCTGCACTTCTTGCAGAGGATGGAACTGTATATCTTGGCAGTAATATCGAAAACGCTTCTTATCCGGCAGGAAACTGTGCAGAACGGACTGCATTTTTTCGAGCGATAAGTGAAGGACAGAACATGTTTCAGGCCATTGCCATAGTGGGAGGAAAGGCTTTGGAGAATGGAGAAATTGAAATCAGCGAGTACTGTTATCCATGCGGGATATGCAGGCAGGTAATGGCAGAATTTTGCTCTTTTGATAATTTTGAAATTATTCTATGCTGTTCAAGAGAAATGGAAAACAGCAGTATCAGGATACATAAATTAAAAGAACTGCTTCCGTTTGCATTTACAAAAAGTAACGTAGTTTATGATTTTTGACTGAATAGTTGACTAATGTCTAGAATTAGTATATAATAGTTCCGGTTATAAGGCAGTCAGCCAAGAGCTGGTTGTGAGACATAAGAGAATACGATTTTGAGAAAGGACATTACGATAAATCATTATGATAAAAAGCATGACGGGATTCGGGCGTTATGAGCGAACGGAAGACGGCCGCAGACTTACGATAGAGATAAAATCAGTGAATCACAGATATTTTGACGCAGCAATAAAGCTATCAAGAAGCTTTTGCATGTTTGAAAATAATCTGAGAAATATATTGAAAAAATATGCAGCAAGAGGAAAAATCGATGTTTTTGTTTCCTATGAGGATATGGGCAGTACAAATATCAGCTTGAAATTCAATAAAGCTCTGGCAGAGGAATATTTGAGATGTTTTAGAGAAATGGAAAAACTGGGACTGAAAAATGATATTACCGTAGCTTCACTGTCAAGATTTCCAGAAGTATTGACTATGGAAGATTCCCGAATAAATGAAGATGAACTGCGGATATTTTTTGAAGAAACCATGGAACATGCATGTGAGCTGTTTGTAGAATCCAGAAGGAGAGAAGGAGAAAATCTCGGGAAGGATATCCTAGAAAAGCTTGAAGGCATGATGGTTCATGTAGCTTTTATCGAGGAAAAATTTCCTCAAATATTGGAGGAATATCGACAAAAGCTTAAGGATAAAACCGGAGAGCTGTTGGAAAATTCACAGATTGATGAAGCAAGAATTGCTACAGAACTGGTTCTTTATACAGATAAAATTTGTGTAGATGAAGAAATTGTACGGCTGAAAAGTCATATATCCGCAATGAAGGAAGAACTGCAAAGTGGAATAAACGACGGGATAAACAGCAAAATAAATACAGCGATTCTTTCTGTAAATCATGGAAAAAAGCTGGATTTTCTTGCACAGGAAATGAACCGAGAAGCAAACACCATTCTTTCAAAAGCAAACAATCTGGAAATTACAAATCATGGTATTGAATTAAAAACCAATATTGAAAAAATCAGAGAACAGGTTCAGAATATTGAATAAAAATAATATTTAAGAAAAGAGAAATCTTTTCGAAAGGAGAAAACTATGTTACATCCATCTTATACAGATTTGATGGCAGTGGTAAACAGTGATGTGGAGCCGGGAGAACAGCCGGTAGTACAAAGTCGTTATTCCATTGTACTTGCGACGGCAAAAAGGGCAAGACAGTTAATTAGTGGTCAAGAACCATTGGTAAAGGCAAAGGGAAAAGAAATCAAGCCATTGTCTGTAGCTGTAGAAGAGCTGTACAATGCAAAGATTAAAATTTTAAACGAAGATGATGCAGAAGAAGAGCTGGAAGTTACTGTTTCAGAAGAAGCAGAAGAGATATCTGATATGGAAAGTGCAAATAACAGGAAAGAGAACTGTGATGAACTTTTTGAAGAAGATGAAACGGATACAACGGAACTGGATAAGGAACAAACAGTATTAAAAGAGGAAACGGATTTAGAAGAATAACAGATTATGCAGGAAACCGCACAGGCGGTTTCTTTCATAAATGGAGGTTTTTGTGAAATTATTATTTATATCCTTAGGCTGTGATAAAAATCTTGCCGATTCTGAGGAAATGCTGGGAATTTTGCAGAACAGGGGCTATGAATTTACAGATGACGAACAGGAAGCAGAGATAATTATTATAAATTCCTGCTGTTTTATTCAGGATGCAAAAGAAGAAAGCATTAATACTATTCTTGAAATGGCTCAATGTAAAATTCATTTTAAATGCAAAGTGTTAATGGTAACAGGCTGTCTTGCACAGAGGTATCAGGAGGAAATTTACAAAGAAATTCCCGAAGTGGATGCGATATTGGGAACTTCTTCTTTTGATGCGATAGCCGAGGCGTTGGAACAGGCTCTTGAAGGTGAGAAACCATTGATGTTTGGGGATTTAAACCGGCTTCCTGATATAAAAACAGAAAGAATTGTTACTACGGGCGGATATTATGCACATCTGAAAATTGCAGAGGGCTGCGATAAGCATTGTACGTATTGTATTATTCCAAAAATCAGAGGAACATACAGAAGTGTTCCTATGGAAAAGCTTATTCATCAGGCAGAGCAGCTAGCGAAAAAAGGGGTAAAGGAGCTTATTCTGGTTGCACAGGAAACAACAATGTATGGAATGGATATTTATGGGGAAAAATCTCTGCATAAGCTTTTAAAAAAGCTGTGTAAAATAAATGAAATCCAGTTTATACGACTTTTATACTGTTATCCCGAAGAAATTTATGATGAGTTGATTCAAACTATCAAAGAGGAAAAAAAAATTTGCAATTATATTGATATGCCAATTCAGCACTGCAATGACCGGATATTGAAAAGAATGGGACGACGTACCAGCAAACAGGAAATCAAGGAAATAGTACATAAGCTTCGGCAGCAAATTCCAGATATTATTATCAGAACCACGCTTATTACTGGTTTTCCAGGTGAGACAGAAGAAGAGTTTCAGGAAATGGCTCAGTTTGTGGACGAGATGGAATTTGAACGGCTTGGTGTATTTGTATATTCACCGGAAGAGGGGACTGCAGCCGCAGGTTTTGAACAGCAGATAGAACCGGAAGTGAAGGCGGACAGACAGTGTGAACTTATGGAATTACAGCAGGAGATTGCCTTTGAAAAGTCAGAGGAAAACGTGGGAAAAGAACTACTTGCAGTTATTGAAGGAATGGTTGCAGATGAAAATGCATATATCGGAAGAACCTATATGGATGCTCCCGGCATAGATGGATACGTGTTTATTCAGACAGGAGAAACCTTGATGACTGGCGATTTTGTAAAGGTGAAAATAACAGGGGCTTCAGATTATGATTTAATAGGTGAGCTGGTTTAAATCAGTTCAAAAGATTGGAGGAAAAAATGAATTTACCTAATAAGCTGACAATACTTAGAGTATGCATGATACCATTTTTTGTTCTGTTTATGGAATGTACTATTTTTAAAGGTATTGACAAATATATCGCAGCGGCTATTTTTATCGCTGCCAGTATTACAGATACTCTTGATGGAAAAATTGCCAGAAAATATGATTTGGTAACAAATTTTGGAAAATTTATGGACCCTTTGGCGGATAAGCTTCTGGTATGCTCTGCACTGATTTGTCTTTCAGATGTGATTCCAGAGTGGATTATTATTGTGATTATCAGCAGAGAGCTTATTATCAGCGGATTCAGAACAATAGCGGCAGATAATGGAGTGGTAATTGCCGCTAGCTACTGGGGAAAAATCAAAACGGTATGTCAAATGATTATGATAATATGGTTGATTATCGGGCTGGATTTTGAGGTTTATCATATTATTGGGCAGGTTCTTGTCTATGTGTCATTAATTCTTACAGTGATTTCACTTTTGGATTATGTAATAAAAAATAAAGATATTTTAAAGGAAAGCAATAATTAGTGAAACTGTTGGCTGCTGCATTTTATATAAAGCATACAGGATTTTTCTGTAATGTTTTTTATGTAGTAGCTTTTTTATGTGAAAGAAAATTGCTTCTTTTTTCTTAATTTATTTTAAACATATTTTTAATCAATGTAAATGGAGGAATAGAAATGTATGAAGAGGAACTGGTAAATTTATTGATTGAAAAAAAGCTGAAAATATCAACTGCAGAATCCTGTACCGGCGGGCTTGTTGCAGCGGAACTAATTCGTACAGCAGGCGCATCGGCAGTTTATTCGGAAGGATTTATTACTTATGCAGATGAGGCAAAAATGAAATATCTGGGAGTAAAAAAGAGTACTCTGAAAGAATATGGGGCAGTCAGCCGTCAGACCGTATACGAGATGGCGCAGGGATGTGCAGAGCAGACAGGAGCAGATGTAACGGTTGTAACATCAGGAGTGGCGGGGCCAACAGGAGGTACAGAGGAAACTCCGGTGGGACTTGTATGGTTTGCATGTTTTTATAAAAATGAAATAATTGTAAAACAAAAATTGTTTTCCGGAGACAGGACAGAAATAAGGACAGCTGCAGCAGATTATGCAATAAAACTGGTTTTGGATGTAATAAAAAATTAACAAAAATAATATTGACATAATATAAATTTAATGATATTGTAATTACAGATAAGTTGACAAACGACTTTGTATGTACTATGATATATGTAAATCGAACAGATATTCACAAACTTATTTTCGATTATCAAAAAAATCAGAATATCAGAAGAGCTAAATATTTTATGGAGGATTTATACATGGATAAGAATGAAAAGTTAAAGGCATTGGAAGCAGCACTGGCGAACATTGAAAAGGCTCATGGAAAAGGCTCTATTATGAAACTGGGGGATTCCAAAGCGAATATCAATATTGAAACGGTACCGACAGGTTCCTTAAGTCTTGATATTGCACTTGGACTTGGTGGAATACCAAAAGGACGTGTCATTGAAATCTATGGTCCTGAATCAAGCGGTAAAACAACCGTGGCACTGCATATGATAGCAGAAGTTCAAAAACAGGGCGGAATTGCAGGATTTATCGATGCCGAGCATGCGCTGGACCCTGTATATGCAAAGAATATCGGTGTAGATATTGATAATCTGTATATTTCACAGCCGGATTTCGGTGAACAGGCACTTGAAATTACAGAAACACTGGTGCGCTCTGGAGCTGTAGATATTGTTATTGTGGATTCCGTGGCTGCACTGGTTCCAAAGGCGGAAATAGACGGAGAGATGGGAGACAGCCATGTAGGACTGCAGGCAAGGCTGATGTCTCAGGCACTTCGAAAACTGACGGGAATTGTCAGCAAAACAAATTGTATTGTAGTTTTTATCAATCAGCTCAGGGAAAAAATCGGAATTATGTTTGGAAATCCGGAGACTACTACCGGTGGACGTGCGCTAAAGTTTTATTCCTCTATTCGAATGGATATCAGAAAGATAGAGACTTTAAAGGCAGGCGGAGAAGTAATTGGAAGCAGAACAAGAGTAAAAGTGGTAAAAAATAAAATTGCGCCTCCATTTAAGGAAGCAGAGTTTGATATTATGTTTGGAGAAGGAATTTCTGTGATTGGAGATTTGCTTGACCTTGCAGTAGAATGTGGAATTATCAATAAGAGTGGTTCATGGTATTCTTACAACAGTGATAAAATTGGACAGGGACGTGAAAACGCAAAACAGTATTTAAAAGCAAATCCGGAAATCTGTGAAGTTGTGGAAACGGCTGTTCGCGAAAAATATTTCAGTGAGGAAGAAGAATCACAGACAGAACAGCCAGAAACAAAAACTTCTTTGGAAGAGGAACATAAAGAATAGAAATTATGACTGTGACAGAAATCATTTCGATTGATAAGAAAAGGTCCAGAGTATTTTTTGAACAGGAAGAATCTATTGTATTATACAATGGAGAAATCAGACGTTTTCATATGGAAGCGGGCAGAGAACTGAAGGAGGAAGTGTTTTTCCAGATTCAGGAAGAAATTTTAAAAAAACGTGTCAAAGAAAGAGCCTTATATCTTTTAAAATCAATGGACCGAACAGAAGAAGAAATCAGAGCCAAACTGAAAAAGGGGTATTACAGTACAGAATTAATTGATTATGCTATTTGTTTCTTGAAAGAATACAATTATATTGACGACTTGAGATATGCCAAAAACTATATCCGTACTTATACAGGCAAAAAAAGTCGGAAAAATATTCAACAAAATCTGTATTTGAAAGGAATTTCAAAAGAGACAGCAGAGGAAGCTTTTGAGATATTTTATGGTGAAACAGAAGATATCGGAGAAAAAGAAATGATTTATGCTCTGTTGAAAAAGAGAAAGTATCCGTTTAAAGATGCCGACAGAAAAGAACAAAATAGAGAAATGGGATTTCTGTTCAGAAAAGGATTTGAAATGGAAGAAATTTTATATTGCCTGAAAAACCCTCCGAAAGAATAGAATACAAATTCGAGTAAGAACATGTTGTATGGCGCATCATAAAAAATACAGTCAGATTTTTTATGATGCGTCACTTTTTATATATTTATAATTTATTATTACATATTAAAATTCTTGTATATTGTTTGTTTTACTGTTTTTCCTGATTTATTATCTTTATAGAAAGGCTTAAAATAATTCAGATTTTTTACCTTAATATTTTTCTGTTGAAAAAAGCAGAATTATATTATATAATAGGAAGGCAGTTTATTAAAAAAGCAGGAGGACTCAACCATGAAGTATCAAATCGCATGTATTCCGGGGGATGGAATCGGACCGGAAATCATTGAAGAAGCAAAAAAAGTATTAAATAAAATCGGAGAAAAATTCGGACATGAATTTATATATACAGAACTGCTGATGGGTGGTGTATCAATTGATAAATATGGAGAGCCGCTTACAAAGGAAACTTTAGAGGCTGCAAGAAAAAGTGATGCTGTACTTTTAGGTGCCGTCGGCGGACGGGTTGGAGAAGACAGCTGGTATAAGCTGCCTCCTCACTTGAGACCGGAAGCAGGACTTCTGGCTATTCGAAAGGGGCTCTCTCTGTTTGCCAATTTAAGGCCGGCATATTTGTATCCTGAATTGAAAAATGCCTGTCCTTTAAAAGAATCTATTGCAGAACAGGGATTTGACATGATTGTGGTAAGAGAGCTTACGGGTGGTCTTTATTTTGGCAAAAGAGAGACAAAAGAAATAGACGGAGTAATGACTGCAGTTGATACGCTTACTTATAATGAAAATGAAATCAGACGAATTGTAAAAAAAGCATTTGATATTGCCATGAAAAGAAGAAAAAAAGTTACAAGTGTCGATAAGGCAAATGTACTGGATTCTTCCAGACTTTGGAGGAAGATAGCCGCAGAGGTGGCAGAGGAGTATCCGGAGGTGGAACTTTCCGACATGCTTGTTGATAACTGTGCCATGCAGCTTGTGAAAGACCCTGCACAGTTTGATGTGATTTTGACAGAAAATATGTTTGGAGATATCCTTTCTGATGAGGCAAGCATGGTGACAGGTTCTATCGGAATGCTGGCTTCCGCAAGTCTGAGCGAGGGAAAGTTTGGCCTTTATGAGCCAAGTCATGGGGCAGCTCCTGATATTGCCGGACAAAATATAGCGAATCCGATTGCAACTATTCTTTCTGCAGCCATGATGTTAAGATATTCTTTTGACCTTGACAGAGAAGCCGATGCGGTGGAGCAGGCAGTTGCACAGGTATTAAAGGATGGTATCAGAACAGTGGATATTATGTCACAGGATATCTCACAAAGAAGGATGACACAGGTTACATGTTCTGAAATGGGCGACAGTATTTGCGACAGATTGTAAAAATATAAAAATTTAAAATATAAAAGCATAAAAATATAGCTGCACAGACAAGGATAAATACAAAGTTATAGATATATGGAAATAAAGCAAATTTCTTGAAAGGAAGTAGAGATTATGAGAAGTGACGCAGTAACAAAAGGAATGCAACAGGCTCCGCACCGTTCCCTGTTTAACGCATTGGGAATGACAGAGGAGGAGTTGAAAAAGCCGTTAATCGGTATTGTCAGCTCTTATAATGAAATTGTACCAGGACATATGAATATTGACAAAATTGCAGATGCCGTCAAGCTTGGTGTTGCAATGGCAGGCGGAACTCCAGTCATGTTTCCGGCGATTGCAGTGTGCGACGGGATAGCAATGGGACATACGGGGATGAAATATTCTCTTGTCACACGTGATTTAATTGCTGATTCTACTGAATGTATGGCGCTGGCTCATCAGTTTGACGGTCTTGTAATGATTCCAAACTGTGATAAAAATGTGCCGGGACTTTTAATGGCGGCTGCACGTTTAAATATTCCAACTGTATTTGTCAGCGGCGGACCTATGCTCGCAGGACATGTAAAGGGCTGTAAAACTTCTCTTTCAAGTATGTTTGAGGCGGTAGGTTCCTATGCTGCTGGAAAAATGACAGAAGAGGATGTAAAGGATTTTGAAGAACATGCATGTCCAACCTGCGGTTCCTGTTCGGGGATGTATACTGCAAATTCCATGAATTGTCTGACGGAAGCGCTTGGAATGGGACTAAAAGGAAACGGCACCATTCCGGCTGTCTATTCTGACAGAATCAAGCTGGCAAAGCATGCAGGCATGCAGGTAATGGAAATGTTAAAAAATAATATCCGGCCAAGAGATATTATGACAGAAAAGGCATTTCGCAATGCACTTACCGTAGATATGGCTCTGGGATGCAGTACAAACAGCATGCTTCATCTTCCGGCGATTGCACATGAAGCCGGTGTGGAAATCAATCTTGATATTGCAAATGAAATCAGTGCCAGAACACCGAATTTATGTCATCTTGCACCGGCAGGTCACACCTATATTGAAGAGCTGAACGAGGCCGGCGGTGTTTATGCAGTTATGAATGAATTAAATAAAAAAGGTCTTTTGGAGACTGATTGCATAACCGTAACCGGAAAAACTGTTGGAGAAAATATCAAGGGCTGTATCAATAAAAACCCTGAAGTAATTCGTCCTGTGGAAAATCCATATAGTGAAGTGGGCGGAATCGCCGTGCTGAGAGGAAACCTTGCACCGGACTCTGCTGTTGTAAAACGTTCTGCTGTTGCGCCGGAGATGTTAAAGCACGAGGGACCTGCCAGAGTATTTGACTGCGAAGAAGACGCAATTACTGCAATTAAGGGCGGAAAAATTGTTGACGGAGATGTGGTGGTCATTCGTTACGAAGGTCCAAAGGGTGGACCAGGCATGAGAGAAATGTTAAATCCTACCTCGGCAATTGCCGGAATGGGACTTGGTTCTACCGTAGCATTGATTACAGACGGCAGATTTTCAGGAGCATCCAGAGGAGCATCGATTGGTCATGTTTCGCCAGAGGCTGCTGTAGGTGGACCGATTGCATTTGTGGAAGAAGGAGATATGATTAGCATTGACATTGATAATCATACTCTGAATTTAAATGTTTCTGATGAAGTTCTTGCAAAGAGAAAAGAAAACTGGAAACCGCGGAAAAATGAGGTGTCCGGATATCTTGCAAGATATGCGTCGCTTGTCACATCTGCAGACAGAGGCGCAGTACTTAAGAGTTTATAGAAAAGGAAGGGGAAAGGATATGTTATTATCTGGTTCAGAAATAATCATTGAATGTTTAAAGGAACAGGGTGTAGATACTGTATTCGGTTATCCGGGCGGTACAATCCTGAATGTATATGACGAACTGTACAAACATTCAGAAGAAATCAAACATGTTCTCACATCACATGAGCAGGGTGCAGCACATGCTGCTGACGGATATGCAAGAGCGACAGGAAAGGTAGGCGTATGTATGGCGACCTCCGGTCCGGGAGCAACAAATCTTGTTACAGGAATTGCCACGGCGTATATGGATTCCATTCCGCTGGTTGCAATTACTGCAAATGTGGGAAAAACACTGCTTGGAAAAGATTCTTTTCAGGAGATTGATATTGCAGGCATCACAATGCCGATTACCAAGCATAATTTTATTGTAAAGGATATTAAGGATGTTGCATCAACACTTAGAAGAGCATTTAAAATTGCGAAAAGCGGAAGACCAGGACCAGTTCTTGTGGACTTTACAAAAGATGTAACTGACCCGAAAAATAAATATGAATATACGAAAGAGCAGCCGGCAGAAATACTTCCAATCACTCATACCATTAAGGAAGAAGCTCTTGATGAAGCTGTACAATATATCTGCGAATCAAAGAAACCTTTTATTTTTGTTGGAGGTGGTGCCATTGCAGCGGAATGTGAAGAAGAGCTTGCACATTTTGCAGAGCTTACCGGCGCACCGGTATGTGATTCTCTTATGGGAAAAGGCGCCTATGATGGAACAAAAGAAACTTATACCGGAATGCTCGGCATGCATGGTACGAAGACATCAAACTTTGGCGTGTCAAAGTGTGATTTGTTAATTGTTATCGGCGCGAGATTCAGCGACAGAGTAACGGGAAATACAAATAAATTTGCCTCAAATGCAAAGATTGTACAGATTGATATTGATGCGGCGGAAATAAATAAAAATATCAGAACGGATGCAAGTATTATCGGAGATGCAAAAGAGATATTAAAGAGATTAAATAAAAAGCTTGAAGGCGCAGAGATACAGGATAAATCCGAATGGATGAAGGAAATTCAGGAAAGCATGAAGAAATATCCTCTGTCATACAGCCACGAAGGTTTGACAGCTCCATATATTATGGAACAGATTTATGATGTTACAAAGGGAGATGCCATTATTACAACAGAGGTTGGACAGCATCAGATGTGGGCAGCCCAATTCTATAAATACAAAGAGGGCAGACAGCTTATTACTTCCGGCGGGCTTGGAACTATGGGTTACGGGCTTGGTGCTTCTTTAGGAGCAAAGCTTGGCAGACCGGATAAAACAGTACTCAATATCGCAGGTGACGGATGTTTTCGAATGAATATGAATGAAATCGCAACTGCTGCCAGATATAATATTCCAATTATTCAGGTTGTTATTAATAATCATGTACTTGGTATGGTACGCCAGTGGCAGACACTGTTCTACGGACAAAGATATTCAAATACTACTTTGAGAGACGGCGTAGATTTTGTTAAACTTGCGGAAAGTCTTGGCGCAAAAGGGATTCGGGTAACAAAAAAAGAAGAAGTGGCAGATGCACTGAAAGAGGCGATTTCATTAAATGCACCGGTTGTAATTGACTGCCAGATTGACAGTGATGACAAGGTATTTCCTATGGTAGCGCCGGGAGCCGCTATTTCAGAAGCATTCAGTGCTGAGGATTTGGAAAAATAACAAAAGTTAAAACAATAAAATTTTAAATAAGGAAAATTAAAATAAGGAAAATTTATGGTACAAGGAGGCTCTTGAAATGGGAAGAGTTTATAATTTTTCGGCAGGACCCGCAGTTCTGCCGGAAGAAGTATTAAAAGAAGCTGCAAAAGAAATGCTGGATTATAAAGGCTGCGGTATGTCTGTTATGGAAATGAGCCACAGGTCAAAAGTATACGATACAATAATTAAAGAAGCGGAACAGGATTTAAGAGATATTATGAATATCCCTGACAATTATAAAGTACTGTTTCTTCAGGGCGGTGCATCTCTTCAGTTTGCAATGATTCCAATGAATCTTATGAAAAATAAAAAGGCTGCTTATATTGTGACAGGACAGTGGGCAAAAAAGGCATATCAGGAGGCGCAGATATATGGTGAAGCCATAAAAGTTGCATCCTCGGAAGATAAGACATTTTCCTATATTCCAGACTGTTCAGACCTTGATATTCCAGAAGATGCGGATTATGTATATATCTGCGAAAACAATACTATTTATGGCACAAAATATAAAACACTTCCAAATACAAAGGGCAAAACATTAGTAGCGGATGTTTCTTCCTGTTTCTTGTCAGAGCCTGTAGATGTTTCAAAATATGGCGTGATTTATGGCGGAGTACAGAAAAATATCGGACCTGCCGGCGTTGTAATTGCAATTATCAGAGAAGATTTAATTACAGAAGATGTACTTCCGGGTACACCTACCATGATGAAATACAAGACTCATGCAGATGCCGATTCTTTATATAATACACCTCCATGCTATGGAATTTATATTTGTGGCAAGGTATTCCAGTGGATAAAGAAAATGGGCGGATTGCAGGCAATGAAAGAACTGAATGAAAAAAAGGCAAAGATTCTCTATGATTATCTCGATGAGAGCAGTCTTTTTAAAGGGACAGTTGTTCCAAAGGACCGTTCTCTTATGAATGTTCCATTTGTCACAGGAGATGCCGAACTGGATGCAAAATTTGTAAAGGAAGCAAAACAGGCGGGTTTTGAAAATCTAAAAGGCCACAGAACGGTCGGCGGAATGAGAGCCAGCATCTATAATGCAATGCCGGTAGAAGGTGTTGAAAAATTAGTAGAATTTATGAAAAAATTTGAGGCAGAAAATTGTTAATATTTCTTTTATAAGAAATTTACATAAAATATCACAGCCGATTGAGCGATTCCAGACAGCGGATCGTGAATGATAGTTTCTGGCGCTGTGGTATTAAATAAATGATAATATCTAAGAAAGAAGGTAACACAAAATGGTAAAAGTAAACTGTTTAAATCCGATTGCAAAAGCTGGAATGAGTCTGCTGCCGGATACATTTGGCACAACGGACAGCTTTTCAGAAGCAGATGCAGTGCTTGTAAGAAGTGCATCCATGCATGAACTGGAGCTTCCTGACAGTCTGACTGCAGTAGCAAGAGCCGGAGCAGGTGTCAATAATATACCTCTTGAGAAATGTGCGGAAAAGGGAATCGTAGTATTTAATACTCCTGGAGCAAATGCAAACGGGGTAAAAGAGCTGGTTCTTGCCGGTATGCTGCTTGCTTCGAGAGATTTGAGAGGCGGCATGCAGTGGGTGTCAGACAACAAAGAGGATAAAAATATTAATAAAAGCATGGAAAAGGCAAAAAAAGCATTTGCCGGAACTGAAATCAAGGGAAAAACACTTGGTGTAATTGGTCTTGGAGCCATAGGCGTGCTGGTTGCAGATGCAGCGGTAGCACTCGGCATGAAGGTAATCGGATGTGACCCATATCTTTCGGTTGCAAATGCATTAAATCTTTCTCATAAAGTAAGGCTTGTAAAAACCAATGCAGAGGTATACAGTCAGTGTGATATTATAACTGTTCATGTGCCATTGCTTGATGATACAAAGGGCATGATTAATAAGGCATCCCTTTCCATGATGAAACAGGGCGTCATTATTATTAACTTTGCAAGAGACCTTCTTGTAAATGATGATGATATGGCTGAAGCTCTTGCTGAAGGCAAAGTAAAGCATTACGTAACTGATTTTCCAAATGCCAAATCGGCAAATATGGAGGGCGTTATTGCATTTCCTCATCTGGGAGCTTCAACAGAGGAGTCTGAAGATAACTGTGCAGTTATGGCAGTTAATCAGATTGTTGACTTTATTGAAAATGGAAATATCAAAAATTCTGTCAATTATCCTTCCTGCGATATGGGGGTATGTACAAAGGCCGGAAGAATTGCAGTCTGCCATAAAAATATTCCAAATCTGATTTCACAGTTTACCGGTGCCATGGCGGCTTCTGATATTAATATTTCCGAGATGGTAAACAAGAGCAAAGGAAATTATGCATATACGCTGCTGGACCTTGATTCCGAGGTAACAAAAGCGGCAATAGAAAAAATTAAATCCATAAATGGAGTGATAAAGGTTCGAGTAGTAAAATAGAGCAGCAAAATACAGGTTTATAAATATAACGAATTGAAACATTGATACTTTAACAAAAGCAGATTTGCAGTTACAGGCAGGTCTGCTTTTGTTGATTTACAAAAAGGAGGAAAAAATGGACAAAAACAGGGAAGAAGCATTTTTATCAGAATATCGGTCTGATATTTACGAAAAGCCCTGCGTTGCGGTAGATTTTCTGCTTATTACCATAGAAAATGACAGACTGAAGGTTCTTATGGTAGAGAGAAGTGAAATGCCCTTTCAGGGTATGCCTGCTTTGCCGGGGGTATTTGTAGGAGCAGGCGAGACATTGGACGAGGCAGCGTTAAGAGGGATTCAAGAGGAAGCCGGCGTTATGGATGAGGTATATTTAGAACAGCTTTATACATGGGGAGCAATAGACAGAGACCCTCGTACCAGAGTGATTTCCGTTTCCTATATGGCGCTGCTTCCTTTTGAAAAGATTCATATAAAAGCAGGAAAAAGAGTACTTCAGGCCGGTTTTTATGATTTGGAAAATATGATTCAGGGAGATAAAAAGATTGCTTTTGACCATAAAGAAATTTTAAGATATGCAAGAGAACGCATACGAAATAAAACAGAATATACCTGTCTGCCGTTTCATTTTGTAGGAGAAGAATTTACATTACCAAAATTACAGCGAATATATGAAATTCTTTTGGGAAAATCACTTTACAAGGCAAATTTCAGAAAAAAAATCAGGGAGTTTGTATTAGAAACAGATAAAATGAAACTGGAAGGAGCACACAGGCCAAGCAGAATTTATGTGAAAAATCAAGAGAAAAAAATTTTTTTTCAGGAGGGAATTTTATGAAAATAGAAAAAACAGCCAAAAATTTATTAAATACCATATCAAAATCAACCTGTTCCTTTACTGCTGTTTCTAACGCCATAAACCGTTTGTACCAGCGCGGATTTGATGAATTAAGCCTGAATAAAAAATGGGTTCTTGAAAAAGGTGGAAAATATTTTATCAACATTTATGATTCGGGATTATTTGCATTTACCATAGGAGAAAGCTCTGATGGAATGTTAAAAATTGCCGCTGCCCATACAGACCACCCCTGCTTATATATCAAGCCAAATCCTGAACTGACAGTAAAAGGATATCAAAAAGTAAATACGGAAGTTTATGGCGGTGCGATTCTAAATACATGGATGGACAGGCCATTATCCGTATCAGGAAAGGTTACGATGAAAAGCGATAATTTGTATCAGCCAAAAAAGAAAATCATTGATTTTGAACGTCCTCTTTTTACAATTCCAAATCTGGCGATTCATTTAAACAGAGAAATAAATAAGGGTACAGAATTAAATAAACAGACAGATATGATGCCAGTCTGTGGAATGTTGGATGAAACGATAAATACAAATCATTTTTTTACAGAATATCTTTCAGAAGAATGTGGAGTAAAGACAGAAGATATTCTCGATTTTGAATTGTATGTATATAATGCAGAGGAAGGCTGTGTATTCGGGCTGAACAATGATTTTATATCAGCTCCAAGACTGGATAACACAACCTCTGTAGAGGCATGTCTTACTGGAATTATCAATACTCAGCCAGTGTCCGGTATTCATTTTATAGCATTATTTGACAATGAAGAAATTGGAAGCAGAACAAAACAGGGTGCAGATTCTGAACTTTTATCCATAGTGCTGGAAAAAATATATCTCACTCTTGGAATGGACAGAAAAACTTATCTTGATAAAATTTCAGGCGGATTTCTGCTGTCTTTAGATGTCGCACATGGATTTCACCCAAACAGACCGGAAAAGTCAGACCTTACAAATATCAATCTTTTGAATCATGGAATTGTAATAAAGCGCGCATCCTCACAGTCTTATGCAACAGACAGTGAATCTATTGCAATTGCAGAACAGATATGCAGGGCTGCTGAAATTCCATATCAAAAATATGCCGTTCGCTCGGATGGTACAACAGGAAGTACTCTTGGGACAATTGCCAATAAGTATCTTCCAATGCGTTCGGTGGATATTGGAGTTCCTGTGCTTGCCATGCATTCGGCAAGAGAAATGATGGGAATCTGGGACCAGGCATATCTTGAAAAATTTGTATGCAGATTTTTTCTTTAAAATATAAATAACGGAGGAAAGATTATGGATTTTTTTGAACCGGCAGATATTGCAATTTATATTCAGGGCAGGGGCATTGTATTAAAAGAAAAATCTCTTGTAGCATTTGACAATGTAAGTGGAAAAATAGCTGCATTTGGGAAAGAGGCTGAAGATATGGTAAAAAATCCGGCTGAACATATTAAAATCATATCTCCAATGAAAAGAGGAAGTATTGCAGATTATATGGCAGCAGTAAAGCTTTTTCAGTATCTGCTGAAAAAAGCATGGGGAAAAAAGCCATTGTTTGCCAAACCGGCAATTGCAGTATGTGTTTCCAAAGAAATTACAATGGTCGAAAAAAAGGCATTGGAGGATGCTTTGTATCAGACAGGCGCAGGAAAAGTTTTTGTTGCAGATAGTTCTTTGAAACAGCTTTTGGAGAAAATACCAGAGTGTCCGGAAAAATGGAAAAACTGGAAAATTTTTATTGAAATTGCAAAGGATAAACCGGAAAATTATGTTACAGAGCAACTTTCAGATTTGTTTCACTATGCAGAAGAAAATGAAATATCAGACGAAAAAGTTGCAGAACTGTTTCACAAGATAATGGCAGAACATGTATCATGAAAGGTTTTGTAAGAAGTAAATAGACAGATACCTGTTTTCGTGTTATAATGTCATCAAACGAAGCATAATGCTCTGCGTAAATATTTTTTTGGAGGTTACTATATGAAAGAAAACTTAAACGATTTAATGAACTGGGCAGATATTGAGGGGCTGCAGTATGCAGATATTGACTGTCCAAGATGCACTCTCGGACCAAGTGAGCGAAAGGGGAAAAAGACACTGATTCAGGTATTTGTACCGGATGCCACATCTGTATCTGTCAGGTTTGACAAAGAAAAAAAGCTTCTTCCAATGGAAAAAATGGATGAGAATTTTTTTGCACTGCTTGTATCGGGAACCAATAAAGGGCTGTATCATGTAATTGCAGAATTTGAAGATGGCAGTACTTCCACATATTATGACCCTTATCAGTTTGACAATGTGCTTCCAATCGAGGAGCTGAAAAAATTCAATGCCGGTGTGAATTATGAAATTTATAAATATCTCGGTGCGCATCCGGCAGAAATACAGGGAGTGAAAGGAATAACCTTTGGCGTGTGGGCGCCGTTTGCAGAGCGTGTCAGTGTAGTAGGCGATTTCAACCAGTGGGATGGACGCAGACATATGATGAATAAAATTGATGATACAGGCGTTTTTGAATTGTTTATCCCTGAAATTTCCACAGGTGAATTGTACAAATATGAAATCAGACAATATGGAGAAAAGGTAGTTTTAAAAGCGGACCCTTATGCATTTCTGGCACAGAAACGGCCGGAGAATGCATCGATAACCACGGATATCAGCGGTTTTCAATGGACAGATGAAAAATGGATAAAGGAGAGAGAAAAAAAGAAACTGGAAAGTACTCCAATGTCTATTTATGAGGTTCATTTGGGCTCATGGAAAAAGCCGGAGATAGAAGGAGTGGAGGAGAAGGAGAGCTTTTATACTTATCGGGAGATTGCCCCTCTTCTGGCAGAATATGTGCTTGATATGCACTATACCCATATTGAACTTATGCCTGTAATGGAACATCCGTTTGACGGTTCATGGGGGTATCAGGTAACAGGTTATTATGCGCCGACCTCCCGTTATGGAAATCCGGAAGATTTTGCATATTTTATGGATTATATGCACTCGAAGGGAATCGGGGTAATTCTTGACTGGGTTCCGGCACATTTTCCAAAAGATGAATTTGGACTTGCAAGATTTGACGGGACATGCCTGTATGAGCATCAGGACCCGAGACAGGGTGAACACCCTCACTGGGGAACTCTGATTTACAATTATGCAAGACCGGAGGTAAAAAGCTTTTTGACAGCAAATGCGCTGTTCTGGGCAGAACAGTATCATGCAGACGCAATCCGCATGGATGCAGTGGCTTCGATGCTGTATCTTGACTATGGAAAAAATGACGGGGAATGGGTGGCAAATATGTATGGAGGACATGAAAATCTTGACGCTATCGCATTTTTGCAGCAGTTAAATACCCAGTTTAAAAAGCGTACCAGAGGAGCATTGATTATTGCAGAGGAATCTACTGCATGGCCAAAGGTAACAGGTTCACCGGAGGAAGACGGACTGGGCTTTGATTTGAAATGGAATATGGGCTGGATGAATGATTTTACCAATTATATGAAATGCGACCCGTATTACAGAAGAGACAATTATAATCTTTTAACCTTCAGTATGGTATATGCATACAGCGAAAACTTTATTCTTGTATTGTCTCATGATGAAGTTGTACATGGCAAGGGTTCTATGATTGGCAAAATGCCGGGTGCAGACGAAGATATTCGTTTCTCAAATTTAAGAGCTGCTTATACCTTTATGTTTACACATCCTGGAAAAAAGCTGCTGTTTATGGGACAGGACTTCAGCGGATACCGTGAGTGGAGCGAGGAAAGAGAACTTGACTGGAGAAGCCTTTTAGATGAAAAACATAAATTTGTTCAGAATTATGTCAGAGAATTAAACAGATTGTATACAGAAGAGCCTGCACTGTATGAGCTTGACCAGAGTCCGGAAGGCTTTGAATGGATAAACTGTTCCACTCATGAAAAGAGTATCTGTGCATTTATGAGAAAAGGAAAAAAACCAGAAGATACTCTTTATGTATTTTGCAATTTTGATACTGTTCCTCATGCAAGATATAAATTTGGCGTGCCAGAAGCAGGGCAGTACAGAGAGATTTTAAACAGTGATGACGACAGCTTTGGCGGTTTCGGAATGGTAAATTCCAAAACAGTTCTTTCAAAACCGGAAGAATGTGACGGAAGAGAACATACAATTTCAATTAAAATGGGACCTGTATCAGTATCTGTCTTTAAATATGAAGGACCGGTAAAATGAAATCGCTGATATTGTTTGCCCTTTCAGAAAGTACAGAAAGCACAAAATCAGATGCGCTTTCCAGTGTAGAAGCAGAAATCACGGATAATTTGAATCAGGCCGTGGAAAATGCAAATAATTTTATTCATTCACTGGAAAAATATCTTCCCAAAATAATTGCATTTGGTATTAATGTTTGTATTGCAATTGCGATTTTTGCAGTTGGCAAAATTGTAATTGGCATACTGATGAAAATCGTAAAAAAATTTTTCAAAAGAGCAAATATTGAAATCAGTGTTCAGAAATTCCTGATTTCTCTGGTAAGAGCAATTTTGTATTTTATATTATTTATTATTCTCTGCAATCAGGTAGGAATACAGACAACCTCTTTTGTAGCGCTGCTCAGCACTGCCAGTTTAACGATTGGTCTTGCGCTGCAGGGAAGCTTTTCCAACTTTGCGGGCGGCGTGCTGATTTTGTTAATCAAGCCTTTCAAAGTGGGAGATTATATTGTGGACGGTTCCAGCGGAACAGAAGGAACCGTGCAGAAAATAGATTTATTCTATACTATGATAGTAACACCGGATAATAAACTGATTACAATTCCAAATGGAAACTTGTCCAATACACATATTACCAATGCATCTGCCTTTGAGAAGAGAAGGGTGGATATCACAGTCGGCATAAGCTATGAAAGTGATATGGAACTTGCGAAGCAGACAGTCCGGTTCGTCGGTATGCAGGAGCCCGCAAGGCTTATGGAAGAAGATGTCTTTGTTGGAATCAAGGCACTTGCAGAAAGCGAAGTTACGATTGTACTCAGAGTATGGGTAAAGACAGAGGATTACTGGAATGCCTATTTCAGAATGAATGAGGAATTAAAGAAAGAACTTGATAAAGTGGGAATCGAAATTCCATACAACCAGCTTGATGTACATGTGACACAGAAAGAATAAAGTAAAAAATACAGCATATCACAAAAGCCGTATTTATAAAAAATCAAAATACAGTCGCAAATTATCTGAGTTTTAGATATATTTGCGGCCGTATTTTTTAGAGTTTATTCGTTTAGATATTTTTCATTCAGTTCAATTACCTTTTGCATTGCTTCCGGCCCCGGAGCTCCGATGGTCATACGTTTATCCACACAGGTTTTCATACTGATTGCCTCATAAATATCCTCCTGAAATACCGGACTGATTGCCTGAAATTCTTCCAGACTCATATCATCCAAAGCAATATTTTTATCAATACAAAACAGCACAAGCTGTCCTACGATTCCATGTGCATCCCGAAAAGGCACTCCATGATTTACCAGATAATCCGCAGCATCCGTCGCATTGGTAAAGCCGTTTTTTGCACTTGTTTCCATAACATCTTTACGGAATTTCATTGTTTTTATCATGCCGGTAAAAAGAGAAACGCATCCTTTGACAGTATCTATTGCATCAAAGGTAAATTCCTTATCTTCCTGCATATCTTTATTATATGCAAGTGGAAGTCCTTTCATAGTGGTAAGTATGGAAATCAGTGCTCCATAGACACGTCCGGTTTTTCCGCGGATTAATTCTGCAATATCAGGATTTTTCTTCTGCGGCATAATACTGCTGCCAGTGCTGTATGAATCATCAATTTCCACAAAACGATATTCATTTGTGTTCCATACAATAATTTCTTCACAAAAACGGCTCAGGTGCATCATAATGGTTGACAATGCGCTTAAAAATTCAATCAGATAGTCCCTGTCAGAAACAGAATCCATACTGTTAAAAGTTGGTCCATAAAAGCCCAGAAGGGAAGCTGTCTGTTCTCTGTCAAGCGGATAGGTAGTGCCGGCGAGTGCACCTGCACCAAGAGGAGAATAGTTTAATCTTTCATAAATATCATGCAGCCTGCCCCTGTCCCGCTTAAACATTTCAAAATATGCACCGATATGATGTGCCAGAGTTACTGGCTGTGCCTTCTGTAAATGGGTAAAGCCCGGCATATAGGTTTCAATGTTTTCTTTCATAATTGTATGCAATTCATTTAGAAGTTCTTTTAACAGTTGGTTGACAGCAGTTACCTCATCTCTTGTATAAAGTTTCATATCCAGTGCCACCTGGTCATTTCTGCTTCTGCCTGTGTGAAGCTTCTTTCCGGTATCACCGATTCTTTCGATAAGGTGTGCCTCTACAAAAGAATGGATATCTTCATGTTCTTCTGTAAATTCCAGAGTTCCATTTTCAATATCTGTCTGTATGCCTTTCAAACCCTCAATAATAGTATCTCTTTCCTCGTCTGTCAGGATATGTACTGCGGCAAGCATTGTCACATGGGCAATACTGCCCTCAATATCCTGTCGGTAGAATTTCTGGTCAAATGACAAGGATGCATTAAAATTATGTACCAGCTCGTTTGTTTCTTTTGTGAAACGTCCGCCCCAAAGTTTCATGGCTGTTTTCCTCCAAATAATCAATTAAAATATAG
>CAJUDQ010000019.1:24445-57156 GCA_910585215.1 uncultured Lachnospiraceae bacterium | reverse complement strand
TGCGACAGCTTGTACAGTTTATCACATCAAAATACTTTTGTCAACAACTTTTTTAAAATTTTTTCATTATTTTTCTGCTGTGCTGTTTCTTTCAGACAGCTTAGATATAATAACACTTCTTCCAAATCTTGTCAACTATTTTTTACATTTTTTTCAAAAAAACTTTTTTCAGATTTCGGAACAAAAAATCCATACTGGAAACCAGAACGGAGAAAGAGGGATTTGAACCCTCGCGCCGCGTGAACGACCTACACCCTTAGCAGGGGCGCCTCTTCGGCCTCTTGAGTATTTCTCCGAATTAAAACAGTTCCAATATGAATTTTGTATCACTTACGTGAAACAAAATTTATTATAACTGCTTATTATAAGTTTGTCAACAGTTTTTTATTTTAAAATAAAAAATTTTAAACCTCTCTCTTTGACAAAAAACGAAGTATGAACCATGGAAAAACCAAAAGCTCATACTTCCTTTTTATATAATTTTTAATCCAGATTTTTCTACTCTAAATCCTTTAAATGAAATTTATTTACCAAACTATGTAAACGCTTCGACTGCTGGGATAATTCTTCGCTTGTAACAACACTTTCCTGTGCAGAAATATTATTTGTCTGAACTACCTTTTCAATCAAATTTACGCCCTTTGTCAGCTCCTGCAAAATTCTTTTTTGATTTTGAGAAGCATCACTGATTTTATCTACAGAAACAGATATTTCTTTTGCACCTTCCACAACTGTCATCAGAAAATCCGCAGTATCATTGACAATCGCTGTTCCATTTCTTACAGCCTCAAGAGAATTTCCAATTAAAGAAGCGGTCTGATTAACTGCCTCTGCACTTTTTGTTGCCAAATCTCTGATTTCATCTGCAACTACAGCAAATCCCTTTCCCGCATCACCTGCTCTTGCCGCCTCAATAGAAGCATTTAATGATAGAAGATTCGTTTGAGAAGAGATATCTTCTATTGTTTTAATAATATTTTCTATCTCTGCTGAAGCATTGCGAATATCCGACATTGCCTGAACTAATTTCTTCATTTCATCATTGCTTTTTTCAATTCTTCTGCTTACTTCCATAACAGTTTCATTTGCCTTTTGTGCATCATCTGCGTTGGCAGAAACATCCTCTGAAAGATTTTCTATCGATGCTGCCAGTTCATCTACAGCAGCAGCCTGTTCTGCGGCACCTTTTGAAAGGCCTTGTGCTCCGGAAGAAACGCGAACCGAATTAGATGCAACTTCGTCAGCTGAAAGAATAATTTCGTGAAGCGTACTATTTAAAGAATCCGTTATCTTTTCAATAGAAGTCTGAATTGGTATAAAATCTCCAATATACTGCTGATTAATTGCAATATCCATATTATTTTCCGCCATTTCGGAAAGCTGATAAGAAATATCATTTACATAATTATCAATTGTAACACTGATATGATTAATCACTCTTGCCAAACGACCCAATTCATCATCTGTATCTACATCAACATTAATTTTCAATTTTCCTTCTTCCAATAAAGAAGCACCATTTACAATTGTTTCAACAGGCGCCAATGATTTTTTAATAATATAATAAATAATATAGAGTAATAATCCTCCAAATAAGATAACAGCCAGCATTAATTTCAAAATATCAATAAAAATGGCTACATTAAATTCACTTTTGTCAATAGACATATATAATACCCAATAATTCCCTCCACTCATTTTTAAAGGAACAATCACAGAAATTCCCCTTTTATCAGTAGCAAAATTTGTGGTATGATTATCAATAATCGACAAACTGTTGACATATGGACCATCTTCCATAGATTTTAAGGCTTCGCTGTCTGTAACAATATCTTTATATCCGGCCTCAGATGCTGACTTTCCAACTTTCGACCGATCATAAGTATCCAAAAGAATAGTTCCATCTTCTGCCAGTGCTACCATATGCGTAGATTCATATCCGGTACTGGCATACTGTTGTGTTTGCATATCTGCCAAAGCTACATCGCAACCCGCTACGCCAAAAAAATTCCCCTCAGCATCATAAACAGGTGCGATAATACTAATCATCATAATATCATCTCCCCGCAGCTGATATACATATGGCTCCATAAGGTAAGGTTTTCCCGAAGATTTAATCTGCATATAATATTCTTTTTCAAAGTTATCAAAAGCATCCTCATGTTTTTCAAAGGTAATGCCTGTTCCCTTTTCATCTGGATAAGCAATTGCTTCATAGGCAATATCTCTCTTATGAACGCTATAAGGCTGACCGTTTTCATCTGCAATTTTATTTAATTCAAAATATGCAAATACAGTTGTAAAATTTTCATCTCCTGATAATACCCCTGCCAAAGCATTATCAATGGCATCTCTTTGTTCTTCTGGCGGCAGCTCAGAAATATTTTTCAAAGAGTTTGCAAATCCCATTGCCTGACCATATGCATTTTCAATATTATTCTGAATTAAAAATGCATTTTCATATGCAACAGATACCAGTCTATTACTTGTTAAATCAGTCAGAGAATTAAGTGAAATTAATCCTGATATTGTTACAATAATAAAAAATATCACTGCAACAATAACGACAAGTCTGGAAATAATTTTTTTGCTTAAACTGTTTGTTATCTCAGTGTTGGCTTTCTTTTTTTCTTTTGACATTATAAAGTCCTCCTGGTTCCATGAAATAAAAATATTGTAACATTATAACAATGTAACCATATAAAGTCAAACCGTTTTTTTATTTTTAATAGCTTTGTTTTTTCCACTATTCAGTTTTCTTTATTCCTTAATAAATGCCGGATATATTTTATCTTCTTCCTTGATTTCTTTTTCATTATAAATTTTTTCATCTATTAAATAAGCAGAAATACCTGTTACTCCTTTTTCACATGTAATCATTGTAGAAGCCTTTATCAAATTCAGATTTTCTTTTTCTTTCACCACCTCACATTTTGGCAGAAGACCATTTGCATAATCTGTCTCTGATAAAATATTCTGATTTGTCTGCCAGCACAAAATCAAAGTATCTTTTTCATTTATTTTCTGTCCTGTTCGATATCGATATGTAATTCTGTCTTCTGTTTCTTCCACGCAGTATATCTGGGACCATTTCTCATCACTGTTATTTCTGACAGGATTACTGAACAGCCTGTCTTCTGTTTTTTCTATCTTTCCATCCTTATAAGTAAGCGTCATTGTCACCTCTGTTACATAATTTTCCAGCTTATATATATTTTCCTCATCTCTTTCATACAAAACTGCCCGTACAGTGGCAGTTCCATATACATTTCCATCTGCATCCTCAGGACTCCATTTTGCAGTTTCATTTGATAATGAATAGCTGTAATATCCCCTTCTTGCTTCTTTATTTTCTTTTTGTTCTTTAAATATATCTGTTTTATTTTCTGCTCTGATACTTCCACCATCGGTTTCCCATAAAATATAGACTTTTTCTTTGTCATCATAATGATATGGTACTGATAAAGTCCCGTCCTCAGCAACCTCTATAACCAGTTCTCCTGTTTTTTCCTTTACATAATCATTTGCCCACTGCAAAACTGCAAAAAATGAAATTGTAGCTACTGCTGCAATCAGAAGCGAATATCCACCATACTTTAACATAAATGCATTTATTTTCTTTGCTATATCCTTCATCGTATCTCTTAATCCTTTTCATTTTTTCTTTTATCATACCCTATTTTATCATTTCTAACAACTCTAATCCTATTGATATTTTCTGAAAAATATATAAATATTTTGAATCTAAGCATAAAAGTAAAATGGTACTGTTGCAAAATAAGTTTCTTTTTGCAACAGCCCCACTTTACCACCAGCTACTATATTTTGTTTCTATCAGTATCCTGTTTCTATTAATATTCCGTTTATATTATATCCCATTTATATTAATATTCTGTCTATATTGACTTTTAAGATAATTTTCCTGTAATGGTTCTTATTCTTCCGGCTCAGATTCTGACAATACTTCCTCTTCCAGTTCCTCCATGTCATCTTCAAAATCTTCCGGCAGGTCATCTTCATCTGGAATATCTTCAGAACTTTCCTGTATCTGTTCCGGCTTCTGTCTCACCTTTGCAATACTTGCAACCACGATATCCTCCTTGCTGATATCCATAAGCTTTACACCTGAAGTGATTCTGCTGAGCATGGAAATTCCACCAACCTGCATCTGAATAATAATTCCTTCTGTAGTAATCAGCATAATTTCATTGTCTTCATTTACAGCCTTTACCCCTACAATATTTCCTGTTTTTTCATTAATCTTATAACATTTCAGACCTTTTCCGCCTCTTCTTTGTAGAGTAAATTCAGAAGTAAGTGTACGTTTTCCCATGCCGTTCTCTGTTACAAATAACAGAGCGTTTCCCTGACTTTCAAGCTGCATTGCAACTACTTCATCACGCTCAGCAAGATTAATCCCTCTTACACCGATTGAATTTCTTCCGGTTCTTCGAACATCGCTGACCTTAAACTTAATACACTGGCCATACTTTGTAATAAGCATCGCAGTATCATTATTCTGAGTTTTCTTTACCTCAATCAGTTCATCATCATCTCTTAAACTTATCGCCTGCAGTCCCTTCTTTCGAATATTTGCATATTCTATCAGAGGAGTTTTCTTTGCAATTCCGTTTTTTGTTACCATTAATAGAAATGAATTTTCATTAAATTCACTGACAGGAAACATTGCTGTTACCTTTTCGCCTGCTTCCATCTGAATCAGATTTACAATTGCAATTCCTCTTGATGTTCTGCTGGCATCCGGTATTTCATAGGCCTTTATCTTATATGCTCTTCCAGTATTGGTAATAAACATAAGATTGTGATGTGTAGTCGTCATCATCAGTTCTACAATATAATCATCATTAATCGTCTGCATGCCTTTGATGCCTTTTCCACCACGATTCTGAGACTTGAAGTTATCCACTGTCATTCTTTTTATATAGCCTAATTTTGTCATGGCAATCACTGTATTTTCCCTTGGAATAAGGTCTTCCACAGTAATATCCTCCTCATCATAGCCAATGCTTGTTCTTCTGTCGTCTCCATATTTTCCTGATATTTCAAGAATTTCCTCCCGTATTACTCCAAGAAGTTTCTTTTCATCAGCTAAAATTCCCCTTAAATAGTCAATGGTTTTTTTCAGCTCTGCATATTCATTCTCAATATCTTCTCTCGCCAGCCCTGTCAGCGTGCGCAGTCTCATATCAACAATCGCCTGCGCCTGTCTGTCTGAAAGGCCAAATCTTTCCATTAATCCGTTTTTTGCATCCTGCGTGGTTCTCGAAGAACGAATAATTTTAATTACTTCATCAATATTATCAAGTGCAATCAAATACCCCTCTAAAATATGAGCTCTTTCTTCTGCCTTGTTTAAATCATATTTTGTCCTTCTTGTAATCACATCTTCCTGATGATGAAGATAATTATCAAGCATATTCTTAAGATTTAGCACTTTTGGTTCATTATTTACAAGGGCAAGCATAATGACGCCGAAAGTATCCTGAAGCTGTGTATGTTTATACAGACGCTTTAAAATAATATTGGCATTTACATCACGCCTCAGTTCTATGACAATACGCATTCCTTCTTTATTTGATTCATCTCTCAGTGCAGTAATCCCGTCTATTTTTTTATCTTTAACCATATCAGCAATTTTTTCAATCAATCTTGCCTTATTTACCATATATGGAAGCTCTGTTACAATAATTCGTGATTTTCCGTTTTCCATTGTTTCAATATTTGAAATAGCACGTACCTTTATTTTTCCCCTTCCTGTGCGATAAGCTTCATTGATGCCTTTTGTGCCAAGAATTTCACCGCCAGTTGGAAAATCAGGACCTTTTACAATTGGAAGCAGTTCGTCAATCTCTGTTTCTCTGTCTTCATTGATTTTATTGTCAATAATTTTTACTACTGCACCAATAATTTCTTTTAAATTATGAGGTGGAATATTGGTAGCCATTCCTACGGCAATTCCGTTTGTACCATTGACCAGAAGATTTGGAAATCTCGCTGGAAGCACCGTTGGCTCTTTTTCTGTCTCATCAAAATTCGGGACAAAATCTACCGTATTTTTATTGATATCTGCCAGCATCTCCATGGAAAGCTTGCTGAGTCTTGCCTCTGTATAACGCATGGCGGCAGCGCCGTCTCCGTCTACAGAACCAAAATTGCCATGACCGTCTACCAGAGGATATCTTGTTGACCATTCCTGCGCCATATTTACCAGAGCTCCATAAATCGAACTGTCGCCATGAGGATGATATTTACCCATGGTATCTCCGACAATACGAGCGCATTTTCTATGCGGCTTATCTGGTCCATTATTCAATTCTATCATAGAAAACAAAATTCTTCTCTGAACCGGCTTCAATCCATCTCTTACGTCAGGGAGCGCTCTTGCTGCAATTACACTCATTGCATATTGTATGTAAGATTCCTCCATAGTCTTTTTCAAGTCTACTTCATGAATCTTATCAAAAATATTCTCGTCCATTTATCAGTACCTCCCTTAAATATCCAAATTCTGAGCAAATTTTGCATTTGCTTCAATAAATTCACGTCTTGGTTCTACCTGGTCTCCCATTAATGTAGTAAACGTCAGGTCAATTTCTGATTTTAAATCCTCATCATACTGAACCTTTTTTAATATTCTTGTTTTCGGGTCCATGGTAGTTTCCCAGAGCTGGTCCGCATCCATTTCTCCAAGTCCCTTATACCGCTGAATCTTGTTGTTATTATCTCTTCCGATTTCCGTAAGAATTTCCGCCAGTTCTTCATCTGTATAAGCATACCAGACCTTTTTATTTTTTGTTATCTGAAAAAGCGGAGGAGTTGCAAGATATACATGCCCATCCTTGATTAAACGGGGCATAAATCTGTACATAAAGGTCAGAAGAAGAGTGGCAATATGTGCACCGTCCACATCAGCATCTGTCATAATAATAATTTTATTATATCTTAATTTTTCAATATCAAAATCCTCATGAATCCCTGTTCCAAAAGCAGTAATCATGGCCTTGATTTCCGCATTGCCAAGAATTTTGTCGATTCTTGCCTTTTCTACATTTAAAATCTTGCCTCTAAGTGGAAGAATCGCCTGTGTTGCTCTGCTTCTTGCTGTTTTTGCAGAACCTCCCGCAGAATCACCCTCTACAATAAAAATTTCACAATTCTCAGGATTTTTATCGGAACAGTCAGCAAGCTTTCCCGGAAGCCCGTTTCCGTCAAGAGCTGTTTTTCTGCTTCTCGTGATATCCCTTGCTTTTCTTGCAGCATCTCTTGCTCTTTGCGCAAGAATCGACTTTTCACAGATAATTTTTGCCACCTGAGGATTTTGTTCAAGAAAATACTTCAACTGTTCACTGACTACACTGTCAACGGCAGTTCTTGCCTCACTGTTTCCAAGCTTCTGCTTTGTCTGGCCCTCTAACTGCGGCTTTTTCACTTTTACACTGATAATAGCCGTCAGTCCTTCTCTGATATCTTCACCACTGAGATTCTGCTCGCTTTCCTTTAACAGCTTATTTGCTCTTGCATAATCATTAAACGTTTTTGTCAAAGCCCTTTTAAACCCTTCCAGATGAGTTCCTCCTTCAGGAGTAATCAGATTATTTACAAAGGCATATGTATTTTCAGTATAGGAATCGTTATGCTGAAAAGCAACCTCTACATAAATATCCTCTTTTGTTCCCTCACAGTAGATTACCTGTTCAAAAAGAGGTGTTTTTCCTTTATTCAGATAGGTAACAAACTCTTTAATTCCGCCCTCATAATGATAAATCTTTTCTTTTTTATCTTCCGCATTTCGATTATCCCTGAAAATAATTTTCAACCCTCTTGTCAAAAATGCAGTTTCCCGAAGCATTGTACTCATGGTATCAAAATCATAGACCGTATCCTCAAAAATCGTAGAATCTGCTTTGAACGTAATCGAAGTTCCTGTAAAATCAGCATCACAGGTTCCTATTACTTCCAAATCATTCATAATTTGTCCGCGTTCATAACGCTGATAATGTATCTTTCCATAACGACAAACCCTTACTTCCAGCCATTCAGACAATGCATTTACCACAGATGCACCCACTCCATGAAGTCCGCCGGAAACCTGATATCCACCGCCGCCAAATTTTCCACCTGCATGAAGCACTGTAAATACCACTTCTACTGCCGGTCTGCCAGTTTTTGTATTAATTTCAACCGGAATCCCGCGCCCGTCATCCTTTACCGTAATAATATCTCCCTCGTTAATTTCAACCTCAATAGAGGAACAGGCTCCTGCCAGTGCTTCATCAACCGCATTATCAACGATTTCATAAACCAGATGATGAAGGCCCTTTAACGAAGTACTCCCGATATACATTCCCGGTGTGTTCCTTACAGCTTCAAGCCCCTCCAAAATCTGAATCTGATCACCGCCATAATTTTGACTGTTATTATTACTCATTGCTGCTCCTTTCTATTGTGCCATTTATAACTTTGTACACATTGTTGATTGTAAATCTGTTTTCAATAAATTCATCCAGTCCGGTACAGGTGATAATCGTCTGTACATTGTCTATACTGTCCAGAAGATGCTTTTGTCTGTTGCCATCAAGCTCTGAAAGCACATCATCCAAAAGAAGTACAGGTACGTCCTTTATAACCTGTCTGACTAATTCAATTTCCGATAATTTAAGTGATAGGGCGACAGTTCTCTGCTGGCCCTGACTTCCGAATTTTCTGATATCCATATCATAATTGTAAAATCCGATATCATCTCTATGCGGACCTGCACTTGTACTGCCAAGTTTTAAATCTCTGTCGCGGTTATGTACCAGGCTTTCATATATCAAGCTTTCGCTTATGAAGTTCCCACTTATCATATTTTTGCTTATATAATTTTTACCTGTATTATTTCCGCTTACGAAATTTTCCTTTCTTTTATTTTCCTTTATGTTTTCTACTCTTATATTATTCCCACTTAAATTCGGCTCATACCGGATGACTAAATTTTCTTTTTTATCTGTTATTTTACTGTGTATTTTACAAATAATATGATTTAATTGCTGAATAAATTTCTCTCTTCGATTGATAATTTCTTTTCCATATCTGGCAAGCTGTATATCAAGAACATCAAGCGTATTTATCAAATCGGCCCTGCGATGCGCATATCCAATATCTTTTAACAGCTTATTCCTCTGATTTAATACTTTGTTGTAGGTAATAAGATTATGCACATAAATTTTATCAAGCTGACACAATTCCATATCAATAAATCTTCTTCTTTCAGACGGACCATTTTTAATAAGATTTAAATCCTCCGGTGAAAAAAAAACAACATTCAACATTCCAAATAGTTCACTTGCCTTTTTTATTGGAATTCCATTGACAGCAATTCCCTTTGTTTTATTTTTTTTTAAATGCATGTCAATTCTCAGAGGAACATTTTGTTTTATTACAATCAGCTTAATATGCGCTTCCTCATGGTCAAACATAATTACCTCTCTGTCTTTGTTTCCTCTGTGTGATTTAGTTGTAGCGGCAAGATAGATAGATTCCAATATATTTGTTTTCCCCTGTGCATTATCTCCATAAAGAATATTTGTGCTATTTTCAAATAAGATATTAAGGCTGTTATAATTTCTGAAATTGTTTAACTCCAATGATTTGATATACATTTTAAACTCCTGTGCCATTGTTTCTAATAGCTGGTTATGATAGCTATTTACAACAGTTTTTCATAATAGCCATTCTATTAAGAATCATTGTACAGTAATTATTTTACAAGAATTATTTCATCATGACTATTTTATAATTGGTATTTTACAAGAATTATTTCATTATAGCCATTTCAGAATGACTATTCCATTCTGGCTATTTCTCAAATATTACTTTGTAATTATTATTTTTTCATTCTCAAATTCTACAATATCGCCATCATAAAGCTTTTTTCCTCTCTGAGTTTCCACAGATCCATTTACTTTTACAAGTCCATCCTGAACTGCAAATTTTGCATCTACTCCTGATTCGACAAATCCTGCTGCTTTGAGGGCCTGCCCCAGTTTAATATATTCTTCTCTCAATTTTATTGTTTCCATAATTATTTTTTCACTTCCATCTCTTATTATTTCTATTCACTTACTGTTTTTCAGAATTTATCTCCTGCCCATATTTTGTATATTAAGTAATGTATATAATTGCATATTTCATAATATATAACAAATAAAAAAACAGAATTTGTACTACTATAAAATATATTAAAAATATTATCAATAAGCAGCATTAAAATTTACAGGAAGAATCAGATAAATATAAGTTTCCTCACTGTTTTTCATTACACATGGTGCTTTTGGATTTACAAAATAAATATCGACTTTTTCTTCGTCAATCACTTTTAAAGCATCCATTAAAAACTTTGGATTAAAACCAATCATAAGGTCTTTTCCATTTTTATTAATTTCAAGCTGTTCATTCATGGAACCCAAAAAAGAAGAAATTTTAAGTTCCAACTCGTTTTCTGTAATATTTATAATAATTGGTTTTTTATCTCCTTCTTTTACAAGAAGCGTAGACCTGTCAATACAATCCAGAAATTCTTTTTTATTGATATTGACAATTGTATCAAAATTACTTGAAATCATTTGTTCTACTTTAAAATATTCTCCTTCAATTAATCTGGATACAACAATTGTATTTTCAAATTCAAAAGCAATCAAATTGGTTTCAAAAAATACCCGTACATCTGAATCAGTTCCTCCGGTAAGGATTTTACTGATTTCATTTAATGTTTTTCCAGGAACAATGACTTTAATATGTTCAAAACTGTCCTTTAATTCCGTTTTTCTGATTGCAATTCTATGTCCGTCAAGAGCGGTAACAGTCAGTATATTTTCTTTTACCTCGAATAATTCTCCTGTCATTAATTTGTTGGTATCATTATCCGCAATGGAAAATATTGTCTGTCTGATTAATTCTTTTAAAGAAAACTGTGACAGATAAATAAACTGTTTTTTTTCAAAGGATGGAAGATAGGAAAAATCCTCTCCTGATTTTCCGGCAATACTGAAGGTAGCTTTTTCACAGGTGATTGTGGTTTTAAAATTTTCGTCGGTAGTAATGGTTATTTCACTGTCTGGAAGTTTTCTTATAATTTCAGAAAATATTTTTGCATCAATTGCAACAATGCCTCCAGAAATAATTTCACCTTCGACAATCGTTTCAATTGCCAGTTCGGTATCATTGGATGTAAATTTAATCACATTGGATGCGTCAATTAATATACATTCTAAAATAGGCATTGTTGTTCTGGATGGAACGGCTTTTAGTACAATATTAATAGACTGTAATAAATTTGATTTGTTGAAAACTAAGTGCATGTGTAAAAAGCTCCTTTCTCGTTTTCCATATATAAATATATATTATAGATGCTCGTAGTAGTAATAATAAGGGGTGTGAAAATGTTGAAAACTGTTCTCAACCCTGAAAAATTCATGGTTTCTGAGTTTGAAAACTATGTTGAAAAAATTTTTCAGGGGTTGGATAACTCGAAAGTTATCAACATTGCTTTTAAATCGGTTGAGAGCATCAAAAAAGTTATCAACATTCAGAAATGTTATAAAGTGTATTGGTGTGGATAAGTTATCCACAATATGTGGAAGTATAATCTCAGACAAAATGTTGTGAAAGTCTGAGTTTGTACTGTTTTATAGTTTAATTTGGAATAATTTTCTTTTTAATAATTTCTATCGTATTTCTTGTAGCTTCGTTTGTATCTATTTCATGCTGAATTTTTTCTATTGCGTGCATAACTGTGGTATGGTCTTTTCGGCCAAGCGCCAGTCCTACTACTTTTAGAGAAGCGCCAGTGTAATATCTACATAAATACATAGCAATCTGACGGGGATAAACAATATCCTGACTTTTTATTTTTGATATAATTTCTGCAGAGGTAATATTAAAATGTTCTGCAACCGTATTGATAATTAATTCGGCTGTAATTTCCTTGTTTGCATCCGGAGATATAATATCTTTTAATACTTCTTTGGCAAAGTCCAAATTTATTGGGGATTTTGATACTCTTGAAAATGCAACAATTTTTGTCAGAGCTCCTTCAAGTTCTCTGATATTTGATTTTATGTTGTTTGCAATATATTCAAGAATTTCATTGTCAATATCATAGCCTTCTGTATCTGCTTTTCTCAGGAGAATTGCCATTCTTGTTTCATAATCAGGGGCGGAAACGTCTACGGTAAGTCCCATTTCAAAGCGGGATTTTAATCGTTCCTCCAATGTAGACATATCTTTTGGAGGTTTATCCGAGGATATGACAATTTGTTTATTTGCTTCATATAAAGAATTGAAGGTATGGAAAAATTCTTCCTGTGAACGCTCTTTTCCTATTACAAACTGAATATCATCGATTAACAGGATATCAATATTTCTATATTTGTTTCTGAATTCCATAATCGCCGATTGATTTTCACTTCGGATAGCATTTATCAGTTCGTTTGTAAAAATTTCACTTGTTACACAGCGAACCTTGGTATCTGGAGCTTTATCCAGAATAAAGTTTCCTATGGAGTGCATAAGATGTGTTTTTCCCAGACCAACACCTCCATAAATAAAAAGAGGGTTATACATTTCAGCCGGAGATTCTGCGACTGCCAGTGCGTAAGCATGTGCATAATTGTTGTTTCCTCCGACAACAAAGTTTTCGAAAGTATAATTTGGATTCAGGTTTGCTTCTACTTTTTTATTATTAATAAGAAGATTCTTATTTGAGGCCGGTGCAGCGCTGTGTGGAACCACAGGTGTTTTTGTCTGTTTTTCTCTGTTTTGTTTTGTTCTTTTTTCGATTTCGGCTGGAGTGACAAATTCGACATCAAGTTCTTCGCCTGTTATTTCCTGTATGGAAACCATTAATGGCAGGTAGAATTTTTTGCGAATATATTCAATCATGGCATCATTTTCCTTAAATAAAAGAGTAACCATGTTTTTTTCCACAGAATGTATCTGTAAAGGTTTTATCCATGAATTGAAAGATACATTTGCTATGTCATATTCATTTTTAAAAAAATTTAGTATTTCTTCCCATTTTTCTACTACTAAGTTATACATATTTGTAACCTGAACCTTTCTCCAAAAAGATAAATCGATACTTATGCCATCTTATCCCCTATTTTATACCAAATAAAAGATTTTTTCAACTAGGAATCTATTTTTTGTTTTTTTGTGGAAAAACTGGTTGTGGAGAAAAAAATGCAAAAAATGTGCTTGACATAAAAAGGAATAGATAAATTGGGCTATTTCAGATATCTGTCTTTTTATGTGGAAAAGTGGAAAAAAATGTGGATAACTTATTTTTTCACTTTTTTCGACTTTTCCACATTAAAAACTCCACAAATTTCCACATTTCTGAAAAATATGTTAAAACAAGAGATAAATTGAAATAAACTGTCGATAAAAGAATTGGTTATCCACAAGTAATCCACAAAATGTGGATAACTTTCTGATAAATTAGGAAGAAAAGAAAAATGTGGAAAAACATTTGGCAAATATGATAAAAAACTTAGAAAATTTAGAAAATATTGAAAATAATACTTGACGAAAAAAACCTTATTGAATATAATGGGTACGATGTCTTAATAAACGTTCAGAGGAAAGGAGGCGGAGAGAATGAGACAGACAATGGGTGTTACCTACAATCCAAAGAAAAGAGCCAGAGCAAAGGTTCATGGTTTCAGAGCCAGAATGAGCACGGCTAATGGAAGAAAAGTATTAGCTGCAAGAAGAGCAAAGGGAAGAAAGCGTATTTCGGCGTAGATGAGCACAGACCGCAGTTTTGTGGTCTTTTCTTCTTTTTTGATAAAAATAGGGGAGGGAAATACGGGAGAATATTGTGAGAAATATTAATTCAATAAAGAAAACAGCTCAGTTTCAGAAGGTTTATAGACAAGGGAAATCCTACGCAAATAAATATCTAGTAATGTATGTGTTGGAAAATAGCGTTGATGAGAGAAGACTTGGAATATCTGTCAGCAAAAAGGTAGGAAACAGCGTAGTAAGACATCGGATTACCAGATTAATCAGAGAGAGCTATAGACTTCATAAAGAATTGTTCAGTAGTGGTCTGGACATTGTGGTGATTGCCAGAGCATCTGCAAAAGATAGAAGCTTTCAGGAAATAGAAAGTGCATTTTTGCATTTGGGAAAGATGCATGGCATTTGTTGAAAAGTGGTGAAAAAAGTTGAAAAGAATTCTTATTTGTATCATATGTTTTTATAGAAAATTCATATCTCCGATAAAAGCAGGACATTGCAGATATACACCTACGTGTTCTCAATATGCAATAGAGGCGCTGGAAAAATATGGTGTATTTCGTGGAACGTATCTGGCAGTAAGGAGAATATTGAGATGTCACCCTTTTTCAAAAAGGAACGGGTATGATCCGGTTCCATAATTAAGGAGGATAAGTAGTGTCAGGCATATTTTTAACCAGTTGTACAAACTTTTTTCTGATTCGATGGATTGCCAATATATTGGGATTTATCATGAATTTGTTTTATGAAATCATCAATAAATTTGGACTTGGTAAAATAAGTATTTGTATTATTGCATTTACAATTATTGTAAAAGTTTTAATGCTTCCTATTAATATCAAACAGCAGAGAAGCATGAAATTAAATTCGATTATTACCCCTCAGGTTCAGGCAATTCAGAAAAAGTATGCAAATAAAAAAGATAATGAATCCTTGATGAAGCAGCAGCAGGAAATAAGCGCACTTTATCAGAAGTATGGCACATCGCCTACAGGAGGATGTCTTCCCATGCTTCTTCAGATGCCAATTATATTTGCATTATATGCAGTAATGGCATGTATACCGAATTATGTTCATGATATTCAGGACATGTATAATAATGGTGTAGTTTCTTATTTAGTAGATAATGATTATGAAACAGTATACTCTTTAAAAGATATTGATGCTTTAAGTGATACACTGTTTGACGAGGAAGATGAAGATAGTTTGGACATGCTGGTAACAGCATATTTCGGTAAAGATGGCGATTATGACAAGGATAAAATAAAGGAAACAATTTATACAAGCTTTACTTCGGCTTACAGTACAGAATTTGGAAGACAGTCTGCATGGGATGTGGTGGAAGCTGCATTTCATGATGCGATAGAAGATATAGAAAAATTCAAAGAGCTTTCTGAGGAAGAGTGGAAAGCAGTTACAGATGAGAAACTGGCGGTATATGCCTCAAAAACACAAGGGGATTGGGATAAGATAATTTCTTCTTATGAGAATATTATAGACGATATGCAGGAAAATCGGGCGGAGATTAAAAAGGCGTATTCATTTTTTACTATTGATTTAAGTACATCACCAGCAAACGGTGTTAAGATTGCGATTATTATACCAATTCTTTCAGCGCTTGCACAGCTTTTAAATATGAAGATATCTTCAGCAAGTCAGCAGACAGGAAATGCTTCTGCAGACCAGATGATGTCTTCCATGAAAATAATGAGTTATTCCATGTGTGTCGTATCGGCAGTTCTGTGTTATACACTGCCGGCAGGTCTTGGACTGTACTGGACAGTCAGTTCCTTTGTGCAGGTAGTGATTCAGATATTGCTTAACAGGCATTTCAGGGATATGGATGTAGATACGATTATAAAAGAAAATCTGGAGAAGGTAAATAAAAAGAGGGCAAAAGCAGGATTGCCTCCAAATACGATTTCTACTGCCGCTGCGACAAGTACAAAAAATTATAAACCTCAGGTACAGTTGGCAGAGAATGATGATACATCACATTCAGTGCCTGTAAAGAGAGGCTCTATTTCAGAGAAAGCAAATCTGGCAAAGAAGTATATGGACAAGAAGTAATCAGGAGGGAAAAAATAAATGGAATTTCAGGAATTTACAGGAAAAACATTAAATGATGCTGTGACAAATGCTTTGATTGGATTGGAGACAACAAGAGAGAATCTTGAATATGAAATAGTAGATAAAGGAAGCAATGGTTTTCTGGGAATGGGAGCGAGACCTGCGAAAATAAAGGCAAAACTGAAGGAAGAGCCGAAAAAGTCCGTAGAGGAGATTGCGAAAGGTTTTCTTTCTGACCTTTTCAGAGCCATGGAACTGCAGGTAACCATGAAAATAAATTTTCATGAGGATATGCTGGATGTGGATTTAACCGGAAATGAGATGGGGATTCTGATAGGAAAAAGAGGACAGACATTAGATTCTCTTCAATATCTCTTAAGTCTGATTGTAAATAAAAACAGTGAAAATTATGTAAAGGTAAAGGTAGATACTGAAAATTACAGACAGAGGAGAAAAGAAACACTTGAAAATCTGGCAAAGAACATTGCATTTAAGGTAAAGAGAACAAAGAGGCCGGTTTCACTGGAACCAATGAATCCGTTTGAAAGGCGGGTAATTCACTCGGCGCTTCAAAATGATAAATATGTTATGACAAAAAGTGAAGGTGAAGAGCCATACAGACATGTGGTTGTTTCCTTGAAGAAATAATTTTCAGGACAGAAAAAATTATGAGGGGCTGATTGTTCGGCCCCTTTTTGAGTATAAGTGATACCTTTCATCAGAATTTTATTTGGGAAAGGGACTGTTTAAGCAGGAAACAAAAACAGCAATAGCCATGCATTGTCGAAAGGAGAATAGTATGTTTTTAACTGATACAATAGCGGCGGTTTCTACAGGAATGACAAATTCGGGTATTGGGATTGTACGTATATCCGGCAGCGAAGCATTTGAAATTGCAGATAGGGTTTTTAAAACAAAAAAAGGAAATGTCAGAATAGCTGAGATGAAAAGTCATACTTTGCATTATGGCTATATTTATGAGGATGATAAAATAATAGATGAAGTATTGCTTACAGTTATGAAGGCACCGAATACTTATACGACAGAGGATACGATTGAGATTAATTGTCATGGGGGTATTACAGTCGTCAATAAGGTATTGGAAACAGTTTTGAAGAACGGCGCAAGAACGGCACAGCCGGGAGAATACACAAAAAGAGCCTTTTTAAACGGACGGATTGATTTATCTCAGGCGGAGGCGGTTATTGATATTATTCATGCGAAAAATCAATATGCTTTGTCAAATTCTGTAAATCAGTTAAATGGAGCAGTATCAGAGAAGATTAAAGTAATACGTGAAAAGATAATAAACAGTATTGCTTATATTGAAGCCGCTTTGGATGACCCTGAGCATATCAGTCTTGACGGCTATGGAAAAGAGTTGCAGTTCACCGTGGATGAGATAAAAAATGAGTTGAAAAAACTGCTGGATTCTTTCGATAATGGAAGAATTTTGTGTGAAGGAATAAAAACCGTCATACTTGGAAAGCCCAATGCAGGAAAATCTTCATTTTTAAATGCACTTATAGGGGAGGAAAGGGCAATTGTTACAGAAATAGAGGGAACTACAAGAGATACTTTGGAAGAAAATATATTAATAAATGGTATTAATTTAAATATTATAGATACAGCAGGAATCAGAGACAGTGAAGACAAGGTTGAGCAGATAGGAGTGGAAAGGGCAAAAAAATGTGCCGAACAGGCAGAACTTATTTTGTATGTGCTGGATTCTTCGAGAAATCTTGATGAAAATGATAAAAAGATTCTTGAGATTATAAAAGAAAAAAAAGCTGTTTTTTTATATAATAAAAGCGATTTGCATCCTGTGCTTGAATTAGAAGAAATCAGAAAAATAACAGATGCTCCTGTTATAAAAATATCTGCAAAGCATGGAGATGGAATAGAAGAATTTTCACATCTGATAAAAGAAATGTTTTTAAAGAAAAAAATCGGTGGAAATGATGAGATATTTATTACCAGTGCAAGGCAGAAAAATGATATTTTTAATGCTTATCAGAGTATTGTTATGGTAGAGCAGAGCATCAGAGAAGAAGTATCGGAAGATTTTTATACGATTGACTTTATGAATGCCTATGAGTCTTTGGGAAGAGTGATAGGAGAGGCTGTGGAAGAAGATTTGGTAAATACAATTTTCAACAGGTTTTGTATGGGAAAATAAGTGTTCAGAACAGATAAAGTTTTACAGTTTGTTTTTGTAAGGAAGAGGAAGCAAAGAAGGGAGAGGAAGCAAAGTGAACGGTTATATGGAAGAGAATTATGATGTGCTTGTAGTGGGAGCAGGACATGCAGGCTGTGAAGCAGCTCTTGCATCTGCAAGGCTGGGACTGAATACCATTTTGTTTACAGTCAGCGTGGACAGTATTGCACTTATGCCCTGCAATCCGAATATAGGTGGCAGTTCAAAAGGGCATCTGGTAAGAGAGGTAGATGCACTTGGCGGAGAAATGGGAAAAAATATTGATAAAACTTTTATTCAGTCAAAAATGTTAAATGCATCCAAGGGACCAGCAGTACATTCGCTGAGAGCGCAGGCAGATAAAAAAGATTATTCTCAAAAGATGAGAGAGACACTTGAAAACACAGACAATCTTACAATTCGACAGGCGGAAGTATCGGAAATTTTAGTGGAAAATGGGAAAATTACAGGGGCAAAAACTTTTTCCGGTGCAGTTTATCATGTGAAGGCGGTTATTTTATGTACAGGAACATATTTAAGGGCAAGATGTATTTATGGAGATGTAAGCAATGCAACTGGTCCAAATGGACTGCAGGCGGCAAATCATCTGACGGATTGCCTGAAATCACTAGGGATAGAGATGTATCGGTTTAAGACAGGTACACCGGCAAGAGTGGATAAGAGAAGTATTGATTTTACAAAAATGGAGGTACAGAAGGGAGACGAAAGAGTTGTACCATTTTCATTTTCTACAGACCCCGAATCAGTGCAAAAAGAACAGGAAGTATGCTGGTTGACCTATACAAATAATCAGACACATGAAATTATCAGAGAAAATATTCACCGTTCACCATTGTTTTCAGGAGTAATAGAAGGAACGGGACCAAGATATTGTCCATCGATTGAAGATAAGGTAATGAAATTTGCTGATAAGGAAAGACATCAGATTTTTGTAGAGCCGGAGGGATTGTATACAAACGAAATGTATCTTGGGGGAATGTCAAGTTCGCTGCCGGAAGATATACAATACAGGATGTATCGAACTGTGCCCGGACTGGAAAATGTCAAAATTGTAAGAAATGCTTACGCGATTGAATATGACTGTATTAATCCAGAACAGCTTCTTCCTACTCTGGAATTTAAGAAAATTCAGGGGCTGTTCAGTGCAGGACAGTTTAATGGAAGTTCAGGATATGAGGAAGCAGCGGCACAGGGAATTGTAGCAGGAATAAATGCTGCAATGGAAATTTTGGGAAAAGAACAGATTATAATTGACAGGTCGCAGGGATATATAGGTGTGTTAATTGATGATTTAGTGACAAAGGAAAATCATGAACCATATAGAATGATGACATCGAGGGCGGAATACAGATTGTTGTTAAGACAGGATAATGCTGATTTAAGGCTGACATCTGTCGGTTATCAGGTGGGACTGGTAAGCAAAGAGGTGTATGACAGGGTTGAGCGAAAGAGAAAACTGATAGAGGAAGAAGTGAAAAGATTGTCTGAAGTGATGATTGGAGCAAATCAGAAAACTCAGATATTTCTTGAAAAATATGGCAGTTCTGAGCTTAAAACAGGAGTAACACTTGCAGAGCTTATAAGAAGACCGGAGCTCGATTATGACAAGGTGGCAGAGCTTGATAGTGAAAGAAAAGAGTTGCCCTGCGAAGTAATAGAACAGGTAAATATTCAGATTAAGTATGAGGGATATATTACAAGACAGTTAAAGCAGGTGGAGCAATATAAAAAGCTGGAGGGAAAAAAATTAAAACCGGATTTTGATTATTCACAGGTAAAAGGAATGAGAAAGGAAGCGATTCAGAAAATGAATCTTTATCAGCCATTATCTGTAGGACAGGCATCAAGAATTTCAGGAGTTTCTCCGGCAGATATTTCAGTGCTGTTAGTTTATCTGGAGCAGCAGAGAGGAAATCGTGGAGGGAAAAGTGAGAGATAGGACAGCTTTATTAATCCAGAAACTGGAGTTGCTGGATATAACGATAACTGAAAAACAAACAGAGCAGTTTTTGCAGTTTTATGAAATGATGATAAATACAAATCAGGTAATGAATCTGACTTCGATTACGGAACCTGTGGAGGTAATGGATAAGCATTTTTTGGACAGTCTGGCAGTGAAGAGAATATATGATTTGAATGGAACTGTATCTGTAATAGATGTGGGGACAGGAGCAGGATTTCCAGGGATTCCATTAAAGATAGTATTTCCGGATATTCATATTGTATTGCTTGATTCGCTGAATAAGAGAGTAAAATTTTTAAGGGATGTTGTGGAAGCACTGGGACTTGAAAATATAGAGTGTATTCATGGAAGAAGTGAGGATATTGCAAGGGCAGATAATTACAGAGAAAAATTTGATTTGTGTGTTTCAAGAGCTGTGGCGAATCTGTCTGTACTTTCGGAGTTGTGTATTCCTTTTGTAAAAATCGGAGGAAGGTTTATTTCTTATAAGGCAGGGAATAGTGCAGAGGAGATAGAAGATGCAAAAACGGCTGTGAGGAAGCTTGGAGGAAAGATGAAAAGCGTGGAAAAATTTTCATTGCCAGGGACAGAGCTGGAGAGAGTATTTGTGGAAATTGAAAAGGTGAGAGAGACGCTGAAAAAGTATCCAAGAAAAGCCGGAATACCGGAAAAAATACCATTGAAATAGAGCAAATAAGAGAAGAGAAAAAGAGATAGAAATAACCGTGAAGGAAAGAATACTTTATTTTTTCCTTCACGGTTATTGTTTATAAGATAGAACAGGCATAGCTGTTTTTTATAAAAAAGTATTGTATAGTCTGATAGAGCAAATGTCAGTATTCTTTCTATAAAAACTAGTACATACTTTTTATACAAGACATACTTTTGTGAGTGACGATTATTGACTAAACGGGATAAAAGATTTTCATAAATGTTATCATACTATGGAAACTTGATTTTTTAACGATTCTTTCTATAAAAATTTTAAAGTGTTTTTTAATATGTCTCTTAAAGTATTATTTTTTTAGAAAATTTTTTATAACATCTGTAAGCTCTTCTGGATTTTCTAATTGAGGAAGATGCTTGGAATTTGTTATACTTTGAAATTCTATGTTTGAATAAAATTCTTTATATTCGTTTACGGTTTCTAAAATATTTGATTCACTTTCACCTCCAATAATAAAGACAGGGTTGTCCAACTGTTTGAGTGAAATTGTAATATCTGCATGAGTATAGTTATTCTGGATACTTGAAAAAAGGGATTTGGATGTTTCATTGTTGTGGTAAGAAGAATAGTAGGCATCAATATAGCCGGTATTTGTTTTGTATGGGTTCTTGAAATAGGAATGATAAAACAGATTTTCATAATCTTCCCGTTTGTTTTGTCTGTTGGCATAAAAGGTTCCTATAATTGGAAGGTTGTAGAATTTATTTTTATAATAATTTTCTTTGGAAACTGTTTGTTTTTCATATGCGATAGAGGTTGGATTTATCATAACAATCTTGTCAAATATATTTTCTTTATAATGTGCTGTCATTAAAGTAATGGAAGAAGATGCACCAGAACTGATGACAGTACATTTTTCTTTTATAATATCAGAAACAAAATCACTGATAAGTTGGACAAATAAAAAATTTGTATATTTACAGCATGGTTTTTCAGAATGGCCACAGCCAATTAAATCCAACACATATACCGTGTAATTTTTTTCAAATTCTGAAATAAGATATTGCCATTCAAAAGAAGAGCTTCCTGCTGTTAAGTCGTGAATAAAAAGAAGAGGAGAACCATTTCCTGATTTTGTATAGTAGATATCACCATATTTCCATTTATAATAAAGTTCACAGTAAGGGCTGGATGGAGATAATGTTTTTGCTTTGGAAGAAATGTATTTATTATGCAGATATAAACCTGCAATTGTCAAACTTGTAAGTGATAGCAGTTTACTTTTTTTCATTTTAAAATACTCCTTATTAAATAATAGATAGTGAGTAGAAATATTATCTGTCACAATATAATTATAAGCCAAAATCATAATATATACAATCAAAAAATAAAAAATGAACATAGTAAATGTATTTTGTGTGTGCTATAATGTCATTAAACAGGGTTTGATGCTGAGTACGCATCCGTGTGTTTCATTGTAATAAAATATCATCAAGTAAAGTTTAATGAGTTGTGTATGCATCTATATGCTTCATTGTAATAAAATATTATCAGAAGCGAAGCATAGTTTGGTAAATTTTGTATATATCAAGTTTTTATTATAATATAAGAAGAAAAAAGTGTGATAAAGATTTGAATGTTTCACGTGAAACATTTTGTTGAGCAAAGAGAAGATATTTTATATAATTTTTGAGATAGAAATAAAAACAGGATATATTTTTTTAAAAAATATTTCTGATAAAGATAAAAACATAAAATGTTTCACGTGAAACATTTCGACACTAATAAAGATAAAAGATAAGGGATAATTGTTGCTTTGGTTGAGAAAATAAAAGTTATTTTAAGTTAAAATGGAAAACCAAAAAATTATAAATATTAGTTTGTATAGAAAGGGAAAAAATGAAAACAGAAAGAACAATAAATTACTTGAAAAAAAGATTAGAATATTTAAATCAATTAGTTTTGGAGAGTGAAGAAAAAAGAGATATTTTAAATATAGAAAAAGAACAATTATTTACTCAAATCGAAGAGTATAAAGATAAAATAGATGAGGCATACGATGTATTTTCACCAAAATCAACTAAAAATGATTTTATAAAAGAACAAATTCGCTTATTTGAGAGAAAATTAAATCAGATTAATAATAATATAGAGAACTTACAGGAACAAATTGAATTAGGAAAAGAAGAGGCAGAAGAGATAGAAAAAGTAATGGAAGAATTAAAAAGCAGGATGGATGAAACAGATGAGATTATTAGTATTTTAAATGAAATTGAAATGGAAAGAGAGAGGGAAATAGATTGTATTGATATTACAAAAGAAGATGACTATGAGGAGTATAATGATGAAAAATATGAGAATTATAATAACTATGAGAAATATGATACTTATGAAGAATACAATCCTCTGGTTTGTAAAAAAATAGAAGTTGAAAAGAAAAAAATCAGGGATATTATATATAAATGTGAAAATTGCAGTACATTTATGGAACTTGATATAAATAGATGTAAGCTGGAACTTGACAATATTATTGGGCTACTTGAGAATTTATTGAAATACTCAAACGGGAAAGCAGAGGAAAATGAAGAGATATAAAATAATGATATATTCAAAAAACAAAATAATGATAGAGTTGTTATATACATATATCAGGGAATATATTGAAAGAAAGAGAAAACAAGATGATACATTTCCTATTATAATAGAAGGAAGAAATTCTATACAGACAATAGAAACAGAATTATTTTTGGAAAATAGCATTTTATTATTTGATTGTTCTACCAAAGAAGAACTAGATAATTTAAAGAATATTTTAAATAAAAGAAAAGAAAGCTTTGAAGGTATCAGCGATAATAACGAATCTGTATATATTATAATATTGGATAATATATGCTGTAAAATGAAAGAAAAATTATTTTTTCAGGAAAAAGATGGAGTGTATTTTATTTATGAGCTGCAGGAATTAATAGAGATAATAGAAACGGTTATGGATAAAGAGAAAGGCCAAAAGAAACTATCAGATAATCTAACAAAAAGAGAGAGAGAAATATTAGTACTGATTACAAAGGGAAAATTGAATAAAGAAATTGCAAATGAACTTAATATTACAGAGAGAACTGTAAAAAATCATATTGCAAATTTATTTAAAAAGATAAATGTCTATGACCGGACACAGGCGGCTGTATATGCAATTAAAAATGGAATTTACAGTTTGTATTTGGAGGATTTAGAAAAATAATATATGAAATCAAAAGAATCATATGGAATATATGAAATTTTATGGTATAATGTTATCAAACGAAGCAAAGCGAAGTTTGATGACTTAAGGACACATCGTCACCAAACAAAGCAAAGCAAAGTTTGATGACCAGCGCACGCATCAGCGTGCTTCCTTATGGTAAATGTCACCAAACGAAGCAAAGCGAAGTTTGATGACCAGCGCACGCATCAGCGTGCTTCCTTATGGTAATGTTATTAACATATTTAATGTCATTATACGGACAGTTTTGAAAATGTTTCACGTGAAACATTGAATAGTATATTGAAAGAAATATAGAAAGGAATATTTATGGGAAGAATAATAGCTGTTGCCAATCAAAAGGGTGGAGTAGGAAAAACAACTACTTCTATTAATTTGGCATCCTGTCTTGCAGAATTAAAGAAAAAAGTTTTACTGGTAGATATTGATCCTCAGGGAAATGGTACAAGTGGAGTGGGCGTTGATAAAAATAATGTAGAAAACACAGCATATACAATGATTGTAGGAGAATGTTCTATAGAACAGGCAATTATTTCTACAGAAATAAAAAATCTTGATGTTATTGCATCTAATGTCAGTCTGGCAGGAGCTGAAATTGATTTACTGGAAAGTGAAAACAGAGAATACATATTGAAGAATGAATTAAAAAAAATAAAGGACAATTATGAGTTTATTATTATTGATTGTCCGCCTTCTTTAAATATATTGACGGTAAATGCAATGTCTGCGGCGGATACAATTCTTGTTCCAATTCAATGTGAATATTATGCATTGGAAGGTTTGACACAGCTTATGTATACGATTGAACTTGTGAAAAAGAGACTGAATCCTTCTCTGGAAATTGAAGGAGTTGTATTTACTATGTATGATGCCAGAACAAATCTTTCATTACAGGTGGTAGAAAATGTAAAAGGAAACTTAAAACAAAATATTTATAAGACAATTATACCAAGAAATATCAGACTGGCAGAAGCACCAAGTCATGGACTTCCTATTAATTTATATGATTCGAAGTCTACAGGTGCAGAAAGCTATCGGTTATTGGCACAGGAAGTAGCAGAGAGAGACAATAATCTGTAATTAAGCGGGAGATAGAATATGGCGAAAAAAAGTGGTTTGGGAAAAGGACTCGATTTACTTATTCCAAATAATGCAAATATAAAAACAGAAGAGAAGACAGACGAAAATTCAACCCAAGAAAAGGCGGAAGTATTTGTAAAATTATCTCAGGTAGAACCAAATAAATCACAGCCGAGGAAAAATTTTAACGAAGATTCTTTAATAGAACTGTCTGAAAGTATAAAACAGTTTGGAATAATTCAGCCTTTGATTGTTCAGAAAAAAGAAGATTATTATGAAATTATTGCAGGTGAAAGAAGATGGAGGGCTGCAAAGCTCGCAGGATTAAAGGAAATACCTGTTATAATCAGAGAATATTCAGATGAAGAAAGAATGGAAATTGCATTAATAGAAAATCTTCAGAGAGAAGATTTAAATCCAGTTGAAGAAGCTTTGGCGTATAAAAGTCTGATAAAAGAATATAATTTAAAGCAGGATGAAATTGCTGAGAAAGTAAGTAAAAGCAGAACAGCCGTAACAAATTCCATGCGGCTTTTAAATCTTCCAGAAGAAGTACAAAATATGATTGTAGACGAAATGATAAGCAGTGGTCATGGAAGAGCTCTTTTAGCTATTGAAGATGAAAAAACACAGATAACTATTGCAAATAAAATTTTTGAAGAAAAGTTAAGTGTCAGAGAAACAGAAAGATTAGTAAAAGCATTGAATCATCCAAAAGAAAAGAAAGAAAAGGAAGAATATACAGATACATTTATTTATGAGAAATTTGAAAATGACTTTAAAGAGATACTTGGAAGCAATGTGTCAATCAAAAGAAAAAGCAGGGATAAGGGGAAAATAGAAATTGATTATTATTCAAATGAAGATTTGGAGCGAATTATGGATTTAATGAAATCGATATCAATAAAAGAATAAATGAGGTATAAATATGAACAGTAAAATTTTAAATGCTTTGGGGATTGGCAATATTGACCCTATGATTTTTATTTTGACTTTAATCTTTTTATGTATGATATTGTTTGTTCTGGTAATTGTTTTAAATATAAAACTGGGGAAATTATCAGAAAAATATGAGGGGTTTATGAAGGGGAAAGATATGGAATCTATGGAAGAACTTATAACGAAACGATTTGGTGAAATGGATAAAATGCTGGAGGATACAAATAAGAATCTCAAGGATATTGAAGTGCTGTTTGAAAATATGAAATCAGTTGTTCAAAAGACAGGGATTGTAAAGTATGATGCTTTTCATGAAATGGGAGGAAAATTAAGTTTTGCGTTGGTTATGCTGGATGGAAAAAATACAGGTTTTGTGTTGAATGCAATGCATAGCAGAGAGGGTTGTTATACATATATAAAGGAAATTATTAACGGAGAATCCTATATTCCTCTTGGTGCAGAGGAGAAGAAAGCATTGGAACAGGCAATGCAGATAGTAAGTGAATAGAATATAAGGCCAATAGATAAAAATATGGAGTTGACACAGGAAATATTTTTGAATGTGACAGCTCCATATTATTTTTGAATAATGTGACCTTATATAAAACAAATTCGATTTCTTTCAGGTTAAGCAGTTTCTTTTTGATAGAACAGTCAAAAACATATATCTGCTAAAAAACAGTGTTGTGTCTAAGTATCATACAACACTGTTTTTTATGGATAGTTTCTGTATTATCAGACATTTACTGCTTCGTTAATTAAGTCAGTAATTAATTTTATAGAGTCTTTTGAAGGTGATAAATCCATAGCATGAATATATTGAATCTTATTTTTATATACATTATTTACAGTATGAATCAGGAGATCAGGTGTTAATTCTTCTTCTTTCAATACTTCACTGTAACCCTGCTTTTTAAAGGATTCTGCATTTAGTATCTGGTCACCTCTACTGGCGTTTGCAGAAAGAGGAATTAAAATATTTGGTTTTTTGAGAGCAAGAATTTCACATATGGCATTTGCACCGGCGCGAGAAATGATAATTTGTGCCATGGCAAACAAATCTTTTAATTCATCCTTAATATATTCAAATTGAATATATCCTTTTTTCCCCTGAAGACTTTCTTCTAATTTTCCTTTTCCGCATAGATGAACTATCTGATAATTTTTTAAAAGTTCATCCAGCGATTTTCTTACGATTTCATTTACAGAGGCAGCACCAAGACTTCCACCAATTACCATAATCACTGGTTTATCAGAAGTAAAATGGCACATCGATAATCCACGTGTTTTGTTTCCTGATAAAAGTTCTGAACGAATTGGGGAACCGGTTAAAACAGATTTGCCCTTTGGAAGATAGTTTGAGGTTTCAGGAAAATTATGGCACACCTTGTAGGCATGAGGAATGGCAAGTTTATTGGCCAGTCCCGGTGTCATGTCTGATTCATGAATGATAACTGGAATTTTGTATTTATCGGCAGCCAAAACCACAGGAACACTGACAAATCCACCTTTAGAGAATACAACATCTGGTCTGTATTTTTTTATAAATTTTTTTGCTTCTGAAAATCCTTTTATTACACGAAAGGGGTCTGTAAAATTTTTTACAGACATATAGCGTCTTAATTTTCCAGAAGAAATACCTATGTAGTCAATATTTAATTCTTCAATTAATTTTTTTTCAATACCATCATAGGACCCCATATATTTAATTTCATAGCCCATATTTTTCAATGCAGGGAGAAGCGCTATATTTGGAGTGACATGACCAGCAGTTCCCCCTCCTGTTAATAGTATTTTTTTCATTATTAAATATCCTTTCATGATAGTTAAAGATTTAGTCACCAAACTCTTACCGTATGAAGTGGTTTAGTGACTAATTCTTTAGATAATATTATATGCTTGTTTTATACTATTTATAAGCATTTTTTAATGGTATCAAGAATTGTTTTTGCATCTTCTTCTTTTAAAGATTTGTGGTCAAAGATAATTTTTGTATTATCATCTTTATATCGCGGTATAAGATGAATGTGAAAATGAAACATGGTTTGTCCGGCAATTTCTCCGTTGTTTTGAAGCAGATTAAAACCGTCACACTGCAGAGATGCTTTCATGGCAGTTGCAACTTTTTTTGCCAGAATAAGCGCCTTTGAAGCGATATCATCGTCAAGTTCAAAAAGATTTGCATAATGTTCTTTTGGAATCAGCAGAGCATGTCCAAAAGAGGTAGGTGATAAATCAAGAAATACTTTAAACAGATTATCTTCGTATAAAGTGTAAGATGGAATCTCACCTGAAGCTATTTTACAAAAAATACAATTTTCCTCTTTCATTTTTTACCTCTTTTCTAAAAAATTATTTTTATTGGAAGCCGTTTTGACAGTCCCTTTAGATAGTGTATTCTTTCATAGAAAATTACTTTATAAAAATTACTCAATATTTACACAAAATAATTTCCTGTGATATGATTTTTGAAAGGATAGTGACATATAAATAGTATAATGCAGGAAAAATTTTTATAAACTTATGGGAGTTACTCTGTTTGCTTTAGTTAAAATGAAATAGCTGGTCCAACATTCTCATAGTATTGAAATTTCCTTTGGATGACATCTCTCCTGTCATAAATGCTTTTTGGAAAGTTGAACGACCTGATATAATATTTTCAAGTGTATCATAATTCAGCTTTAATGTAATATCAGGAGAAGGATTCTTTTCATAACTAACATTGATAGTTATACCATTTATTGTCACAGTCAATTCTTTCTCTCGGTCTTCAATAATAAAAGAATAGACACAGGAATATCCAGGTTGAGGATTATAATTTTCCTTAAAGGCAGAAATAAATTCATCTTCGGAATAATTCTGTTTTTTCAGAATATCTTTAAAAAAGGATGCCAGTTCTTCGATATCTTCCTTTTGTTTTTTTACATAGATATCATCTGAAACATATTTTGAAAGTTGTTCACCCTCTTGTGGGGTAAGTTCTAATGTATTATTAATATAATTTTGGCGAATGCTGTAGCTGCTGGAAGGAAAACTTATTAGCTTTTTGGATACTGCGCGATAAAGATTTTCTGTTCTTTTTTCAATCAGTAAACCATACTCATTATTTCCTTCAAAATCAATAGAATCCTCTACATAAGCACAGATGCCTTCACATACTTTACCTCCAAGGAGTTCCCATGCATTAGAAAGCATAAGATAGGAATCTTTCTCGCCATAAGTGGTGGAGATGACTACAGGGCTCATATACAGACTGCTTATTTTAGATTTATCTCCATATAGCCAGCAGGAGTCAAGAAATTGTTGAAGATATCCGCCATATCCCATCCATTCAACACTGGCGGCTAATATAACACCGTCAGATTCCTTTAAGGTCTGAGGAAGTGTAGTAATCGTATTTTTTAATTCATAAAGATTATATCTTGTGTATTTTACATGCAATTCATCTAAAACATTCTCAATTTTTCCTAATACATATAATGTAGGGTCTTCAATAATCCCTCGTCCACCATAATAAATATTGATATTCATATGATTGAATGCCTTTCCTTAAATTATTTTATGTTTCACAGAAAATTGCTGCGAAACGATTCTGTTCTATTTTAGTATATTTTTGGTATATAGGCAAGAAATAAATGTAAGAATAATACCAAACAATAAACCGCCAATATGGGCTACATTATCAATGGAGCTGCTGAGATATCCGTTACTGATAGAAAGAACTACTATTAGCAGTATATTCATGGGTTTCAGAGTTCTTCTGTGATTTTTAGATATCAGTGCGATAATAATGAGTGCACCTAATATTCCAAATACTGCACCAGAGGCGCCGGCTGAGACTGTAATAACATCGGGTGAATTATGCATATAATACAGAGAGGACAAAATACTAGCACCCAGACCGCTGAAAATATAAATACACAGGAAGCGAAAGGGTCCTAGAAATTTTTCAACAGCTGCTCCGACAAACGCAAGTGTAATCATATTGTTCATAATATGCTCTCCATTAAAGTGAAGAAACATGCAAGTAAATAAGCGATAGTATTCATGGTCTTCATATACTGCTTTCCAGTAGGAAGCTCCGTGTTCTAACAGATAACGGGAATTGTTTGTTCCACCGGAAAAAGTCATAATAAGGAATACAATAATATTTACTGCAATTAACGATATTGTTATTATAGGACGAAAAATTTTGCTTTGTGTTTCCTGTTCAGAGGAGAGTAATTCTTCAAAATCTTTTTTCAGACCATAATAATCTTCCGGCTGATTTTCAAAAACCATAAGACAGCTTTTTGAAGTATCAAAAATCCAAAAACGATATGGTTGCATAAGAAGTGCCTTTTCCCGTTCTACATTATTAGAAAAAATCATAAAAAAAGAGGATACATTTCGAAAACCATTGAATATAAACTTCCGTTCCAAAGCACTGCATAAATTGCCAAGTGTATCAATATTAATAAAAGTACTTTTGGTATTGTCAATTAACAGACAGATATCCATAGTCATATTCGCAGATGTTTTCAAAAAAACATACACATTTGAAACATTTGCCTTTACATAACGAAAACCTTTACTTATAAATAAATTTGCTGCTTCATTAATAGTCATTTTTTCTCCAAATAATCAAATCAAATAAAATTATATGTTCCAAACTCTAGTGTAGTTTATTATCAGAAAAAAAACAAGTAAAATTTTACTGAAATATATAGGTAAGGTGTGAAAAGGTGATATAATCTCCAGTGTTGATTTCAGTCAGGGAATGTGGCTGGATAAGAGTATTATTAATGTAGGTTCCATTGGAAGAATTCATGTCCTCAATATAATAATGACCTTCCTTTAAGTATATTTTTGCATGAATACGGCTTATCATGGGATTGTCAATTGTCATATTTACATTGTCTGTCATTTTTCCAATTATAAATGGAAAGCTGACAAGCTCATTTTCAGAGACAAAGTCTGTTCCAGTGTAAACAAGACGGGGGAGGCTTTCACTGCTTCGATAACCAAGAATAATGGTATCTTCATAATAATGTTTTTCTGAACAATGTTTGTTTGAAATACTTTCGGATGAATAGTTGTCCGTTGAAGAACCATTTGTTAAATCATTTTCTGCCGGATAGCCTTCTGTCAAATAACTTTCCGTTGGATAATATTCTGCTGAATGACTTTCTGTTGAATAATTGTCTGTTGGATAATATTCTGCTGAATAGCTTTCTGTTGAATAGTTTTTTATTGTATTCTCCCCTGTAGAAGTATTTTTCTTTGAACAATGTTTCTTTAAATTATTTTCTGTTAGATTTTTTTTCCATAAGTTCTTTTTCCATAAATTATTCTCTGTTATGTCGTTTTGTATTAAATCACTTTCCCATAAATTATTTTCTTCTACATTATTTCTCTTTAAATTATGTTTTGGCGGTTTTATAGTTTGATTTTTTACAATATCAGGATATTCTTTATTTTCAAAGGATGCTTTTACTGATTGAGAGCAGGAGGATATTTCAGATTTAAACAGCTTTGAAGTTCTTTTTAATGTATCTGTCTGTTTGCTTTTTAGGTATGTAAACAGTTCAAAACATACAAATGCTGTCATACCGGAGAAAATCACTGTAAGTTCAGTCGAGATTGTCTGGAGGATTAGACCATAATATAATATTACAGAAAGGCTTCCTAAGAAAATACATACAGAAATCATGACATGCCATTTTAAATTTTTCTTTGAGAAGTGTTTTGATATCTCTGAAAAAGGTTCGGAGTTTTGATATTCAGGAATTGTGTCGGAGTTTTTTTGAGTTTGATAAATGCTGTTGTCATGGATATCTTCATTCTCATTTTTTTGAATTTGCTCTTTTTGATTTATATGACTGCTTTGATGATTAAATACCTGTTTATTTAAAATTTCCATTAAATCATCAAAGGTGTAGTTTGTATTTATAGACTGCTGTTGAAGGGAATAAGCAAGTATAATGCAATTTGTATCCTCATGATTTATTTTTGAAAGGATATAGCATATCAGAGTGTTTAAAGATTCGTAAAAATTGTTTTTTTCAGCGGGACAATAGCAGAAATATAACACTTTTGTTGCAATATTCATATAAATCATTTTTGGGTCTAAAACAATATAATCTGGTTCCAAAAGGTAATTGTTTAAAGTATCAAAGGCCGCTTTTAAAGACATAATTAAATGTCTTACCGTTTCATAATCAATATCACTGTTTTCATAAAAGCTGTAAATAGATTGTTTTGAGGAAATATCATAAGTAAAATGAAGAGCTCCATTTATATTTTGTGTATCATAGGTAAGAAAATGGTCAAGTTTATTGCTTTTTAACATTTTACTTCTATAACATTCTTTGTAGTCTAATACATTATACTCATAAATCACAGCATAGTTTCTATTAAATATTTTTCGATATTCTATCTTCATAGTTTTCTCCATTTTTAAATTATTTATCATTGTTTTTCTATAAATGTTTTATAGTAAACTGTCGTCAAACTTTGTTTGATGACCTACGCACGCATCAGCGTGCTTCCTTATGGTAAACTGTCGTCAAACTTTGTTTGATGACTTATGCACGCATCAGCGTGCTTCCTTATGGTTAAACTGTCGTCAAACTTTGTTTGATGACTTATGCACGCATCAGCGTGCTTCCTTATGGCAAACTGTCGTCAAACTTTGTTTGATGACCTACGCACGCATCAGCGTGCTTCCTTA
>CAJUDQ010000019.1:0-24345 GCA_910585215.1 uncultured Lachnospiraceae bacterium | reverse complement strand
TCGTCAAACTTTGTTTGATGACCTACGCACGCATCAGCGTGCTTCCTTATGGTAATGTAGTTTTATTTGTATCTGTTTTGATAAAAAATGTTTTTCCTGCTTTGTATGCCCACAGTATTTTTGTATTATTATAATTGGAAAATGTAACAGGGGTATTATAGTCAGAAGAAATAACTTTCAGATTATTTTTTTCCGGTTTTAAGAAAAAGTGAGAAGTATTGTTTATAATAGATACATTCTGAATTTCGCTGTTTATATTGTCGGCTGTTTTATTATGATAGCAGTAGCTATCCTGTATTTTCATAGAATATGAAATGAGATATCTGTATGAGATAGCTTTTGCAGCCATAGTATCGTGCAAGGAAATTACCAGCAAAAAAATATATATAATTATAGAAAGAATTATTGGAAATATAACAGCGGCTTCTAAAGTAAAGGAAGCATTAAGAGAACAGTATAAAATATAATTTGTTATTTTTTTCATAGTTTTATTCTTCCTTTCCATGACAGTATTGTTAAATAAGTAAAAAAATTGTATAACCCAGAGTAATAAATGGTGCAAAGGGTAGTGCATATTTGCGGGAATATTTTTTTATAATCAAAGTGACAGCGATAACAGAAGCCATCAGCAGAGAAAAAAATAGTATGATTAGAATAGAAGCAGACGGCATATAAAAGGACATGATTATCAGTATGACAGCGTCTCCGGCACCAATAGCTCCCTTTGTAAAAAGAGAAACAAGAAGTATACAAATTCCAGGCAGAAGATTATATAACAAGATTTTTATATCAGATTTGATAAAAAATGGGTATATGAAAAAGCCCAGAAGGAGAAATGCAAGGGAGAGTTTCAAATTGATTTTTTTTGTTCTTATATCACTGATGGTACATAGGATAAGATATATGTATAAAATAAGTATTGTGATGTATTTAAACATTTTTTAGCATCCTTTCCAAAATATAAAAAAGCTGAAAAATTTAAGAAGTATTTTATATTTTGTGTTTTTATATGTTATCTTTATTCAGAAAATTCACTGCATCTTGTGCAGATAGGGTAATGTTCTTGTATATCTTTAAAATAACATTCATAAATATGTGAGGTAAGATAATAACAGTCACGCGAATAGTGATAGACACTCCCTGTTTTGCTTATATAGATGACAGAGGTATTTTGAGCAGAAAAAGTTTTTTCACATGCATTACATAATGAAAACTTTTGATGAGATTTCGTTTCATATTCAGAAATAGAATCTTTGTCTAATATTTGTGCATATTTTATAAGGTAAGAGCAGTATTTATTTGTATGGTAGACTCTACCATATGCAGTCATATAGACAATGGGGTTTTCACTGGCATTATAGCGCATATCATGGTTTCCTGTAAATAATTTAAAATGACATCTCTGTGCAATAGGTATATGAAGATTCAATTCTGAAAGAAAGGGAATAGAAATATAGTATGTAATAACAATATCCGCAGTGTCTCCTTTCTCAATTTTGCTGTGATAAAAGGAAATACCATTGTATCCGTTTTTTATATGAGAAATATGACATAATTTTTTGATATCCTGAGACATAAATAAAGAACGGATGATTTCAGATGATATTATATTAGAGTCAGGAAGCGGTGTTTCCAAATCTGAATAAATATAAGCAGAAGAATTTAATTTTCTTGCTGTTTCTTCTAGTTGAATCTGTAAAGTAGTATAAAGTGCCATAATGTTTATCAAATAAATTACTGATAAGAGCGCAAGAACAAAAAATGGAAGAACCAGTGCCGCTTCAACAGTAAGAGATGCTTTGGCAGAGGAGGCATTTAAAATTGTTCTTTCTTTGCTCTGAACTGGCCTCGTAGTAAATACGTGCATCGATACCGGGAGAGTATTATGTTTATTATTTTTGAAGGAATCAAAAGCAAAAGTAAAGAACAATTTTAAATGCCTCCTTTCAATAGCCGTAACTTTGTGTAAATTTATGCTGAAATATAGAAGATGAATGTTTATGAAAAAAAGCAAACGGGTACTCAAAGCTGAAATTATATTTCATTCCGGTAATACATTCAGTCATTTGAAATTTAGAAAGATAGTTTTTCCTTAAATCCATTTGAATTAAATCCATAGTTTTATAAATTGTGTCTGTGTCAAAATCTGTATAAAGAAATAGTAGCAGATATTGTTTATATGAAAATCCAGCAGTTTGATTTTTAGATTTTGTATGAAAATCAAAAGTTAAAATATCATCTAAACTTAGAGACCAGCTCTGTTTTGATTTAAATAATGGAATTTCATTTCCTTTCAGTAAATCTCTGACATCGACAATTGCTTCCGCAGAAGCCCATGCACTTAAAATGGCAAGCTGTGTAAATTCTACCAGAAAAGGAACAGGAATTAATCCCACTGCGGATACTGCAAGTGTTTTTGAAAGTTGTCTTTTTTCTGAATCTGTATATAGATATGCAAGATTCAGCTTTGTACGCAAAGATTGAATTTTAAAAATAGATTGTAGAAGATTATTTTCATCACAGGGGTTGTTGTTTAGTAAATATTCAAGTTGATAGTTTAATTCAGAACTATCAGTTTTTTTATCTGTATAACATTTGAAAGTGTCTGAAAGATAAGTAAGATACATTAGCTTATCGGTACTGCTTAAAAAATCAATATGTTTTTTATATCTGCATATAGAGGATGGCAGTGCAGACATATCTGTCCGGCGGGCTGAAATATCAGAGGATTTGTCGACGTATATATCCAATGTACCTTTTGCCAGAAGTTTTTTTATTTTGTTAAAAATAGAATTTTTTTTTGAAACAGCTTCTTGTTCTGTAAGCATTGTTTCATTTACTGGGTCTTCTGATAATTCAGAGAGAGGAAAAGAGGTATCTACCATATTTTTTTCTATATCAATGGTGGAAATATCAATATAATTTTTTGAAAATGTATCAATAAAAGAAGATTGAAAAATAATATCAGAAATATCTGAAGCAGCTTTGTAATTCATAAAACGAATAATCTGGTCTGCAAAGATTTTTCCATCTTCATCTGTGATATGGTAGATTTTGTCAGGGCTGCATACATAGGAATTTATTTTGGAAAAATTATACCAGCTTCCTGCCAGACCGGCAGATGGTGAAAAATTATCATTTATATATTTTTCCAGCAGAGAAGTAAGGGAGGAATCAGATATATTTATTGCAAATATGCCATAATTTTCAAATAAAGGGAGTGAAAAATATCCTGTAGCAGATTCGAGTGCTATATGAGAAATTCCCTCTGTATGTGCATTGACAAGATGTATTCTGCATGATTCCAATACTATCATAATAAAAGACAGCATAGTGAGAAAAATCAAACATAAAAACAGAGTGATGGTGCCATTTAAATTATAGTGTTTAGATTTCATATGATATTAAATGCTTTTTATCTGAGTCTTAATTGACTTGAAAAGAGTATTGATAATTGTTGTAATCTGAGATTTGAAGATTAATATAAGACTTACAATAACAAGAAGAATTAAAATGACCTCCACAACACCTAGACCTGAAAGTCCTTCCTTAAGATTTTTGGAAAGCAGCAGAAATTTTGTGTAAAAAAAGCTTTTTAAATGTTCTTTTGCGTTATAAACGGCAGTTTTCATAGTAGTGTACCTCCTAATAATAAATATAATTTGTTTATAAAATATTTATGGATAAAAAAGCAGGAATTATAATCAGCATCATTACAACAATTAAAATTAAAATCATTGGGAGAAGCATCTTTGTTCCGGCTTTTTCACCAGATGATAATACATTGCTTTTGTGAAAAGAAAAGGCTTCGTAAACTTCTTGGTTTAAAGCGTTTTGCAAATCGGAAGAGCCTTTGCGGATATTTTGTTCAAGCAGTGTTCCAAGTTTGATATAGGCATGAAGCTGACAGCGTGTTCCAAGCTCGGCATATGCGCCGGATTCCGATGCGCCGCTTTTGAGTTTATTTAACATAAATTCAATTTCCTGATAGATATAGTGAGGGTCGCCTTTTCTTTTATAATCTGCTAAAATTGTAGAAAATGCATTTTGAATGGTCAGCCCAGCGCCATGCAAAAGAAGAAGCTTTGAAACAATTTCCGGATAATCACATTCAAGTTGATAACTTCTTTTCTTTAATGATTTATCAATATCTGTCAGAGCAAACAAGAAAATAAATATGGAAATAATAATTCCAATTAATAAAAATAATAAAGTTGGTTTGTCCGAAATTTCATAGAATGAAAGCTGTCTGGAGTTTATGGTTTCAGGAAGGGATACATCAGATGCAAAGGGACTGTTATTTTTATTTATATAGTCTGATATTTTTTTCTCCAGCATTTCCGGTGTATCCATATCTAGGGGACCAGAACCAATGGAATAGTAAGGCTTGCAGTATATTCGCCAAGTGACAGACAGGCAGTAACCGAGGTAGCAGCGCCACAGAGTTCAATATTTTCAGGATATATCTGGCCAAAGGCATCGATGAGCTCTTCGTTTTCTATTTCCCATCGGATAGTTAATCCTTTTTCTCCAATTTCTGAAATGAAATGAAGGGGGTATTGGATAGCATCAATTCCTTTATTTTCTCCTAAGAGTTCAGAAACAATTTGTTCCCGATATTCTTCAAAGATATTCAGAGATTCTTTAAAGTCATATTCTTTAGGGCTGACAGTAATATCAACAATGTGGGTTTCCTTATCTTCAATACTTACCTCAAAAGAATATGAGTTTTCCTCATCCGTTCGCTGTAAAGATGTGACTCTTTTTGAACTGTTTAAGGCATTGCAGGAATAACAAAAACCAATAAATATAAAGCCTGCAAGAATAAGGAGAGAATAGGATATTCTTTTTGCCTGTAGTAAATATTCAATTTTGCGAGTATCTTTTCCTGAATACAGTTTGTCAAGTTTATTTTTAAGTTTTGTATTGTGAACAGAATGGTTTGGAAACAGCTTTTTTCGAAGGGAAGAAAAAATATCCAGCAGAAAAAATGCAGTTCCATAAAGAAATTTGAGAGGATGTTCTTTTGAAGCTAAACCGGCAGTAAATTCTTTTTTATAAACTCTTGTTAACAGGAAAAAAATCAGTAAGGTAATTAACAGTAGTAAATATATAATTATTATATTCATAAATCCTCCTAATAAAGTAGAGATAAAATCAGATTTTTACAGCAGAAAATTTTAAACCGATTACAATTGCCAGAAGATAAAGTATCAGGCAAAGGCTCATAATCAAAATACCAGTAATATTATGGTAAACAGGCTCAAAGAATCCATCTGAAGATAATCGTATGTAGCTCATAATGACAACAGGCATAAGAGACATAATATTTTGTTCATATTTTCTGGAAGAAAGTACCGTTGCGATTTCTCTGTTAATGTCAATTTTTTCTGCAATTGTCTGAGAAGAAGATTTTATAATAGTGATAAGGTCTCCGCCATTTCGTTTGGCAATTGTTAATATCTGAGAGAACATTAGAATATCATTGCATTGAGAACGTATGGAAAAATCAGAAAAGATTTTTTCTATAGGAATATTTATAGCAAGTTTTTTTAACATTAAATCAAGCTCATTACAGATATAAGAGTTTCTTCCATATAAAATGACCATCTCGGTATATGCTTCTTTTATGGTGTTTTCAATTGAATATCCTGAATTTAAAGAGGCGGAAATAGAGTGGAGCATATCTCTAAATTCAAGAATTAAACTGTTTTTTCTTTTTTCACAGAGAAAATTGCTGATATATTTGTAATAAATAATAATAAATGGAGCAATAATAATGACAGGAATAAAAGAGTCGTAAAAAAGAAAGGATATGATTGCAGACAGGAACAAATAAATAATTCCATATAACAGGTATTCTATAAAAGACAGGCGGTAAACCTCATATTCTATCTGTATCATATCATTCATCTCCCTTTTTTATAATACCTGCCATCTGTAGTTTTAAAGTATTTATAAGTGGATTTTCTGTTTTTTTCAGACTTCCCTGGATTTTGCCATGAATTTCTTTTTCTTCACAGAATACAAATAATGGATTTAAAATGATTTCATCGTTTTTATAGTCTGCAATTTCTGTAATTTCGAGCACCCGCCTTGAATGGTCTCGAAGGCGACCAAGATATATCATAATATCAAGCGCGGATGCAATTTGTCCCTTTATGGCGCTGACCGGCATATCTACACCCATTAAAACCATAGTTTCCATTCGTCGCAGCATGTCTTTTGGACTGTTGCCATGACCAGTAGACATAGAACCGTCATGACCGGTATTAAATGCAGTCAGCATATCAAGAGCTTCTGGCCCTCGAACTTCTCCAACAAGCAAACGGGTAGGTCTCATACGAAGTGCAGAGCGTATCAGGTCTCGAATCGTAATTTCATTTTTTCCTTCTGTATTTGCCTGTCTGGCTTCTAGGCGGACAATATTTGGAATATTGGAAATTTGAAGTTCCGCAGAGTCTTCAATAGTGATTATGCGTTCGGTTGCAGGGATAAAGTTTGACAGAGCATTTAAGAAGGTGGTTTTGCCAGAACCGGTTCCTCCGCAGACAAATATATTGTAGCCAGCCAGTACAAGTTGCTTTAAATAATCAGCCGCTTCCATAGTGATAGAGTTAAAATCAATCAAATTTTGTATGCTCATCGGTGACTTGGAAAATTTACGGATAGTTACGGCAGGCCCATTTAATGCAACAGGATTTAGAACAATATTTACCCTTGAACCATCATATAGTCTGGCATCGGCAATAGGAGAAGCTTCATTTACGCGTCGGTTTACATTAGATACCATTTGCTGTATCACATCTTGGAGCTTTTCAGGCGAAGAAAATTCAAAGTCAGATTTTATCAGTGTTCCATTTTTTTCAATAAAAATATTGTTATAACCATTAATCATAATTTCTGTAATTTCATGGTCATCAATCAGCTCTTGAAGAATGTCATACCCTCTGATGGAATGAAAAAGAATACGTCTGAGCCGTTCTTTTTCCGTAAGAGATATAAACTGATGTCTTCCTGTTTCTACAATTTCATTGTCAATCAGAGAATAAATTTCTTCATTTGACAAATCCCTTGAAAAATCAAATCTGTTTATCAAATCACTTCGTATTTTACTTATAGTTGTATCAGTCATAATCTCTGTTCCTTTTTAAAATATAGTTGGCATAAATTGCCTGTGTAATTTGGTTAACAATGTTTAGCGGTTAATTCCCTGATATAAGCGCCGAATTTACTGAAAAGAAGTTTTTCCATAAAATCATGGCCGGTTGTTGTATCTGAAAAGATACAGGGGTCTGCGTAGGGTGGAATTATAATTTCTGTTTTGTCTTTAATAGAAGAATTGTATAGTGCAGAAATACTTTTGAAAAATTCATCAATTTTGAGCTGAGAAATCGCATCCTTTGTCGAAGGCATAAATATTTTATCGCAGACAGAAAGAAGAGCAGGAACATCTTTTAAAGAGTCAGAAATATCAAGAATAATGTTTTTATATTGTTCTGTTTCTGAAATTGCATGAATAAAATGATTTAAATCCTCACTTTCCATATTTTTAATATCATAGCTGAACTGCATTGGCGGAATATAGTTTAAATTATGATAAGTACATGACAGAGCCGTCAGCTTTTTGGCAACATTGGAAGGATTCTGCCTGTAAAAATAAAGCAAATCGGAAAGGTCTCCAGATGGACTATCGTCAGTAAAAAAGGAAAATCCAGAATATTCTTCAAAATTTATATACAAACTGTTTTCTGCCATTGAAACAATGCATCCGTAAGCCAAAGCAAGGCTTGTCTTTCCACAACGCTTGACAGGAGAATAAATTCCTGTAATTTTTGCTGGAGCTGACGTTGAAACTGTGATTCTTTCTTTGGAGCAGGATAGTGCATAGCAGGACATGACTTCCCGAAGTATTCGGTCCGCCGACTGATATTTGTATAAAGATGTATATTGTTTCAGGGCGGCATTTATATTTCCATCTGTAAGAATAAATAAATTGGGTACATTTTGTAATTCTTCTATATACATACAAAATTCTTCAGAAATTAAGAGTATATCGATTTCATTTTCGGATAAATAATTTTTAAGGGAATTATAATCGGTGAATACCAAGACAGAATAGTTTAATCCGTTCTTTAGACGAAAATATTCTGCAAGTTTTAAAGCATAGTCTGCTTCTGAATCATAAATCGCAATGATACCGTTGCTCAAGTTTACCTCCAAACAGTAAAATGCGAAGTGGATAAAGTAGATTGATTAAGGTGACTATAGTATAAAATAATTATTTCAAAATGTCAAGTTATTTTTAAATAAATTTTTATAAAAATGTATTTATATTTTCAAAATAATTTCAAAACACCTATATTTCAAAATTTGGAAGCTGCAAAAGTATAAAAAGGAATAAATAGAGAATAATTTAAATATCTATAAATAAAAGCGATGAATTTGTATGGAGGTCTTATGAAATTATTAGCAGGCAGGAAGAAGCATGCAGTGGAAGAAGAAAATAAAGATACGAAGAAAAAAGAAGAATTGATGAAAGAGCTTTTGGAAGTACAAAAATCTCTTGACCGAGCCTATGAAAATTTTTCGTATGTGGTGGACCCTGAATTGATAGACTGTTGTATTTATGAATTAAATGCGGGTCAGGAGCGTTATAAATTTTTAATGAAGCAAATGAAAGACGTATAAGATTTTGTTATTTTAACTGTTAAATATTTTGGTTATTCAATATTTCTATTGTCAGGCATGTTCTGCCAAAATATATGATACTGAAGATATCTGAACAAAAGGATATTTTATGTTGTTTATTCTTTTTCCCATTGAGTATTTGTTTTGTTGAGTAGTTCTCTTATTTCGTATTGTATTGTTTATTATTTTTATAACAATACTTTTCTTGTCGAGTATTTACATTATTAACTATTTTCGATTTTTGCCGAAATAAATTATAAGCAAACATAAAAAATATAAAGCAGAGTGGAGAATAGAAATGCAGATAAATACAGTAAATTATATGAATGAAGTTTCAGCAAAAAGCAGTGGAAAACAGAGTGTGCAGACTTCCGAAAAAGTGGGATTTTTTGGCGTGGTTATGGAAAAAACGGGAAGAAAGCAGCTATTTCAAAATGATTATATGAATTATGACAAGACAGGCAGGGAAAATGAACAGAATCAGGGAAAAAACAGCGGATTTGAAACAAAACAGGATTTTAAGGCATATATTAATGAAAATATAGAAAAATTGAAAGAGCTTGTGACAGATGAAGATTATTCAGCTATGAGTGAGCTTGGACTGGCTCCGGATAAAGAGGACCCGCATACGCTTCTGACCGTTTATGAGAGAATTCAAATAGAGCTTGCCGCATGGTGCGACGGATATGATATCAGCGGGTTAAATATTAACAGTGATAAAATAAAGGCAGTTTTGGGCTCGAGTGCAATGGCAAGTGCAGTAAAGATGGCAGGTGAAACAGGTGGTCTGACAGATGCCGCAAAATCATATCTGATGAAGAATGATTTGGAGCCAACAATTGAAAATGCATATAAAGCAGTACACAGTACTTCGGGGACAGACAGCGCAGCCGCTTCTCTTTCAGATACCGAGTGGAACGAACTGAAGGAGCAGATATCAGGGATTTTAGAAAAATCAGGTATGGAAATAAATGAGGAAAATATACAGAATGCAAAGTGGCTTGTGGAACATGATATACAGGTGACAGCGGAAAATCTGCTTAAGATTGCAGAGTTAAATCAGGCAGATATGCAGAATACGGATGTTATTGTTTCAAATACGGCATTTGCGCTTATGATGGGAATGAGAGGAACAGAGGCGTATGTGACTCAAAGCTGGATTCGGACAGATGAAATTACTCAGACTATGGATGCGATAGCCAATGTTTCAGATGAGACGATTTATGATATTGTAAATGATGATGCAGTATTAAATGCAGCAAATATTAAGAAATATCAGGCTGCTGAACAGGAGAAGAACGGCGATGCCAGACAGAAAGAGAACCAGCGCAATTTTGAAAATCCGTCTTTTATCAGGGCAAGGACTGTAATTGTAGAGGCAAGGCTTGTCATGACTTCCTCTTCTTTATTAAATATGCAAAAACTTGGTATTAATATTACATATACGGAAATTTCGGTTATGCTTACTCAGACCAAGCAGGATAACAATAATTACTATTCTTCTTTTTTTGAAGAGCAGGGTTCGGCAGCCGTTGATATGACGGATACACTAAATTCCATGATGGATATTATGAAAAGCATGAGTCAGGTTCCGTCAGCTGTAATGGCAGAGATTTACAAAGGAACTATGGAGTTTACTCTGGAATCTGTCTATGAGGAAAGCAAAAATCTTTCCACCAGCTATACAAAAGCTGAACTTGCCTATGAAGCAGTGGGGACACAGGTAAGAACAGATTTGGGAGATAATATTTCCAAGGCATTTGAGAACATTGACAATATATTAAAGGATATTGGAATAGATGTTAATGAAAGCAGTCGGCGTGCAGCAAGAATTTTGGGATATAATCAAATGGAAATCACAAAGGAAGCTGTTTTTAAGATGGAAAGTCTTATGGGGGAACTTGATTATGTTCGGGATAACCTCACTCCGAAAACAGCAGCTTATCTTGTAGAAAATCATGTAAATATTTTAAATACGGATATCAGGGAATTGAATCAGCATCTTGTGGAATTGAATGCAATGATTGGGGCAGATGAGAGTGAAGATTTTGCAAAATATCTCTGGAAACTGGAAAAGGCAGGAGAGATATCAGAGGAAAACAGAAATCGGTATGTAGATTTATACAGAACATTAAATATGGTAGAAAGTATGGATTCAAGTTCTATCGGTGCAGTTACGCTTGAAGGTGCGGAATTTACTTTGAATAATCTTTTGTCTGCAGTAAAAAGCAAAAAGAAAACAGTGGATATAAAAGTGGATGATACTGTTGGACTGCAGGAAATAAACACAGATGCAAAGGATACATCTTCCGAAGATATCGCTCAGTTTGTGCGCAGAATGGCAGCAAGAGTAAAAACTGGATTAAATGCAGAAAATGTAGAAAAGATTTACAAAGAAGGACGTTTTGGTGAAATCAATCTTGGAAATCTGGTGGATTTGGTCAGTGATAATGAGTCTGTAAGAACTAATGCCAGATTAAATGCAGAATATGTAAAACAGGTGATGGATAACTATTTCAAGGAAGCAGCAGAGGAGGGGATTACAGAGGATACAGTACTTGCACTTATGGAGAGCGGACAGAATGCTTCTATGGAAAATATTGTTTCGGCAATGCAGTTATCCATGCCAGGCTCTGATTTCAGAAAATATCTTCTGGACGGTCAAAGCAAAAAAGAGGCAGCTGAGCGTATTCTGGAGAAGTTTGAAGATGAAGAAAGCGCTAAGGAGGCAGTAAAAGAGCTGAAAAAGACAGCTTCTGTAAAGGATATGGGCGGACCTGCCAGAAAACTGTCTTATGAGCAGGTAAAGTCAATGGCAGATATTAATCGGAATTTGAGATTTATGGTAAAAAGTACAGAAAATGAGAGCTATCATATTCCGGTGGATATAGATGGAGAGGCTGTAAATATAAGGGTTTCTTTTGTAAGAGATGAAGGTGAGGGTAAGGTCAATGTTTCTATGAATACCATGGCTTTTGGAAAGATAGACTGTGTGATTCATTCTGTCAATATGGTAAGCGGTGTTAAATCGGAGGCCATTGTTTATTGTGAAAATGTGCAGACAGCAGGGATAATTACCGGAAGTCGTTCTATTTTTATAAAGGAAATCAAAGGTCTGGATTTTGTCAGTGAGTTTTCCATGGAAGTCGTAAGAAGCAAGGCGACTATGAATAATGAAGTGAGAAAACGCAGTGTTCACAAAAATCTTGCGATTGAAAATACAGTTGAGAACAGGGTTGAAAGCAGATATTTATATAAAATTTCAAAAGGATTTATTAAATCTGTTAAAGATTGTTTGCAAAACATCCGATAAAATGATTAGAGAAGCAAAGCGTCTGTTGTATGATAAAAGTTGTGAGAATAGTTTGGCGTTTTGTTTTATGATAGTTACTCTGTAGGAGTTGTATATAGAAAATACAGAGTAATTTTCTATGATAATGAAAATATACCTTAGGAGGTTTTTTGAATGAGAATAACTACAAACATGATTGCGTTTAATGCAGCGCATAATCTTTCCATAGCAGATAAAAGAACAGGTTCATCCTTGGAAAGGCTGTCTTCTGGATATAAGGTAAATTCGTCAAAGGATAATCCTGTAGGAGCTGCATTGTCTGCAAAGATGCGTTCACAGCTTCGAAACCTGAGTAAAGCCGTTCAAAGTACGGCAGACGGAGTTTCTGTTATTGAAACAGCAGAAAGTGTGCTGGCAGAGACACAGTCCATGGTGCAGAGAATCAGGGAGTTGTGTGTGCAGGCAGCCAGTGATACAAATACAGATAATGACAGAACCAGTATTATGGCTGAGATTAATCAGTTGAGGACAGAGATTGACAGAGTATCAAATGATACAGACTTTAATACAAAAAAGCTGTTAAATGGAGACCTTGGAAGGGTTGCATATACAAATAAACCGGATGTGGACATTTCTTATGTATCGACAGATGTGGCAGCAGGAGTATATTGGCTTCAGGTTGATAATCTTGCAACACAGGCTCAATATGCAGGTACGGTGACAGGTGGTGAAAGTGGTGCACTTTCTATCAATGGTGTAAATGTAGATATACTGGATTCTGATTCCATAGATATGATACATAAAAAGATTCAGAATGCAGCAGATAAATCGGGAATTACTGTTACAAATAATAATGGCACTTTTGAGTATGTATCAAACAGATATGGTTCAAAATACGGCATAGAAATTTCCTGTGATAATGCAGCGTTAAGAGCAAGTCTTGGTTTGAACAGTGACCGTATTGCAGAATTTGGAACAGATATAGATATGTATGTAATTACAAAAAATATGACAGGAGACAGCATCTTTCCTGACAGTTCCGTAACGGAATGTGATGGAAATACAATTACGGTCACAGCAAATGACGGCTTTGAAATGAGAGTGGACGTAGGAGAGCAAATGAATCTTGCACAGGGAGGACTTGTCACAATAAATGTAACTGATTTTGGTGCAATGACTGTACAGGTGGGACCAAATGAAGGTCAGGAGGTTATTATTGATATCCCGAGAGTAGATTGCAGCATGATGGGACTGGACAATATTCTTGCATATACATCAAGAGGTGCAGATTCAGCCATTACTACCTGTGATGAAGCAATCTCCTATATTTCTGAGGTCAGAAGCAGAATCGGTGCATATCAGAACCGTATGGAACATACACAAACCAGTCTGGATGCAACGGTGGAGGCTATGACAAGTTCATTGTCGAGAATTGTGGATACGGATATGGCAGAGGAGATGACTATTTATACTACGCAGAATGTAATCAGTCAGGCCGCAACTGCCATGCTGGCACAGGCAAATCAGCTTGGCGATAAGGTGCTGCAGCTTCTGCAATAGCAGGAATGGAGAGAGATATGACGAGGGAGCAGATAAAGGAATTTTCATTAAGAATTTCACAGTGTTCACGAACAGAGCTTGTAGTGATAACGGATGAAATTATTATCGCATATATTGAGGAAGCAGAGAAGGCATTGGACAGTGGAAATAGAGAGGATTTTCTGTTTCAGTTAAAAAAAGCAAGACAGTTTCTGGATGAGCTTTGCAGTGCTCTTGATATGAGAATTGAACTTTCTTTTCAGTTAATGAATTTATATTCTTATGTCAGGGACTGTCTGATAAAAGCAGGTGTAAGAAATACAAAAGAAAATCTTGCAGATGCGATTAAAGTAATACAGGGGCTGAAAGAGGCTTTTGCCGAGGTGGCAAAGACAGACCACTCAGGAAAGGTAATAGAAAACTCCCAGAAGGTCTATGCAGGACTTACCTATGGACCGGGAAGTAAATTAAATGAGGTTGTTTTATAATATTCAAAAGGCCGGATTGAAAATATCCGGCTTTTTGTGTTTGGCAGAAATAACAGAAAAGAAATAGGAAGGAATGAATCAATCCATAAATATCTGTTTTATCATAAAATGAAAAAATTTTAGAATAATAGACAAATCCTTTTTATTTGTCGATAGAATTAATTCACAATCTATGGTAAAATATATCGGAGAGTAATTTGTGGGAAATACCAAGTTGAATTTCTAGGAGGACTATATGGAAGAGTTGAATGTAATTACAGAGGCAGACAGATATGTCTTTGGAAAGGGCTGTCATTATGAGATTTATCGTAAGCTCGGAGCCCATATTATGGAAATTGACAATAAAAAGGGTGTATATTTTGCAGTGTGGGCACCAAATGCTGTTTCTGTCAGTGTGGTTGGTGATTTTAATGAGTGGGATGATGAAAAAGATGAGATGAAGGTTCTCGGTGAATCAGGAATATGGGAAGCATTTGTTCCTGAAGCCAAGAAGTGGGATAAGTATAAATTTTCTATTGAGACAAAGACGGGGAAGATTTTACATAAAGCAGACCCATATGCATTTCATGCAGAGCTAAGACCTGGAAATGCTTCCAAGGTTGCAGAGATTGACGGTTTTAAATGGTCTGATGCCAAATGGCTGGAAAAACAGGAGAAGGAAGACCGTTATGATCGGCCAATGGCCATTTATGAAATGCATCTGGGTTCATGGATAAAGGATTATTCAAGAGGTGAAGACGGATTTCTGGATTATAAGACAATTGCAGATAAACTTGTGCCATATTTGAAGGAAATGGGATATACACATGTCGAATTAATCGGTGTGGCAGAGCATCCATTTGACGGTTCATGGGGGTATCAGGTGACAGGATATTATGCACCGACTGCAAGATATGGCGGACCGGAAGAATTTATGTATTTTGTCAATACCATGCATAAAAACAATATTGGAGTTATTCTTGACTGGGTACCGGCTCATTTTCCAAAGGATGCGCATGGACTCGCGGAATTTGACGGTGAATGTCTGTATGAATATCAGAATCCGAAAAAAGGTGAGCATGCGGACTGGGGAACAAAGGTGTTTGATTATGAGAGAAATGAGGTATCAAATTTTCTGATTGCCAATGCTCTGTTCTGGGCAGAGGTATATCATGTAGATGCTCTGAGAGTAGATGCGGTTGCATCCATGCTGTATCTTGACTATGGCAGAAGCGCGGGCAACTGGGTTCCGAATAAATATGGAGAGAATAAGAATCTGGAAGCAATTGAGTTTTTAAAGCATCTGAACAGTATTATGTCCAAGAGAACCAAGAACTGTTATCTGATTGCTGAGGAATCTACCGCATGGCCAAAGGTAACTGGTTCGGTGGAAGACGACGGACTTGGATTTGGTTTTAAATGGAATATGGGGTGGATGAATGATTTTCTGGAGTATTGTAAAACAGACCCCCTGTTTCGAAAAGGCGGTCATAATAAAATGACCTTCAGTATTTCTTATATGACGGCAGAAAATTATATTCTGGTAATTTCTCATGATGAAGTGGTACATTTGAAATGTTCCATGGTAAATAAAATGCCGGGGTATATGGTGGATAAATTTGCAAATTTAAGAACTGCATATACTTTTATGATAGGACATCCGGGGAAAAAGCTACTGTTTATGGGACAGGAATTTGCGCAGCTTCGTGAGTGGAGTGAGGAGCGTGAGCTTGACTGGTTCCTTTTGAAGGAGCCATTACATAAGGAGATGCAGGAGTATGTGAAAAAGCTGATACATTTATATCGGAAGAATCCAGCATTGTATTCAAATGACAGAAGCTATGAGGGTTTTCAATGGGTAAATGTAAATGATTCCGGCAGAAGTATTTTCAGCTTTATCAGAAAAATGCCGGATACATGGAAAGGTGCATTTTTGTTTATCTGTAATTTTACTCCAATGGAGAGACCGGATTATTCAGTAGGAGTTCCAAAAGAAGGAGTTTACAAAGAAGTTTTATCCAGCTATAGTGAGACAACACCGGAAGATACCTTTGAAAGCGCAGAGGAAAAAAATACAGAATTGACACTTCGCAAATTTAAAGCAGTGGAAGAGGAATGTGATGACAGACCATATAGATTAAACATTCCTTTAAGGCCATATGAATCAATTATTATTGCGTTTTAAAAGCAGAAACAGATAGAAGAAAAGGCATCCATAAAAATTTTTGTGGATGCCTTTTGGCTTATAAAATCAATATGTCATTTATTCTTAAAATTTTTTAAACTTTAATCTAATTTATATTTTGAAAATAATTTCTCTTTCATAAAAGCTATTTTCTCATTCGATTCCTGTGACATAATAAAAAATTCGTTCTCTTTCACTTGGCTATAACCAATACAGGGGATAAGTTCATTTTCAGGTTTTTTTGGAATATTGATAATGTTTTCATAACAAAATATAGGGGCAAGAGTAAAATGTCTGTTCTGCATATAGATGATATCTTTTTTACTACAGTTTTTCAGTTTTCTGTCTAAAAAAATAAGATATGTTTTTCCAGGTATCATTTCGTTGACAAAACCCATATTTATAGGGTACATTCCATTATACATGGCGTCTTTATCAAGGCTTAAAAGATTGGAAGCTTTGGCAATTTCAAAAGTATCTCCTTCTTTCAGATTTTCACCTTTAAAAACAGATACTACGCTTACTTTTTGGGTCATACAGGAATATCTGTAATGAAACCTGTCCTCACATCGCACAGCAAGAATGATATTGCTAGAGTCAAGATTTTCCTCCATATTTTGCAGTTGAGAATCCAAAAATTCATCATCAAGCAGGGCAATACCAAATTTATCCAGAGGAGATTCCTCTTTGTTAAAATCTAAATAGGAGCTTTTGTAGTAGATACCTATTGCCATAGATACAAAAGTTATAACAAATGTAATTGCAAATACATATTTTAATTTCATACTGCTGCCTCCCGCTTTTTTACAGTTCCATTTTCTACATAATATATTTCATCCGAAAGTATCTGAATATCCTCTTTATTATGGCTTGCGATAAGAATCAGAGCGCCTCTCTGTTTTTCTTCATAAATAATCTGCCGTATGGAATTTACTCCTTTTTCATCAAGTGCATTCGTTGGTTCATCAAGAAGAAGAATATCCGGTTTTTCCATAATTGCCTGTGCAAATACAATACGCTGTTTCATTCCCAGAGAATATTTACGAAAGGTCCGTTTGTCGTCAGCATCCAGTCCCACTTTTTTTATTGCTTCCCGTATTTCCGTTTCTCCTATTTTACGGTTCAGTTTGGCCAGAAGCTTCAGGTTATCCAACCCTGTCAATTCGGGATATAGTCCGGCGTTTTCAATCATAATTCCCAGATTGGGAAGCACTTTCATATCTTTATGTAATACTTTTTCATTTAAAAGAATTTCGCCCTCAGATATTTCCATTAATCCTGATATTGCCCGAAAAAGCATTGTTTTTCCCGAACCATTTTCACCAACGAACCCATAGATATTTCCGCCTTTTAAATTCAGATAAATATTTGACAGTATGGTTTTTCCCTTTAATTGTTTGCTCACATTATTGACGATTAAATTTAGCATTTATACTCCTCCTGTTTCTCTGTTAGAATCAATAAAATCATGTTTATTTATAACAAAATAGCTGCAGATAAAAAGCAAAACCGCCATACTAAAAAATAACAGTATGGAAATAAAGTAATCGGTATTGTTGTTATGCATACTGAAAATTAAATAATAAAAAGGGTTTATTTTAATTGTCCATTCATACTGCGGCAAAATCACTCCCTCCGGAGCAAAGAAGTTTCCTACAATAGTAAATGCCGCAATAAAAAATGAGTTTATCCCTTCTACTATAATAAAAGCAACATTGCTGTTAAACAGAATGGAAAGAAGATTCATTGCAAAGGTGGAGACAAATAAATATAATGAATATATGCATATATAAAAGAAAAGCAACTTCCACATCTTTCTGTCTATCACTATTTTGGAAAAAAGATTGCAGGTAAGTGTACCGGATATCAACATCAGTAATAAATAAATACAGCCAAATAAATATAATTTTAATGTTTCTGTAAAAAACCATTTATTTCTTTTGGGATATCTTGAAAAGAAATAAATGCTGGCTGAGCAAAAATGATGGTAGATATAGGTGCCAAAAAACATTTGAAAAAGCAGCAAAGGCACAAATAAATGTGTGATATCCGGTAAATACTGAACAAAATAGCTTGTTCCATACATTCCAAATAATGAAATAATTTCGGATACAAAAAATTTATCCTTACCGGCAGAATATCCCAACATACAAAGGATACCACAAAATACGGCAATCCATAAAAATTTCAGATAATAGTTCATATTAAATCATCCTTTATCGTTTTTCGTTTGATAAGTACAAATGATATAATCAGCAATAAAAAGAGAAATACAGTATAAACAATATAGTTTTTTTCTTTCAGGTTAAACATTCTGAGGATAAAAAAATAGTTGATTGTATAATCCAAGTTCAGAAGTTTTGTAAAAAATGACAGGAGGTAAAATAAAATGTATATCGGAAAAAATGTAAATATTTTAAATTTAAAAAAAGGCAGTGTTGTAATTGAAAAATTGAACATTGCCAGAATACCTGATACAATACCAAAAAAACAGGTCATTACAATTCCATACAATACTCTGTGATTCAGCCATAATTGAGAAAGAAAGTATTGATTTTCATATTCTAAAATTTGAACATATGGAAAATTTGAAGGGTCTCCCGCTGAATGAAAATCAAAACAAACTCCAGATAACATAATTTCTATAAAAAACGGAACAGTAAAAACTAAAAAAGTGGTAAGAAATACTACAGTTAATTTCGCATACCAGTAATATCCTTTTCCTGTTTTTGATTCAATATAAATTTTCATTTTTGTGTCACGGTCCGTAAGATATGCGCAGGAGGTAGGGACTACTACAAGCAGAGGAAAATATTCCATAAAAAAATATCCGCTTACAGACCAGTCGGACAAAGTCAGCATTTTAACAGGGTCATACATTTGGGATATATATTGAATTTCACTGTTATAAAACATATTATGATAAAAATTTGCTATAACAAAAGTGAAAACAAGAAAAAAAGTAAATACCACAGTTTTTTTTCTAAGCATTTCTGATAACAGCATTTTGATTGAATTTAGAAACATTCAAATATTCTCCTTTGGTTTTAGATAATAAAGTATTTTTGTACAGCAGTTTTATTATAACAGATAAACATGTAAGTAACACATATTGGTTATCTGATAAAAAATTAATATTATATTCACAATAACACTAATCAGTTTATTTGTCAAGAAAAAATATTTGTTTTTTAAAGATTGTATTATATCAAAAACTATTTTTTCCTATAAGAAAAAAATAGACATTTTCGGGATTTCTATGTATACTAGTTGATATGAGATATTTCATAACAACTTTACTCATAATGGAGGTAACAAGATGATTAAATTAAGCAATACAGGTGCATATCTGCTGAATGGAACAGAGATTGTGGAGTGTAATGGAGAGGAGCAGGCTGCTCTTACTGCAAAAACGGGAAGCTTTGTTTCAAAGGAAGAAGCTGCAAAAAATACGATGGCATACAAAATTCTTGAAAGCCATAATACATCCGAAACTATGGATAAGCTTATGATTAAGTTTGATAAGCTGACTTCTCATGATATTACATTTGTAGGAATTATACAGACAGCGAGAGCTTCAGGGCTTCAGAAATTTCCGATTCCTTATGTGCTGACAAACTGTCATAACAGTCTGTGTGCAGTTGGCGGAACAATTAACGAGGATGACCATATGTTTGGACTTTCGTGTGCAAAGAAATATGGTGGTGTTTATGTACCGCCTCATCAGGCTGTGATTCATCAGTATGCAAGAGAAATGCTTGCCGGTGGTGGAAAGATGATTTTGGGTTCTGATTCTCATACGCGTTATGGTGCGCTGGGTACAATGGCAATGGGTGAGGGCGGACCTGAGCTTGTAAAACAGCTGTTGGAGCAGACCTATGATATCAATATGCCTGAGGTAGTTGCAATTTATATGACAGGTGAACCGGCAAAAGGGGTAGGCCCGCAGGATATTGCTCTGGCAATTATTGGCGCAGTTTTTGCAAATGGATATGTAAAGAATAAGGTTATGGAGTTCGTGGGACCAGGTGTGTCTTCTTTAAGTGCCGATTTCAGAATTGGTGTAGATGTTATGACTACAGAGACTACCTGTCTGTCTTCTATCTGGAGAACAGATGAAAAGATTCAGGAGTTTTATGAGATTCATGGAAGAAGTGAGGATTACAAAGAATTAAACCCGGGACAGACAGCTTATTATAATGGTGTGGTTTATGTGGATTTAAGCGAAATCAAACCTATGATTGCAATGCCGTTCCATCCAAGCAATACTTACACGATAGAGGAATTAAATGCAAATCTTCTGGATATTCTTCATGATGTGGAAAAGAAAGCGCTGATAAGTCTTGACGGTAAGGTGGACTATAAGCTTACAGATAAGGTAAGAGATGGAAAATTATATGTAGAGCAGGGAATTATTGCAGGCTGTGCAGGAGGCGGATTTGAAAATATCTGTGATGCAGCGGACATTTTAAAGGGCAGAAGTATCGGTTCCGATGAATTTACATTAAGCGTTTATCCTGCAAGTACTCCGATTTATGTAGAGCTTGCAAGAAATGGAAAGCTTGCAGACCTTCTTGCAACAGGCGCAATTGTGAAAACAGCGTTTTGTGGTCCATGTTTTGGTGCGGGAGATACCCCTGCAAATAATGCATTCAGCATCCGACATTCTACAAGAAATTTCCCGAACAGAGAAGGTTCCAAACTGCAAAACGGTCAGATTTCATCCGTGGCGCTTATGGATGCACGCTCAATTGCTGCAACTGCTGCCAATAAGGGATTTCTTACTGCAGCGACAGACCTTGATATGGAGTATACATCACCAAAATATCATTTTGATAAGAGTATTTATGAGAACAGAGTTTTTGATTCAAAGGGTGTGGCAGATGCTTCTGTGGAAATTAAATTTGGGCCGAATATTAAGGACTGGCCGGAAATGATTGCCTTGACAGAGAATCTTGTATTGAAAGTAGTTTCTGAGATTCATGATCCGGTTACAACAACGGATGAGCTGATTCCTTCAGGAGAGACATCTTCCTATCGTTCGAATCCTCTGGGACTGGCTGAATTTGCGCTTTCAAGAAAGGACCCTGATTATGTGGGAAGAGCAAAAGAAGTGCAGGCAGCGGAAAAGGCGAGAGAGGCAGGAAATTGTCCAGCAGAGGTGTTGCCTGAACTTGAAGCTGTGATGGATGTGATTAAGAAGGAATTTGACGTTAACAGGGAAACGATTGGTATTGGTTCTACTATTTATGCAGTAAAGCCAGGAGACGGTTCTGCAAGAGAGCAGGCAGCGTCCTGTCAGAAGGTACTAGGAGGATGGGCGAACATTGCAAAGGAGTATGCAACCAAGAGGTATCGTTCGAATCTGATTAACTGGGGAATGCTTCCATTTATTTATGAGGAAGAGAAGCTTCCATTTAAGAATGGAGATTATATTTTTGTGCCGGAGATTATAAAGTCTATAAAAGAGAAGAGTACAGAGATTGAGGCATATGTGGTGAAGGAAGACAGGCTGGAGAAGTTTGTCCTTAAAATGGGAGAACTGACGGATGATGAGAGGGATATTATATTGAAAGGATGTTTGATTAATTATAATAAAAAATAAAAAATTGTGTAGAGAGTTTGAGCGTTTACTCTTTGCGTTATATATACGATATATTATATAAAACATTGTAATAAATTTCCTCAACACCAGATATCTGATAGCATCCGATAAAAATAAGAACGAAAGGATGAGAAGGAAATGAATTTTAAATACAAAAGAATGGCAGTTTTATGTATAATGGCGACACTGATTCTGTCAGGCTGTAAAACGGATAAAGATGCTGAAAAAAATCAGAGCTTTAAAGAGTCAAATATAGTAGAAGCTGCCGCTCCGACAAAAGAGCAGACTACAGAAACAATTACAGAAAATACACAGGATGAGACAACACAGGAGACTGTGCATACAAATACAGAACAGGACACAACAATGGATATTCAAAATCCCGATGACTATGTTTCGTTTTTATTTGCCGGAGATGTATGTCTGGAAGAAGACGGGTTTGTTATTGATTATTATGACGAAGTTGGAGGAGATTTGACACAATGTGTTTCGCCGTATCTTCTCGAACGAATGCGTTCCGCGGATATTTTTATGTTAAATCATGAATATAGTATAAGCAGCAGGGGCAGCAAACTGGACAAGTATTATACATTTCGGGCAAATCCTTCCAGAATGAGTATTTTGAAGGAGATGAGTGTCGATATTGTATCATTGGCGAACAATCATGTCTACGACTATGGATATGAAGCTTTTGAAGATACCCTGCGTCTGTTGGATGAAAATGGTATTCGAAGGGTTGGCGCAGGAATGAATCTGGCAGAAGCTGAGCAGGTACAATATTTTGAAGTCAGTGGAATTAAAATCGGCGTAGTGTCCGCATCGAGGGCTGAAAAATATGTAATTACACCTGAGGCAAAGGAAAATGAGCCGGGAGTATTCTGGATGTATGATGATACGAGACTGAAACAGGTTTGCAAAGAGGCCAATGAACAGTGTGACTTTTTGATAGCATATGTTCACTGGGGAACAGAAGACAGCTGTTATTTTGAGGAATATCAGCAGGAGATTGCCAGAGAGCTGGTGGATTGTGGTGTAGATGCGATAATTGGAGGACATCCGCATATTGTGCAGGGTATGGAGTATATAGGAGACGTACCGGTTTTATACAGTCTTGGCGATTTCTGGTTTAACGGCTCAGACAAGTATTCCATGATGGTTCAGCTTAATATTTACAGAGACGGCAAATGTGAAGTGGATATTGTACCATGCAGACAAAAGAATTACGGGATTCATTATATTGAAAATCCGGCGGAACAAAAAGCGTTTTATGATTATTTTTCGGAGTTGTCTTATGGGGAAATATTTGGATAAAAATTACTTTGTGATATAAAATAAAAGAAAGAAAAGACGATATAATAAGTGAAGAAGTTGTTACTGTTAAGCCATGCAGCCATTTAGACGGAAACGTGTAAATGTGTACTCAAGGAGGAGATTAAAGCAGTTTATGGATATGGAAAAGTTTACTCAGTACCAACGGTTTCTCGTGTAAATCCATTATTATATTCAGATGACAGACAGCGGGAAAATCAATCAAATAAGAAAGAACATACCGTAAAGTTTGCAGATGTATATGAGGAATCACTTGCTAAAGACGATAATGAAGTAAGATATTCCATGGGAAATTATAACCGCAGCGGTGTATATCAGGAATATCTGTATCTTACAAGAGAATACCGTCGTTAGAGGGCATCCCTGCAGAATGCAGGGATGTTTTTTATATTACATATTTTTATATTACATATTTTTATATTACATATTTTTGATGGATGCTCACTGTTTCATTTAAAAGAGACTGTTGCAAAATAATAGTCAGACACAATAGATTGTTTATCGACAAGAAATTGTAACATATATATTGTGCCTGAAGTTATTTTTGCAACAGTCCCTTTTAATCAGTTCACTTTGTATACAGCATATCTACCTTTAGAATATGGTTAATCAGCCAGTTTATTAGAAAATCCAGAAGGTTTTGAACCGCTTCATTCTGTTCATTAAAATCTTCCTCTATGGAATCTAAATCAAAATCCAGCAGGCTTTCTTCAAATTTGCGATGCTGTGCAATGTGTGCATCAATATGTATATAATGAATGCTTTGCATATAGGCCTCTTCATGGGAAAAATGAGTTCGGGCATAATTAATCAGCTCAGAAATAAGAGCTGTCAGGCTGTCTGTCTTATCTAACAGGATTTCATTGTTTAACAAATCGTGCGTTTCCTGTGCTAATTCAAACAATCTTGTGTGTTCTTTGTCAATGGCCTCAATTCCTGTATAATATTCCGGTTTCATTTCATACATGATATAATCTCCTCTCTCTGGTAAATATTGAATATATCGTATATTTTACAATATTTGTTTTTAATAATCAAGAGGAAAACAATTATGCAGAAAAACATTCCAAATCAAAAAAATCGAAAAAAATTAAAAAAACTTATTGACATTTAATGGAACATGATATATAATACTTTTTGTCGTTAGAGATATATTAAAAAACACAATAATCAAATGGAATATGCGCGATTAGCTCAGTTGGTAGAGCACCTGACTCTTAATCAGGGTGTCCAGGGT
>CAJUDQ010000018.1 GCA_910585215.1 uncultured Lachnospiraceae bacterium | reverse complement strand
ATTTTTTTGCATAAAAAAAGAGCCGTGCACTAATTATTTAGTGCGACAGCCCCATATCAATTCTTCATTTACTCTTGATTCTCTGGTGTTTCTTCTGTGGTTTCGTCCTCTGCCGGATTTGTCTGAGCTTCCTCTGTGGTGGTATCTTCCGGTGTCTGTGCCGACGCTTCATCCGTTGTTTCCTGCGATGCAGTTGTTTCACTGTCTGGAACTATCGTTGTATTTTCACAGATAAAATTCTGTACCAGATAGGAAACCACTATATAATCAAGCTCTTCTCCTGCCTCTTCAAGCCTCTTTGAAAAATCCTCCACAGAATTGTAGCCTGATATAGCCGCATACTTTGCCGCTGCATCATCATTATATTTGATATCTTCTTTCTCAGCGACAGCCCTTATAAACATCTTTTCTTTTACAACCTTCTTGCAGGCATCTTCCACCTCTTTTTTAAACTCGTCTTCTGTTTTTCCAAGCGCCTGATAATATGCATCCATACTGTATCCATAGGCGCTTATCTGACTTGTATACTGCGCCATCATTCTGTCTACATAAGACTGCACTTCATCTGATGGATAACTTTCCACCTTCTGTTCTTCAAGGATATCGTCCCAGATTGCAGTATTTATATTGATATAATGGATTTCCTGTTTAATAAATTCCCGAAATGCATCCGCAGACGTAAACCCTGCAAATGAATAATGCTCAGAAACAAATTCATCTGTATATTCTGGAACTACAGTTACACGAATATGATTAATCCGTACAGAATAATGCACATCTTGTCCCGCTACTGCTTTATCTGAATAATCCTCGGGAAATTTTAAATCCATCTCCACAGTTTCACCGACTGTTTTTCCAGTCAGACCATCTGTAAAGCCTTCAATTTTATAGGAATCTGCCTTCAAAGTCACATTTTCAGTATTTCCCGCTATACTTCCGTCTTCATTCTTTGTTGTCTGAGAATCTGTATACTCTTCTCCGTTTACAGTTCTGTGATAAGTTACATTGATAACATCTCCTTCAGCAGTTGTGCCTTCTGTCACATTTTCTGCTGTCTGATAAGATTTCAGAATGGAAGTGATATATTTTTCTATATCCTCATCCGATACCGCAGCCTCGGACTCTGATACTGTATACCCCTTATATTTCCCCAGTGTAAGCTCTCCCTTTGAAGCTTCTGGCTCTTTTTCTTTTCCGCATGATGACATTGAAACTATGGTACATATACACAATGCCATCGCTAACATTTTCTTTTTCATTTCAACCTCTTTCTTTATTTCACTGAAACCCGTTTCACGAATTTCCATAATAATCTAACCCTATAATATATACCACAAAACCGCTTAAATGAAAAGCAAAAAGTAAAAATTTTCACATAACTTTCACAAAGAAACTTCCATATACTGGAAAATTTTTTATTTTTTATAAAAATTTCATTGACTGCCCTGTTGTCATGTGGTATATTCAAGCAACAGTAATTATTAATTATTTATGCAAAGGAGATTGAATTATGGCAAAGTATGTATGTAAAGTATGCGGTTATGTCCACGAGGGAGATGCAGCTCCATCTGAATGTCCTGTTTGTCACGCTTCTTCTGACAAATTCGAAGTTCAGTCCGATGAAATGAGCTGGGCTGCTGAACATGTAATCGGTGTAGCTGCTGATGTAAGCGAGGATATCAAGGAAGATTTAAGAGCAAACTTTAATGGTGAATGTTCAGAGGTAGGCATGTATCTTGCCATGTCAAGAGTCGCTTTCAGAGAGGGCTATCCTGAAATCGGTCTATACTATGAGAAAGCAGCTTTTGAAGAAGCTGAACATGCTGCAAAATTTGCCGAACTGCTTGGTGAGGTAGTAACTGACAGCACAAAGAAAAATCTGGAGCTGAGAGTTGCAGCTGAAAATGGCGCTACTGCTGGAAAAACTGATTTGGCAGTAAGGGCAAAGAAGGCAAACCTTGACGCAATTCATGACACTGTTCATGAAATGGCCAGAGACGAGGCAAGACATGGAAAGGCATTTGCCGGACTGCTGAAGAGATATTTTGGATAATCCAAGACAATTCTTACATATTTAAAAAAGAAACAGACTGTTGCGAAATAATAGTCACACACAATATATTTGTTTATCAGCAAAAAAATTGTAACAGATATATTGTGCCCGAAGCTATTTTTGCAACAGTCTCTTTTTAATAAATTTATTACTTTTACGCGCTTCGATTTTTATGCATGAATTGATATCTGCTCTCATATAGTAAACTATCCATATAACTTTTACTTTTTTGGAGGTGTACATGCATAGACGTAATTTTGGCAAAAAAATCTTCTATACTGTTCTGATAATCGCTTTTTGCGCAGCCTTTCCCACAATTGCCACCCTTTTTCTGAATAAAAATTCCAATACTGATAAAGTATACACCACCAAAGACAGTGGAAAAACTGTCACTGTCACAGAAAATAATACCTCCAAAACTTTAGATGTAGAGGAATTTATTCCCTGTGCTCTGATGGGCCAGTTATCAATTGACAATAATGAAGAGCTTTTAAAGGCATTTGCCATTGTGTTGCGCACCCTGATTTACAGTAAATTTTCCGATGAAACTTCTTCCGTAGATGCCGCCTCCCTTGACCTTCCATATATGACATATGAAGATATGGAAGAAACATGGAAGGATAACTTTGTCGATAATTTGAATAAACTGAATAAAGTCATGGAAGAAACCGGCCTTCTGGTACTGAAATATAATGACACTCTGATTCAACCCTATTATCATTCTATCAGCGCCGGTGTGACAAGAGAAAGCAGTGAAGAATACATAGTTCCTGTTGACTGTCCTGACGACAGGGAGAATGAAAAATATCTTCATACATCTGTATACAGCTATGAAACCTTTATCAATACTGTAAAAGAATTAAATTCCGAAATTGTCTTATCTGCAGATGCTCCTCTTGAGGCTTTTCAGATTGTATCAAAGGATAATGCAGGATATATTACAGAATTGCAGATTGGAGGCATATCTGTCGATGTAAATGCCTTTCTGGAAAAATTTTCTCTTTCCTCTCTCTGTTTTGAGGTTGATGAATATAACGGAGGGATACGAATTATCACAAAGGGTGTGGGACATGGATATGGAATGAGTTTAAATACTGCACAGATTATGGGGGAAAGTGGAAAAAACTGCAATGAAATTTTAAATACTTTTTATTCTGGAGCTGTGATTTCAGAATAACCTGTCAATAAAACAATCTTCTGAAACAAAAAAGGAATGAGGCAAAACAAACTGCCTCACTCCTTTCTTATAAACATTTATCTGCCAGTTTCTATTTTCTAGTATTTTCCAAATCCATCTCCCAGTGAAATCACCTGTTCATTCATATTTGATACAGAAGCGGATGTATTAACACTTCCTCTATATGAGGAGGACATTGAGCTGCCATTTCCAAGATTGTAAATGGAAAGCATATCTCTCATGCTGGCCGCCTGATTGGACAGCTCTTCGCTGGCTGCTGCACATTCCTCACTGGTAGCAGAATTTGTCTGAACCACCTGTGATACCTGTGTAATCGCCTGTTCAATCTGTGCAACTGCGGTTGCCTGATAATTGGAGGATTCTGCAATACCATTGATAATTACTTCACTTTCTTGAACTACACTTGTAATTGCCTCCATAGCCTTTGCAGTATTATCTACAATCTGTGAACCTGCACTTACCTTATTAATGGAATCTTCAATCAGTTCAGCAGTTTCTTTGGCTGCTGCTGCACTCTTTGCTGCAAGGCTTCTAACTTCCTCTGCCACAACGGCAAAGCCCTTTCCTGCTTCTCCTGCTCTGGCCGCCTCTACTGCTGCATTCAATGCAAGAATATTTGTCTGGAATGCAATATCATCAATTGTTTTGATAATCTTGGAAATGCTTTCTGATGACTTGTTGATATCCTGCATGGCAATCATCAAATCCTTCATCTGTGTATTTCCATGCTGTACTTCACTAATTGCATTTACTACCAGATTTGCTGCAGCATTTGCCTGCTCTGCATTCTGACCTGTCTTTTCTGCAATCTCATCAATCGATGCAGTAATCTGCTGAATTGCGCTTGCCTGCTCTGTGGAACCCTGTGCCAGTGACTGACTGGCGCTTGCCACCTGTGAAGAACTGATTGTAACCTGTGAAGCAGCTTCATTGATATTTGATAATGCATGGAAATTATCATCTACCAGCTTTCTTAAGGAATTGCCAAGCAAATCCTCTGAAGAACTTGGATTTACTGTAATAGTCAGATTTCCATTGGATACTTCCTCTGCAATATGAGCCTGATATCTGATATTTTCTATTACCTTGCCATACTCATCTACCAAATCTCCAAATTCATCATCATGATATTTTACCAGTTCAATGTCAACCTTACCTGTTGCAATATCGGCCGCTGCCTTAGATAACTGCTCAACAGATCTCTCAATCGTTTTGATAATGGAGAGTGCAATCACTACTGTAATCACAATAGATATCAACATAAGACCATAGGTTCCAAGCTTAGACATTGCTACAAAACTTTCTTGGTCCTTTGCCTGCTGGCTCCATTCTGTGATAAGATTACCTAATACTACATTAATAAGTGTTAGTACAATCGGGACTGTAAAGCCCAAAACCAATTTTGTTTTCACCTTCATGCTACTCATTTTATACATCTCCTTCTTCATCAATTATCATATCTTCTGCCTGCTCGGCAATTGATAAATCTTCATCATTCAACAGCTTATCCGGGTCGAGTAGCAGTTTTACAGAGTCGCCGATTCTTCCAATTCCATACACATATTTATTATGAGTCTGTTTATCCCGTCCAATTGAAGGCGGTGGAAGTATATTCTCTTCCTCAATTTCAACTACCTCTGCTATCTTTTCCACAATCAATCCAACTACTGTAGATTTTACATTAATAACAATAATGCATGTTCTGTCATTATATTCAAAAGGCTCCTGTTTAAAACGCAGTCGTACGTCGATTACAGGAATGATTTTTCCTCTCAGGTTGATAAGCCCCTTAATATAATCTTCCGTTTCTGGAATTGCTGTAATAGATTGAAATCCAATAATTTCATTGACATACTGAATTTTTAAACCAAAATATTCATTTCCAGACTTAAAGGTCATATATTTGCCCTTTTGTGTTTCATGCTCATCCCCGTTCTGGGCATCTAATTTTCTCAATTCGCTTGTCTCAGCCATAAGTATCTTTTCCTTTCTATTCTGCTATTCTATTAATCCAACAGGGTCCAGTATCAAAGCGATACTTCCATCTCCAAGCTGTGTACAACCAGACAGTCCTTTTACCTTTTTTACATAAGACGGAATCGGTTTTACTACAATTTCCTGCTGGCCAACCAGTTTATCAACAAACAGACAAATCTTTTCATTGTCTACCTCAAGAATCAGCATCATTCCATTTTCTACAGAAGTCTGATAGTCATGCAGTCCATACCACTCACCCAGCCGAATGACCGGAAGACATTCTTCACGAATCATAATGTATTCTTCTCCATTTGGTTCATGAATCATCATATCTTCATTGACACGGATAAATGACTTGATTGCACCTGTCTCCAGAACAAAAGAAGATTCACCTGTCTCCAGAACAATGCCATCAATAATCGCCAGTGTCAATGGAATTTTCAGACTCATAATACTTCCATAGCCCGGTGTACTGTCTATCTCCAGAGAACCTCCAATGCTTTGAATATTCTGGACTACTACGTCCATACCAACGCCTCTTCCTGAATATTCTGTTACCTGTTCATTTGTAGAAAAGCCTGGATAGGTAATAAACTGATATATTTCCTTGTCTGAATAAGCGGATTCTGGCTTGCCTTCATCCAGAAGTCCCTGCTTTTTCGCCTTGGCAAGTATCTTTTCTCTGTCAAGTCCCTTTCCATTATCCTCCACAGTAATCCATACTTTGCCGGATTCATTTTTGGCGGCCAGAACTACTTTGCCCTTATCTGTCTTGCCACTCTTTTCTCTTTCTTTCTGTGTTTCAATTCCATGGTCTACTGCATTTCGTACCAAATGCATCAGAGGGTCCGAAATATGTTCAATAATATTTTTATCTACTTCCGTTGTTTCTCCTATCATTTCAAACTCAATATCCTTACCGAGTTTTCTTGATACATCAAATACAATACGATTCATTTTCTGGAACGTATTTGTCAGTGGAACCATTCGCATAGACATAATTACATTCTGTAAATCAGTAGAAATTTTTGACATCTGAGCAGCTGCCTTGTTAAAGTTTGCAAGATTTAATCCCGGCACCTTTAAATCAGGATTCTGAAGTACTACGGATTCAGAAATTACCAGCTCACCGATTAAATCCATGAGTTGGTCCATTTTGCTTACATTTACACTGATAAAAGTAGACTTCTCTCCCTTTTTATCCTTTGCCAGCTTCTTATGCTTGCCCGGCTCTTTGGATTTAATAACAAAATCACCCGGCGCAATTTGAGGCTTTGCAGGCTTCTCAGGTTCTTTTACTTCTCCCTGTGCAGGCTTTGTTTTCGCTTCAATCTCCTCTACACTGGAAATCAAATCAATAATTGGCGTATCCTCTTGGTCACCAAAATCAAAGCCCTGAAGAAATTCTTCCGCTTTACATTCATAGACACTGACATGTTTAATATCATAGCCAACGCCAATAATATTGCGTATCTCTTCCTCTGTGTTCTGCGCCTGTAAAAGAATACGAAATCCTTCATTTAAAATTGTTTCTGCTGCAGATTCGTCTGAAATAATATCTTCCGGAGAATACAATAAATCCTCCGCTATTTCCTTTAATGCATATACCACCTTATAAGCATGGACATTGACCATATCCGTATCCGGAAAAAAGGTAATATAAATTTTGAAAAAATGACTGGCGCTGGTAGCAACAGGTGCAATATAAAACTGTGTCGGCTCTTTATGGACATTCTGTGGAATTTCCTCTGCCTTCTTGCCGCCTCCTCCATTCTGGATTTTGTCAAGAAACTTGTCAAGCTCCGCAATAATGCCCTTAGAGTCACCATCGGCGGATTCGCCATTCTTTATTTTTTCCATTTCTCCAGAAATGAAATCTGCTACCTCCAGTACATGTTCTACTAATTCCAGATGAGGCACATTTTGGGGATGGGACTCTCTCAGATAATAAAAGACATCTTCCAGCTTATGTGATACTGCTGTGATATCATCAAACATCATGATACCCGAAGAGCCTTTAATGGTATGCATCGTTCGGAATATTTCATTTATGCTTTCTTCATCAAAAGAATCTGCATCCTTCTGTTCCAGAACGATATCCTGAAGCTGCTCCAAAAGCTGCTCATTTTCAAACAAATATATGTCTAGCATACCGTCTGTATTAAATTCTTCTGCCATATCCTTCTCCTTTCTGCATATTCTAACATGTTCTTATAATCTCATTTGTAATAAATTTCCATTGAAATAAATTCCGATTGTATTGTATTTCGGTTATATTTCATCAAATTTGGATTTTTCGGATTTGGGTTCTTTCAGATTTGAACTATATCAGGTTGAGCTTTTTCAGCGCCTGTTCAAATCTGTCCTGGTCAATAGGCTTGCCGGAATATATGGTACATCCAAGTTCAAATGCCATCTTGACATTTCTTTCTTCATTCAAAGCGGTAGTCATAATAACCTTTACCGCTTTATCCTCTGGAATATTCCTGTCTTTTTCCAGATTGCGGATACCTACAAGCGCCTGATATCCATCCATGACAGGCATCATAATATCAAGGCATACCAAATCGTAAGGCTCATCATCTTCCAGAGCCATCATAAATGCATCGACTGCTTCCATTCCGTCCACAGTTACATCACATTCGCCATACTTCGACAGAAAATTTACCATAAATTTTCTTGTCGCAAAATCGTCTTCTGCCAATAGAATCTTCATGTCGTTCTCCTTTACATTTTATTTAATAATGAATATATTCTTTTTGGAACATCATCCAACTTTTCTTGATATTCCACTGCCCCCAGGTCATATGCGACCTTTGGCATACCATAAACCACACAGGTAGATTCATCCTGCCCTACGGTTCTGGCACCCGCCTTTCTCATGGAAAGCAGGCCTTTTGCACCATCTCCGCCCATTCCGGTCAGAATAACTCCTACTGCATGATTTTTTGCTACCTTTGCGACTGATTCAAACAGCACATCCACCGATGGACAGTGGCCGTTTACCTTCGGTCCCGCTTTGATTTCCACCTGATAAACACCATTTACCTTTACCAAATGCATATGCATATCTCCACCTGGCGCTATTAACATATGTCCCGGCATTACCTTGTCTCCAGTTCTGGCCTCCTTTACATGGATTCTGCACTGGTCATCAAGTCTCTTTGCATACATCTGTGTAAATCCAGGCGGCATATGCTGTACCACTACCACTCCCGGAATATCGGTACCGAGTTCTTTTGCTACAGCAAATATCGCTTCTGTACCACCTGTTGAAGCTCCGATGGCAAGAATAAGACTGCTTCCTTTTTCATGTGTCAGCTGCTGCTGTTGCTGCTGCAGAGCAACTGTCTTTTTAATATTGCTGATTTTTACTGTAGATGCAATTTTAATTTTCACCAGAAGTTCATTTCTGATAAAGTCCTCTAACTGTTTTCTGCTTGATATACTTGGCTTTGCCACAAAATCTACCGCGCCTGCATTCAGCGCATCAAACACCTTATCACTCAGAGCGCTGATAACTACAACAGGAAGTGGATACTGAGGTATCAGTTTTCTTAAAAATTCGATTCCACTCATTCTCGGAAGTTCCACATCCAATGTCATAACATCCGGATGATACTGCAAGATAGCATCTCTCGCCTCAAAAGGGTCCTTCGCAACTGCCACTACCTGTATCGCAGGGTCCCTGCTTAGATTTTGAACCAAAAGCTCCCGAAACACAATCGAATCCTCTGTTACCAAAACCTTAATTGGCCTCATAATCTATACTCATCCTTCCTTTTTTCTAAATATTGACGGCTTAATAATCTGAAATGGAGAAGTGTTTCTATCGAGTGTCTCTGTTGTTCCAATAAACAGATAACCTCCCGGTATCAGACAATCATAGACCTTCTGCACCAAATCCCTTTTTGTCTTTGCATCAAAGTAAATCATTACATTGCGCAGAAAAACAGTATGCATTTTATTTTTAAATGGAAATGGCTCCATCAGATTAAACTGCCGGAAAAGAATCTCCTTTTTCAGTTCCTCTTTCACTGCATACTGGCTTCCGCCTGCAACAGGTGTAAAAAAATGTTTTTTCCACTGGTCAGGAAGATTTGTAAGCTGCTCTGCAGTATACACTCCTGCCATCGCCTGCATAAGTGCTCTTGTGGATATATCCGTTGCCAAAAGTTTTGTATCCCATGATGAGTGCTCCAGACCAAAAAAATCAGACAATACCATAGCAATCATATAAGGCTCTTCTCCTGTGGAGGCCGCACCACACCAGATACGCAAATCCTTTTTTTTATTTTCTTTTGTTTTCAACCACGGAAGTACTACTGTTTTAAAATATTCAAAATGCTCAAACTCTCTCATAAAATATGTATGATTTGTTGTCAGAAGATTAACCAACATCTTTTCCAGTTCTCCTGACCGGTCCTTTTTCATGGCCTCCATATAGTCATGAAGATTTTTCCAGCCACCCGACTTAATATGATTTTCCAGTCTTCCATTTACAATCACCTTTTTCTGACTCAAATCAATTCCGTAGTTCTGTTTCATATAAGACGAAACCTTCAAAAACTCTTCATCCGTAATCAAGCTTTTCACTCCTCCTGTAAACATTACAATCAATATTTGTGTTAATTGCTTTCTAAATAAAATTTTTTAAATCAGCAAAATTGACGCGAAATTTTACAACATATATTAAAAATATCTGGATTAAATTTTACACCTGAATTCTTTTTCATAAGTTCAAGCGCTTCCTCTCTGTTATAACTCTGGCCCGTCAACAGACAATAGGTAGCCACTATGGAAACAATCTGTGCTGACAATGGAATATTATTATTTTTTAATTTGTTAGGATATCCACTTCCATCCCAGTTTTCATGATGATAATGAGCGATATCTATTGACATTTTAATAAAATCATTATAATCATTTGTAACATGTAAATCCTGCAAAAGCTTTGCTCCAATCTCTGTATGAGTCTCCACAATAGCTGCTTCTTCCTCTGTAAAAGCAGCATTTTTTCTCAAAATTTCCATTGGTATTCCAATATTTCCAATATCACACAAAGGCGCTGCCAGTTCTATTGTATCAATATAGGTATCTGAAATCTGATCCTCAAATAACGGTGAAAGTTGCATACCTTGTGCCAGGATTCCGCAGTTTTTACTTAACCTTTTGAGATACTCCTTTTTATATGAAGAATTTTTCGCTGCAATATCTGCCAGAGCATATAAAATATTCTTTTTTTCCATCTCCATCTGCTTCAGCTGCTCACTGACTGAAACCTGAAGACGCCTGTTCATTTCCATAAGCTCCTGCTTTGCTTCATGAAGTCTCAGGTGAACAATCACACGTGCCTGTACAAGCTCGGGAATAAATGGTTTTGTAATATAATCCTCTCCCCCGAGAGAAAATCCCTCCACAATATCCTGAGGATTGTCAAAGGCTGAAATAAAGACAACCGGAATATTTCTTGTCTTCTCATTTTTCTTTAAAATACTGCACAGTTCATACCCATTTATTCCAGGCATGGAGATGTCTGTCAAAATCAACTGCGGAATACATTCTTTTGCCTTTTCAAGCGCTTCCTCGCCATCTTCTGCCAAAACAGGTTCACAGCCCATATTTTTTATAATTTCCTCCAGAACGATTCTGTTCATTTCCACATCATCTACAATCAGAATCTTTCTCTTTTCTCTGGCTGTTCCTTCTGTTATGGTGCTTTCCTTATTCTCATAAATCATCTATACACTTCCTTCCGACTGCAGCAGAGTTTTTAATTCTTCAAATCCAGAACTTACCTTATCATAATTCTCTTTTTGAACTGCCATCTTCAAGCGCAGAATAATACGGCCTACCTCTCGCGGCGCCCCTTCCGTCAACTGCCGAATGGTTTCCATAAACATCTCCGCCTTTTCCCAGTTTTCCATTTCCACGCAGAGTATCAGTTTCGACAGATTTCTTTTGAGAACCTCCTGATTTTCAGGTGTACCGTATTGGCGGGTATTTTCAGCTTTTTCTCTGCTTTCATCCACAGAAGATTCCATAGAAAAAGACGGCATTTTCAAATCCTCCATCTGTACAGGAACCATATCTTCTTCACATGCACCTGCCCATATGGAAAAAGAAAAGGTACTTCCACGGTTTTTCTCACTCTCTACCTCGATTGTTCCGCCCATCAGCTCCACAAGCTGCTTGCAGATATTAAGGCCCAGACCGGTGCCTCCATACTTTCTTGAAATCGAAGCATCCACCTGTGAAAAACTCTGAAACAGTTTATCTTTATCTGCATTGTCAATACCAATACCGGAATCCTTTACAATAAAAAACAGTTCTATTCTATCATTTACCTGTGCAGTCCGAATAACCTCCACTGTAATCTGCCCTATGGTTGTAAACTTAAGGGCATTGGAGAGAAGATTATTTAAAATTTGCACAATCCGCAGTTCATCACCTATTATATGCTGTGGCACCTGCGGAGATACTGTCATAAAAAATTCAAGTCCCTTTTCTGTGATTTTGTTAATATGATTGGCCTTTACATAATCAAGCATATTTCGAAAATCAAACTTGCGTAATTCCAGAGTAAATTTTCCAGCTTCCAACTTTGAAAAATCCAAAATATTATTGATGATTTTATTCATATCACCACAGCAGCGTTCTATAATTTTCAGAGGTTTTTCCACCTGTGACTCCAGTTCTTCACTCATAAGCTCCCTGACATTGCCAAGAATTCCGTTTACCGGAGTTCGAAGCTCATGTGTAACATTTGCCACAAACTCAGACTTTACTTTCATTGCCTGCTGCGCTTCCTCTCTGACGCGCTCTATCTCCCTGCTTAAAAATTCCTTTTTCAGCATATCATTCGCCATACATATATATATATCGGAATCAGTGGCATAATTTATAAGTCTTGCTTCTACAGGAAAACATGTAAGATTTTTCCTATATGCCACAAGATTTTGCAGTTCCTCTCCAAATGAACAGTTTGTTTCAAACATTTCTTTTTGTATTTTAAAAGTATTCGGGAAAACATCGCTGATATTCTGATTATATATCTCATCTCCATAATCAAGCAGCTTTTTTGCCACAGCATTTGCATAGACAATCTTTCCGGTTTTATCAAACATCAGAGTCATTTCCAGCGCATTTTCCACGGCAAACATACAAGCACCATTTTGCTCCATAGCTATCATCTCCAGTCATAAAAAGAAAAAGGACAGCAAAAGCATATATATTTCTTTGCTGCCCTGTACCATCCGTTTCTACCCATTACGAAAAATTAAACATATGGATTACTTCCACAATATTAAAGAAATCTTCCTTTGCATATGAGAAACATTCCATAATGTCCGGAGAAAACAGACCACATTCACCGTTTAAAATCATATCAAATGCTTCATTACTGGCATATGCGCTCTTATATACTCTTGGGCTTACCAGCGCATCATAAACATCCGCAACTGCAACAATCTGTGCACTAATCGGAATATCATCACCTGCGAGATGGTCGGGATATCCATTTCCATCCCATCTTTCATGATGATAACGGCAAATATCGTAACAGCAGCGATAAAATTCATCTGTCTGATTCTTGCGGAACTTCACCAACATCTCACAGCCAATCGTTGTATGAGTTTTCATAATTTCAAACTCTTCTGATGTCAAACGTCCGGGTTTCAAAAGAATCGCATCTGGAATTCCTATTTTACCTATATCATGCAGAGCAGCCGCCCTTGCAATCTCATCCACCTGAACAGGGGTCAGACCATATTTCGGGAAGTATTTCATAAGATATTTACACAAGATTCTTGTAAAATACTTAATACGCTTGATATGCTCACCCGTCTCGGCGCTTCTGAATTCTACAACGGAACTGAGTGCATCAATCATAAATTCATTGTTATCACGGATTTTCTTCTCCTTTTCCATGATAGCCTCTTCCTGTTCCTTCAGGCGCCTCTCCATTTCGCATTTACTCTGATACAGCTCAATAATATTCTTACCTCTTCTCTTCACTACATGAGGATAGAATGGTTTGTGCATGACATCCGCCACGCCATATGTATATGCCCGGTCTTCACTTTCGCTTGAAACTTCACCGGTAATCAATATAACTGGAATCGAATCGAGCAGTTCGTTCTGCTTCATATATTCCAGCACTCCAAATCCATCCAGAACAGGCATAATAACATCCAGCAAAACAAGTACAATGTTAAAATTACTGTCCAGCAAATGGATAGCATCTCTTCCGTTCTCTGCCTGAAGAATTTCATAACCTTCATTCTCAAATATTCCGGTGAGTATCGCTCTGTTTATTTCTTCGTCATCAACAATCAATATCTGCTGTTTGCTCATAATTAACTCCTCATCGAATAAATTTCTTTATCTTTAACTGAAAAAACCTCTTCTAACTCTGTATAATAATAACTCAATCACCTATTTCTGTCAAGTGGTTAAGAAAACTTTTTTAAGCAGGTAATTTCTTCCTCAAACAGCGAAATATTAGGAAAATTCAATGTTTTTCTTCTTTTATCTTCCTCCTTTTGGAACATATCTAAAAGGAGGAAAAATCAAAAACAACGAATTATATCTATGCTATAAAACAATACATCAGAACAAAGTGACAAAAGCTTCCCGCCATAACGAACAGATGAAAAATTTCATGGCTGCCAAAGTTCCTGTGAAGGGAATTAAAAACCGGAAGTTTTAATGCATAGATAATTCCTCCAATGGTATAAATAATTCCTCCTGCCAGAAGCCATCCAAACGCTTCATTTGACAGCTCATTTAAAAGTCTTGAAAAAACAAGTACACACAGCCAGCCCATGCCAATATATAAAATAGAAGAAAACCACTTTGGACAATAGACAAAAAATGCCTTAATTATAATTCCAACAGCAGCTATCAGCCATACAAGACATAAAAGCGGAATACCTGTTTCTTTATCCAAAACATTCAGACATATTGGTGTATAGGTTCCTGCAATCAAAACAAAAATCATCATATGGTCAGTTTTTTTCAAAATTCTGTTCATCTTTTTTGAGAGATTAAGAGAGTGATACAATGTACTTGCAGCGTACAAAAGTACCATACTCACAATAAATACCAGAAGTGACAGAATATGAATTCTATCGGGATTGTGAAATGCTCTGAGCATAAGCGGCAGTGCTGCAAACAAAGCCATCATCATTCCTATAAAATGTGTAATTGCGCTTCCCGGGTCCTTTAAATGTTTCATAATAAATCTCCCTTCCTGAATAAAAATTTTTTAAAATGATACATCAATAACATATTATCCAATATTCGAAATTATATTATATGTTTACAAATATTTTACTATGTAGTTTTTAATACTACATATCATATTCTTAATATACACCTATTTGCCAGAAAAATCAACCCATTTCCAATTGTTTTTTAGAATATTATCCACACAAGAAGGAAATACTTTTTAGTAAAGACTTATTTTTTAATTCCACATTCATTACAGGAGGTAAGCATGTATTCAAGAAAACGTATTATAAAAGACAGAAGCATTATTATTATGTCTATTATCAGTGTTATGGCAATATCTGGTCTTGTAGCCGGAATCATGATTTCAGGAAAAAACAAGTCTCCAGATACTCCACAGATTGTTGAGGCGGAAAGCAGCTCTGAAAAAAAGCCTGAGAAAGACACAACGGAATCACCTACAAGCAATGATAAGGATGCGGCAGCAAAAGTAAATAAGGAAACCACCACAGAGGCAGAGGAAACCACACAGCCTCCAACAGAGCCACAGACAGAACCTGTGGAAGCTGTTCCTTCCGAAGAAGTCACAAAAGCACATATTTCGGAAGAAACCTCTACTTCTTCAGAAAACGGAGCTTCGGTCAATGCTCCTGCTTCTTCCCTTTCTTTTACAAACAACAGTATTCTTGTATGGCCTGTTGAAACCAACGACATTGTGATTGAATTCAGTATGGATACAACCACTTATTTCGCTACTCTGGACATGTATAAAACAAGTGATGCAGTCTGTATTCGAAGCAGCCTCAATTCGCCGGTCTATGCAGCAGCAGACGGTATTGTTACTGCAAACAGCTATAATGAAGAGACAGGCCGCTTTATCAGTATGGATTTAGGCAATCAGTATGAACTGACTTATGGACAGTTAAAGGATATTCAGGTTGACGAAGGCAGCGCTGTGGCAAAGGGCGATTTAATCGGATACATTTCTGAGCCAACAAAATATTATACCGTAGAGGGTGCAAATCTTTATCTGAAGCTGACCTGCAATGGTACAGCTGTGGACCCTCTCGATTATCTGAATTATGAGGAACCATAAACCGGAGGCTGCATATACTATATTATTACCAGTAAACATTTATTCATCATTATTGAGTGGCAAACATTTACCGGTATTATCTGAAGTAAAATACGTCAACAGGTTACCTTTTACGATAATTCATTTGAGCTTATGATTGCCGACAAAAATTTTATGAAATTTTCTTCCTGACTGAAAAAATACCTTCTCACCTGTTGCTTCAGATAGAAAAAGGACCGGAAAAATCCGGTCCTTATATTTTTTATTTTTATCTCCCTCTAATGTCTTCCATTAGTTTTTTATATCCTTCCTGATTATCATATAAAATTTCAGTTAGTTCTCCAGCATTATTATATAGCTCTATTTTAAATACATTTCTCCAACGTTGATTTTGGGAAATTCTAGCTATACAATAATCAACACAATACAATAACACATATCCTTCTATATCTGGCAATTCAAACATATATACATCATATGATTCTTCAGTATTATTATTTTTATAAGAACTTTGCCATTCATGATTGAAACAGAAGAAGTCTGTCATTGATGGCAGACCGGATACATTTTGTAAAGAATGAACAATATATTCCTTTGATATTTTTTCGGAGTCAGAAATCATTTTTAATATCTTATCTGAAACTTTAGAATCTACAAAAAATCCTTTCAAACCATAATCAGCAACCCAACCAGATTCAAATTCAATTTGTACACCTCCGATATTTTCCAGAAGAAATATTATTTCTACCAAGTCTGTTCGTTCTGATTGAGTAACCACCATATTAAGAATCCTGTCATTACTTTGCTTATATTTGGCAGTCCATAGTATTGTATGGCTTCCATCCAATTTAACTGAACTTTCCATATATTCATATTCTGATACAAATTTTTGTATTTCTTGCATTTTATCCTCAGCAGTAAAAAAATAATTCAACATTGTTCTTTCCTGTTTTTTGGAAGGAACTGTTATCTCAATTTCGCATATTTCGGATATTTTTGTTTCTTTTAAAACATCTTCAAACGAAAATGTTTTTCCTGTCATAATTGATTCGGATTTTGTTTCTTTTTCATAACCACTTCGTTTATATTTAATTATCTGGACGCCTGCAATAAAACCAAAACAAAGTATGATAAATATAACAATGAAAATAATTTTCTTTTTCATAATTCTTCCTCCTTACATTAAAATTTTATTCTATTCTTTCATTAACCTCACCACAGGTTTTCGTATAATCCTGTTCATGCAATGTCTGTCTGTAAATTTCATAACAATCCATACAAATATAATAGAGCAAAACAGAGAGAGCAGTCCTGCTAAATCAAAGTTATTTCCAGCAAAAATAATAAAACGAAATTCATCCCGCTGCTTACATAATGCCATCATTCCAACAGTCAGCAGCATTGCAAATGGTATACTAAACAAAAGATATATGAAACGGTCGGCCTCTAGAAATTTCCATAACACTTTCTGCCCATAGCCACAAGTAAAATATACTCCCATTATTTTCTTTTTTTCTTCAGTTAACATTTTTCGAAAGATTGTCAGCACAAAAATAGAAAAACCTATCACAAAACATGCCGCAACCCCAATTGCCATTGTAATTGATTCTGAACGCTGCCAAAAATAACTGACATTTTCAAGCTGCCAATCCAATGACTCCTGATACCAGTCTGCTTTTTGAGAAGCCCCCGCATAAAATAGAAGTCTCAGGCAGACGTTTATCATCATCATATTAATAGAACAAATAAAGACACATCCGGAAAAAGTAAAAGGCCTTCGTATTTTTTCATTGATAATCCAATTCATTTCCAACTCCTTTCTGTGCTATTTTTACAGACTTTCTTCTTTCAAAACTCTTGCCGTATCAATTTTTCTGATTCTAAAAGCGGCAAGCAACACACAGATACTACATAATATCAATACTATGGCAAAAGTGATACCTATTGTTATCCAGTCTAATGACAGCACAATACTCCGACGATAAAAAGGAGCAATATTTTGTATCATATAATTTCCGCCGGCAACGCATATAACAGTAATAAAGACTGAAATGATGACTGCCCTCATAAAAATAATCATTTTCTCCATACCATACAATAATATTTGTCTGGCAGCGGTATAACCCATGCTATATCTAAGAGCAAAATCATATTTTCTCCTTCTCATATCAGCAATAAACATAAGAACCATGCTGACAGACGCTGCAATAGCAATCAAAAAGCTCATGATATCCGATAAAAAAATAAGAAACTCCATGTAGCTTATACCATTGGCATCTTCATGGAAAAACGTAGATACATAAGAGGGACCTTCAAATTTTTCTCTTAGCATTTTACCAGCTGCATTAAAATCATATCCTGATTTCACAGTAATGGCCATGTTAAATTGGAGATTTAAAGCATCATAAAAAGATTCCAGCTGATTTGGATATTCCTGCCGTATGCCCTCAATAAATTCATCTAACCCAGTCAGCCCATAATATTGATAAATATCCAACGCGTCCTCCTCGCTCAGACAGAAGATATTGCCATCTGCCATGGAACGAATATTGTCAAAAGTTCCTTTTACCTTGAAATTGTAGTCTTTTTTTTCATCATTATTTCCGCTTTTTACTGTAATATGAATTGTTTCCCCAATATAATCAGAACCCTTTATGTATTGATATTGATTTTTGCTCCCCATGTTATAGATATATTCTGGAAGAATGATTTCACCTTTTTTTGGATTGCTTACATCGCCAGATATGGCATAGTCTTCAATGGTAGTAATATAAGCAGTAAAGTATATAGTGTTATTTTCCTTTAGATCATTCCATACAGCAGGAGTCAGTCCCATATGAATTACAATATTTCCGATACATTCCTCCTCTGCCAGAGCTTCTTCTATCTTTTCCTTTTCTTCCCAATACCCCGCTTCATCTCTTGCAGGAATCCATATAAGAAACTCCCGCCCAAAAGGCTTATAGATAATATCTGCCAGATTATTTTTGATAGAACCTGCCAGTGAATGGATACAAAGAAAAACAATGATTGCGGTACTCATCAAAACAAGTAACATTCGGGAATATTTTTTCTGGCTTTTATAATCCTGAAACGCCAACTGAAATAAATCTGCCATGTTAATTTCTCCTTTTTATTGCCCATCCAAAAATATATACAAGAAAATAGTATAGTTTCCCAATACTATTTCTTGTATATATCGATATAATTAGTTATCAACCCTGACGTAATCGAGCCTCATTCGAACGCCATTTACTGATTTTCCTTTAACTCTTATTTCATTTCCAGAACTTTCTAATTTTCAACACTCTAACTGCCACAATATCTTAACTGGTCATTTTTTACCATATTTTTATCTTAACTGGTCATTTCCTCTATTAAAAAATAAACCCATGTATAAAATACCCCATCCTCATATTTCCATTCCAGCCTTCCACAGCACTTGTTTATAATTTTTTTCACATTTTCCATCCCAATTCCATGACAATCTTTATCTTTTTTATGAGTTACCAGTTTTCCATCTGTTTCTTCATATCCCACTGCCATATTCTCAAGAAATATATATTCATGCATGGCATCTCTTCCCATTTCTATTATAATCTTTTTTTCCCTGCCTTCCGGTATACGCATCACCGCTTCAAAAGCATTTTTCAGCAAATTAGACAATACACAGCATATTTCAACATCTGTAATTCCATACAATTTTCCAGACCATTTTCCAATATACCTAAATATAATTCCCTGTGCCTCTGCCATTTCATAATATCTGTTTACTACCGCATTTGCCACGACATTTCCAGTATCAAAATAATATATTATCTCTTTTCTTTTCGATAAATCAGCCAGATACTCTTTTAATTCCTTCATATCCTCTCTTGCTGCCATATCGTTCATTGTATAAATATATTCATTAAAATCATGTTGAAAACTTCTGAGTTCCGCATTTTTTTGACTCATTTTGTTGTAATACTCTTTTTGCAATATCATATATTCTTGATTGATTTCATTTGATACTTTTAATTCATTTCTTGAATATAGAAGCATCTGGATTCTAATGCACAAACCCATCTGCAAGATAATAGAACATATAATTCCAAATAAAAAAATCGGAATTGCTGTTTCTGCATATCATCATCATAAATTCCAATTATCATATTCTCCCCTTTTTCATAGCACTTTTAATAAATATTTCTATTTTGTAAAAGAAAAATTATATTAATTATAAACTTTTTGTCTTTTTTTGTCAAGTAAGAGTCACCAGCTTTACATATTCTAGACTGACAAAATAATATAAAGCAAAAAATACTGCCGTACAAATTATCAAATACAATTTATACGACAGTATTCTGCAATCAAACTATAAAATTTTCTTTTTGTATCTTTTACATTTCTACCTGAACTTTTTCCAAATGCCAGATATCTCTTACATATTCCTCAATTGTTCTGTCTGATGAAAACTTTCCTACATTTGCAGTATTTAAAATCGCCGATTTTGCCCATCCGGCCTCGTTTCTATATGCTTCTTCCACTTTCTTCTGAGCCTCTGCATAAGAAAGAAAATCCTTCAAGATAAAGTAAACATCAGGTTTCCCATATTTATTTGTCAACAGTGAATCATAAATTTCACGGAATCTTTCCGAATCGTCCGGAGCATATGTGCCGTTAATCAACTGCATAAGAACCTTTCTGATATCCATATTGCTGTTAAAGATTTCCATCGGGTCATATCCGCCGTTCTGCTCATAGTTAATAACCTCATCGGAAGACAATCCAAAGATAAACGCATGCTCTTCGCCAACTTCTTCCACAATTTCAACATTGGCACCATCCATTGTTCCAAGTGTAAGCGCGCCATTCAGCATAAATTTCATATTACCTGTACCGGACGCCTCCTTGCTGGCTGTTGAAATCTGCTCACTGACGTCTGATGCCGCAAATATCCACTCTGCGTTTGACACACGGTAATTCTCAATAAATACCACTTTAATTTTTCCATTAATGGACTTGTCATTATTTACCACATCTGCCACGCTGTTAATCAGCTTAATCGTCAGCTTTGCTCTTCTGTATCCTGCAGCCGCCTTTGCACCAAAGATAAAGGTTCTAGGATAAAAGTCCATATCCGGATGTTCCTTAATCTGATTATAGAGATACATTACATGAAGAATATTTAAGAGCTGTCTCTTATATTCATGAAGTCTCTTAACCTGAACATCGAATATCGAACGCGGGTCTACTTCAATATTGTTATTCTCCTTAATATATTTCGCAAGTCTCAGCTTGTTCTGATATTTAATATTCATAAACTCAGCCTGACATTTCGCATCATCTGCATAAATCGCAAGTTTCTTAATCTGGCTTAAATCTGTAATCCATTCAGAACCGATTTTATCTGTTACCCAGTCTGCAAGAAGCGGATTGCCATGCAGAAGGAATCTTCTCTGTGTAATACCATTTGTCTTATTGTTAAACTTCTGCGGCATCATCTCATAGAAGTCCTTCAATTCCTGATTCTTTAAAATTTCTGTATGAAGTCTCGCCACACCATTTACAGAAAAGCCTGCGTAAATAGCAAGATTTGCCATCTTGACCTGACCGTCATAGATAATCGCCATTTTCTTCTGTTTATCCTGATTGCCCGGATACTTCTGAGAAATTTCAAGCTGAAATCTTCTGTTAATTTCCTCAATAATCTGATAACATCTCGGAAGAAGCTTCGAAAACAGCTCTATTGGCCATTTTTCAAGAGCCTCGGCCATAATTGTATGGTTGGTGTATGCACAACATTCTGTTGTCACCTTCCATGCCTCATCCCATGTCAAATCATATTCATCTATCAAGAGTCTCATAAGTTCTGCGACACAAATGGTCGGATGTGTGTCATTTAACTGGAACACCACCTTTTCCGGCAGCTTTTTAATATCCTCGTGATTGTCCAGATACTTCTTAATCGCTGTCTGTACACTTGCTGATACAAAGAAATACTGCTGCTTCAGTCTTAATTCCTTTCCTGAATAATGGTCATCGCATGGGTATAATACCTCTACAATGTTTTTAGCCAGTGATTCTTCTTCTGTTGCTTTAATATAATCACCTTTATTAAAGGAATCAAGCATAAAACGCTGAACCGGCTCCGCATCCCAGATTCTGAGCGTATTTACTACATTATTGCCATAGCCTACAATTGGCAGGTCATAAGGAATCGCCTTAACCGAACGATATCCGTCCTGAACAACTCTTTCTCTTCCATCTGCGCCTGTAATCCATTTGGTATAACCGCCAAACTTGATTTCACAGGTATACTCGTCTCTTCTTACCTCAAATGGATTTCCATCCTTTAACCACTCATCCGGTACTTCCACCTGATATCCGTCTACAATCTGCTGTTTAAACATACCGTATCTGTAACGGATTCCGCAGCCGTATGCCGGATATCCAAGAGTAGCAAGTGAATCAAGAAAACATGCTGCCAGTCTTCCAAGGCCTCCGTTTCCAAGTGCTGCATCCGGTTCCTGGTCTTCAATCATATTCAAATCCAGTCCCATTTCCTCAATTGCTTCCTTAATTTCCTTACATGCAGCCAGATTGATAATAATATTTCCAAGTGCACGCCCTGTAAGAAATTCCATGGAAAGATAATAAACAGTCTTTACATCTCTCTGCTCATATTCCTTATGAGTGGCAATCCACTGGTCTATAATATAATCCTTTAATCCATAGGCAACACCCTTGTAAATATCAAGCTTTGTTGCCTCCTCCATTGTTTTTCTGGATACGACCTTTACGTAATCCCTGACCTCTTTCTTAAATTCTTCTTTTGAGAATTTTCCATTTTCTGACATATATACCTCCTGCCTTATTGTTTTTCGACACCAAGCTCGACATTTTCACCGTTGATGTTCCATTCTTTATGATACCCGTTTATTTTACCAAAAATGACGTTATTTGCCAATACTTCAGATTGAATTTCTTCCCTGTTTTTCTGAATAATATCTGATACCATTTCATTTTTATCGACATAAAGAACAATTTTGTCCATTACTTCAAAGCCTGCCTCTTTTCTCATAGTCTGCACCTTGCTGATAATCTCTCTGACAAATCCTTCCTCAAGCAATTCCGGTGTAAGGTTTGTATCCAGCACTACCGTAATTCCGTGGTCATTTTGTGATACATAACCCTCACTCTGCGTCATTTCAATCAGCAAATCTTCCTTTGCAAGTACTACTTCCATATCGCCGGCAGTAAACTTAAGCACCTGATTTGCTTCAAGCTCGTCCATTGCCTCGTTGCCATCCAGAGCAGACAGATAATTTTTAATCGCCCCAAGCTGCTTTCCATATTTTGGACCTACTGTTTTGAGCTGTGGCTTGAAAATATAGGTAGTAAAGTTTCTGACATCTTCTGTAAATTCTATCTGCTTTACGTTTAATTCATCCGTAATAATATTCTTATAAAAATCAGGCAGGTTATAATCTGCTTTGACATACATCTTTCCAATCGGCTGACGGTTTTTGATATTGGATTCATTTCGGCAGGCACGGCCGAGAACAACAATATCAAGCACCTTTTTCATATTTTCCTCAAGCTCTTTATCTATCCAGTTCTCATCTGCTTCTGGAAAATCACACAGATGAATACTTTCCGGAGCATTTTTATCAATGCTTCTGACAAGATTCTGATAGATTTCCTCTGTCATAAATGGAATCATCGGGGCGGCTGCCTTTGAAATCTCCACAAGCGCCGTATATAATGTCATATAGGCATTGATTTTATCCTGTTCCATTCCCTTTGCCCAGAAACGTTCTCTTGAACGCCTTACATACCAGTTGCTCATCTCGTCAACGAAGTCCTGCAAAGCTCTTGCCGCCTCGGGTATTCTGTATTTTTCAAGGTTTTCATCCACCTCGTTCATTATGGTATGCAGCCTTGACATCAGCCACTTATCCATAACAGAAAGCTTTTTGTATTCCAGTGTATAATTCAGAGGATTAAACGCATCTATATTTGCATACAGTACATAGAATGCATAGGTATTCCAGAGAGTTCCCATAAACTTTCTCTGTCCTTCTGTCACTGCCTTGTCATGGAAGCGGTTTGGCAACCATGGGGCGCTGTTAATGTAAAAATACCAGCGGATTGCGTCTGCACCATGTGTTTTCAAAGCCTCAAACGGGTCAACCGCATTTCCCTTTGACTTGCTCATTTTCTGACCATTTTCATCCTGAACATGTCCAAGTACAATGACATTTTTATATGGAGCTCTGTCAAACAGCAGAGTAGATTCTGCCAGAAGCGTATAGAACCATCCTCTGGTCTGGTCTACTGCCTCGGAGATAAAATCTGCAGGAAACTGCTGTTCAAATAATTCTTTATTTTCAAATGGATAATGATGCTGTGCAAAAGGCATAGCGCCTGAATCAAACCAGCAGTCAATTACTTCCGGTATTCTGTGCATATCCTTTCCACATTCTGGACACCGAATCGTTATCTCATCAATATATGGCCTGTGAAGTTCTAAAGATGCCGCATCCTCGTTGCCACTCATCTCGGCAAGCTCCTGTCTGCTGCCTACCGCATGCTGACATCCACACTCGCATTCCCAGATATTCATAGGAGTTCCCCAGTATCGGTTTCTTGAAACTCCCCAGTCCTGAACATTCTCCAGCCAGTTGCCAAAACGCCCCGTACCAATGGATTCCGGTATCCAGTGAATGGTATTGTTATTCTTAATCAATTCGTCTTTTACGGCGGTCATCTTAATAAACCAAGACTCTCTTGCATAGTAAATAAGAGGCGTATCACATCTCCAGCAATGCGGATAACTGTGTTCAAATTTTGGAGCGTCAAATAACAGCCCTGCTTTGTCAAGGTCTGTAAGTATCATAGGGTCCGCTTTTTTGCAGAACACTCCCGAATATGCGGTTTCTTCCGTCATCTCACCCTTACTGTTTACAAGCTGAACAAATGGAAGGTCATACTTTCTTCCCACTTTATTATCATCTTCACCAAACGCCGGTGCAATATGCACAACACCTGTACCGTCTGTCAAAGTAACATATTCGTCACAGACAACATAAAACGCCTTCTTCTCCTGCTTCTTACAGGTTTCCACTGCATAGTCAAACAGAGGCTCATACTCCTTATATTCCAAATCTTTTCCAATATAAGATTCCAATATTTCATAAGCAGGTTTTTCTTCTGTCTTGTTTTCAGAATCCGCCTTTACCGTCAGTTTTCCAAGCACTGTGTCAAGAAGCGCTTTCGCCATATAGTAGGTATAACCGTCTGCCGCCTTTACCTTTGCATACTCTTCCTTCGGGTTTACACAGAGCGCCACGTTTGATGGAAGTGTCCACGGTGTAGTGGTCCATGCGAGAATATAGGCATCTTCATTTTTTACTTTAAATCTTGCAATTGCAGAACGCTCCTTCACATCCTTATACCCTTGTGCAACCTCCTGACTTGAAAGCGGAGTACCGCATCTTGGACAGTATGGTACGATTTTAAAGCCTTTATATAAAAGTTTTTTCTCCCATATCTGCTTTAATGCCCACCACTCAGATTCAATATAGTCATCTTCATAAGTGACATACGGGTGGTCCATATCTGCCCAGAAACCCACGGTTCCTGAAAAATCCTCCCACATGCCTTTATACTTCCATACAGATTCCTTACATTTTTTTACAAAAGGCTCAATTCCGTAATTTTCTATCTGGTCCTTGCCGTCAAGTCCAAGAAGCTTTTCCACTTCCAGCTCTACCGGAAGTCCATGTGTATCCCATCCGGCTTTTCGTGGAACCATATAGCCTTTCATGGTTCTATATCTTGGAATCATATCTTTAATGACACGCGTAAGCACATGTCCAATATGAGGCTTTCCATTTGCCGTTGGCGGTCCATCGTAAAAAGTATAGGAAGGTCTCCCTTCTCTGTTCTCCATGCTTTTTTCAAAAATTCTGTTTTCTTTCCAGAATTTTTCTGTCTTTTTTTCTCTTTCCACAAAATTCATATCTGCAGAAACCTTTTCATATAACATTACGAAATTCTCCTTCTATCATTTTTATGCTACCGTGGCACCAAAGCATGCCTCGATATCTTTCTTATTTAAAACATAATCATAAAATCTCAGCTCTGCGAGATATCCCTCGCAGGAAGGTGCATATACATCCCCGCCGATAATCAGTCGTCTCGGACAGACAAGTGTCAATACTTTATTTCGAAAACCGCTGTCCTTTCCATCCATATAAAGTCTGGATATCTCATTTTTATGACTGTAGGTAAGAACAGCTGTATGCCATTTTGTATCAGATGCAATTCCAAGAGCATCGTTCCACCCGTCTTCCTCCATATCATCCTTTATTCTGTACATGGAAATCCCCGTCCACGCATATGGCATAAATGACATAAAGCCGTTGTCATACATCACATACAGAAGAGAGGACCAGTCTGCCAGTTCATTCATTTTATATTGAATCACGATAGAATAGCTGGTATTATCCATCAGTTCCACCGGAAATTCTATCACATTGGTCATCATTTTGCCTCCTGGAAGATACAGCACATTTCGTTTCATATATTCATCATAAACAAACTGTGCGCTTCCCTCTCCCAGAAACCGGCCCTGATAATGACCTGTTTCATCAGAAAGAGTATCTGCAAACCGAAATCGAATACTTTTCAGGGAATCCGGCATGTTTCTTTCAGCAAATTGCCGATACTCCCCATAGCTTAATTCATCGGAAAAACGCCTGCCGCTGCCGAAGGTACATCCATAAGAAATCAGATATTTTACTTCTGTAGAATCATCAATTCCATCCACTACAGGCTCCAGATTCAAATCATTAATCAGAGAAAGAATATTTTTTACGAACAGACTGTCCTTTCTTTCTCTGAGCAGATTGTCCGTAATATTTTTCCCAATTCCCACATAATCCACAGGAATATCCTTAATAATCATAATAGACGAACCACCGCTGCCAAAATCCCGAATAGCTGTGGAAAATCCTGCTTCCTTCAGCTTCCTAAAAAAGCTATGAATTCTGCGTATGTCTATTCTCTCATTGATACGGTCAAGCTGTATGACAAAATTTTTTGAAGAAATCCCATATTTATCTGCTATTTTTAACAGCTCATCCGCATAATTGATTCTGTTTATATTAATGGAGGATGCTGTAAAAATAACAGGTATCCTTCTTATTTTCACTTCTTTTTCCTGAGAAATCAAACGGCAGAGCTGCTCAAATACATAATTCTCCAGCTCAATAATAAATCCGTTTTCCTCAAAGAACTCTTTAAACAGCTCCTCTTTGTAAACAGTTTCCTTTCTGTTCCACACAACATATGCCCGTGAACAGATAATAGAAGAAGAGGAAATATTCATTACCGGAATAAATTTTACTTCAAATTCTCCATTTTGCAACGCTCTTGTCTTATCTCTGTCAATTGCCTGCTTCATTTCAAAAATATTTTCAATCGTGCTGTACAGGACATAACCATTTTTCCCCCGCCGTTTCGCTTCATACATGGCAGCATCGCACTTTGGCATAATAGTGTCAAGTCCCATAGATTTCTTCTGGTCCATTACAATCCCGATACTGAAAGAAATAATGGATTTTATCTCAAAGCTGATTTCAATATCATTCACAGACTGGATAATATTCTGCGCCATTTCGGCGGCCTCCTGCTCAGACATCTTTGACACCGGCATAATCACAAATTCATCGCCGCCAATTCTTGCCAGAAGCGAATCCCCTATCTTCTTTTTTATCATCCGGCTCACTCCGATAAGCAGCTTATCCCCCACCGCATGACCGTATGTATCATTTACACCCTTGAAATTATCAATATCAAGAAACATAAAATTGATATTTACATCCTCCCCCAGAGTGTCGAAATATTCGTACAAACCTCTTCTGTTTAAAAACCCTGTAAGATAGTCTATCTGCGCCGACAGATTATCTGATTCCTTACTTTTTTCCACTGCCGCTACCTCATTTTTATAATTTCATCTTCGTTTATTTCTATCAATAAGCAACTCCATCCGGTATCTGATTGTCATCCGTATCTCCTATTTCTATTACAATATGATTTGGCAGACAGGTAATCGGTATTGTTCCGGTACGGATAAACCCCATTTTTACACATATGTGGTCTGGACAACTTGCAGAAATAATTCCTATCTCACCTTCTCGAACTTCGATTATGTTTTCTGCACCATTGTTTCCTTCTATTGTAAATGTATAGGACTGTTTTACCGCGGTCAAATCAATTGTACGGATAAGATGTCCGTCCTGATAGATATTTGCATATTTATTTTTTGCCGTATCCCGCCATGACAGCCAAATCACTGCCAGCGATGTACTCAATACTGCTGCTATTATAACACATAAAATAAGAATTGTCTTGTATTCTTTTCTTTTTTTCATGCCCTTCTCTTTATTTTTTCTTTCTTTCCATTTTTATGTCTCTGCCTTATTTTTATCTTTTTTTTCAAAAAGATGAAGCTGTCTTGTATATTTTAAAACCTTAACCGCATAATAAAATATCGCCAGACAGGAAAGAACTCTGACCAGTACATATGCCCCTCTGGCAAAATAGATATACAATGCTGCAAACGGCAGAATAATATAACTGGCAGCTTCCGCAAAAGCATATATTTCCATGCCAAAGAGAAGGTCCTTTCCCACCTCCATATATAGATAATTATCTATCTGTTTCTTACATGCCACCATAAAAGAATACATAATCACTGCCATACAAAATATCTCCGCTGCCACCAGAAAAATCAAAGGCTGTAAAAGCTCATACTGAGAAAGCACAAACGGCAGCAGCAGACGGACAATACTGACCACACAGCCTGTTACAGTAAAGATTCTTGCATTTCGAATACATTTTCCATATCCGCTGATAAAAACAAGTCCCAGAAACATAAGCAGATAACCCAGAGGATTAAAAAAAATATCCACTCGAAACTGTTCACCAATCAGTGCTTCCAGAAAATAAGTATTTATTCCTTTAGTAACACCTTCATTGACACCAAACTGAAATCCATAATCAAGACCAGTGTTTATCGGAAAATGAAGACCGGTAATCACAAGTCCCGCTACAAAAAGATAGACGCTGCTTTTTTTACTGTTCATATTATTCATCTCCCATCAAATCACGCTTTTTTATACCCCAGAATATAGTCCCTGTTTTTAAATATAAAATAGAAAAACAACAGATTGACCGCCAAATCAAACATATTATAAAAAGTGTAGAACATTGGATTTAAAAACCATGACATCCATGTCAGCATTGTAACAACTGCATTTAAAATCACCGTGGTAAACCAAGACAGTACAATCGCTTTCCTGTCCCTTACATACTGATACCCTGACAACAGGTCACATAAACCATAGACAAACATATAACCGATACAGACCTCTATGCCAAACTGTGCAATAATTCCCCAGAAACAGATATGGCTCAGTTGCTGACCATTAAAAATAAATGGAAGAACTCTTATTCCCATATAAAGAAGTATGGCGATTCCAGATGTCATTACTGCAATGTTAAAAATTTTAGTTTTACCGGAAAGCTTTTTTAAACCGACAGCAATCAGAATATAACCCAACAAATCAGGAAAAATATCAATTTTAATATTGTATGCCATTTCTCCGATAGCCTTTGGACCTTCTGCATAGCTGTAAATATTTGCCTTCATTCCAAACAGATAATTCAGAGTATACAGCTGAAATTCATCACTGGTAAGTCCGGAGTACTGCTGAAAGGATGGATAGATACCATTCAGCCATGGACATGTAATATGCTGGTCAAAAATAAGAAGCATAAAGCCTGCCAGAACTATCATAAGAAACTTTTTGTCACGGGGTATATTCTTCCAAAAACCTGTTTTTTCTTTTACATCAGACATTTTCAAACACATCATATGCACTGCATATGCCTTTCTATTGTAATTTTTTCATGGGAAACCGCCTTGCTTTTCCTGAAATACTGCCTTTACAGGAGAACTCAGATAATCCATGCAAGTACTGATTACATGGTTTATGAACAAAGCGCAGGAAGGTTTACACAAATATATAGTGCCACAGGCACTTTGTTTTAAATGTTTTAGACATAATATAAATAATTGTAGCATACTTGCAGGGATTTCACAATGGGCCAAGTGTGAATTTTGTATTAAAAAAGTGCCTGTCAGGGCACTTTTTCTGTCAACCATTCCATTTTTTAGTTTTTCTTTGCCTGTCTTGCAGCCTTTTTTGCGTCTTTCTTTTCCTGTTTTCTCTGTGCCTTTCGCTTTTTCGGGTCTGTCTCAACAATCGGCCCGCGAATTCTCTTTGCCGCTGTTATGTACAGCCCGCTCACAGTTGCCTTGACTTCCTGCTTTGGCGCAATTGTATCAAATACCTTGGCATCGCAGATTAATGACATCACCTTTGGTCCAACCTTTACCTTGACAATCGGAAGCTTTGCTCTCTTCATATACTTTGGAACCTGCTCAAGCACCATTTTGGGAAGATTGGCCTCTGTAATCTTCATCATCTTCATATCTATAATATACAAATTCATCTGCTGCGCTGCTGCATCCATGGCCTCCTGCTGTTCTGCCTGTTTTTTCTGCAGCTTTCTGCCCAGAAAATACATTACGGCAAGCAATACAAGCAATATCAGCAATACAATGCTTAATACTATCAAAAATCCTTTCATTCTGAAACCCTCCTGCCTTTTGTTTTTTATTCTTCTGAAACATATACACCTTGAAATATATACTTCCATGCACAACGTTTATATTTTATCATTAGTATTTGTAATTGGCAACAGAAATTTCCATTATTTTTCTTGAATTTGGCGCAACGCAATGATATACTTGACTGGAAATGAAAAGATTCTTTAATAGAAAAGAGGAAAACCTATGATAAGACTCATTCTTGTAGCGATTGTAGTATCGCTGTTTTTTATCCTGAGTATCCTTACGCTTCCACTGACATGGCTTATCGGGCTGTTTAGCAGACAGGCGAAGGACAAAATTTCATACTTTCTGGTAACAAAAACATTTTTTCTGGTAAGGCTTACCTCCGGTGTAAAACTGGAAATCCGCGGCAGAGAAAATATCCCAAAAAATCAGGCTGTTTTGTATGTCGGAAATCACAGAAGTTATTTTGATATTATCTTAAATTACAGTATTCTTCCTCCACTGATGGGATTTGTGTCAAAAATAGAAATCAGGAAAGTTCCGATTCTTGCACAGTGGATGGTAAATATGAATTGTCTGTTTCTTGACCGTTCTACGCCAAAAGAAGGACTGAAAATGATACATGAAGGGGTAGATAAACTGAAATCAGGAATTTCTATCTTTATCTTTCCGGAAGGTACAAGGGCAAAATCAGACGATTCAATGGCGGAATTTAAAGGTGGAAGCCTGAAAATGGCTGAAAAGGCAAACATACCAATTGTGCCTGTGGCCATCAATAACACAAGTGCGATTTTTGAGAATCAGTTTCCATTTATAAAAAAAGCTCATGTGATTATAGAATACTGTCAGCCGATTCTTTTGTCAGAACTTGGAAAAGAAGAAAAAAAATTTCTGGCAAGAGATGTGCATGATGTGATAGAACGAAAAGTACTGGAACATATGAAGGAGTTATAAAAAATGCACAGGAAAAACAGAATTTTTCATTGTTATCCATATCTGAGCATTAATGAAAAGAACAGGAGATTTTTATGTACTTAAAATGGCTGGCAGCATATTTTATTGTTATAAATCTGTGTGGAATCCTTTTTATGTATACAGATAAAAAACGTGCCAGAAAACACCAGTGGCGCATATCGGAAAAAACACTTTTTCTGATTGCACTTTTAGGAGGAAGCGCCGGCTCGATAATCGGGATGCAGTTATTCCGGCATAAAACAAAGCACTGGCATTTTACAGTTGGGATGCCTGCAATTTTGACAGTGCAGATAGTGTTATTTTTCTTTTTCCTTCATTTTTTCCATATCATTTAAGAGCTTTTTCATGGTTTTAATTTCTTTTTTTGAAAATTTTCCACGTTTTAAAAGCTCAAGGATTACCGGATATTCCTCATCCTTTATATTTTTGCTGATATATTCCATATGCAGGAATATGCGGTAGTCCATTTCAGTGACCGTCGGTTCATAATAATAATTCTGTCCGTCTTTAAAGCGATAGACATAGCCCTTCTTTTCGATTCTTGTAAGGAAGGTGCGAACCGTTGATTCTGCATATTCCTGTTGTGTTTTTTCTGAAAGAAGCTTTACGATTTTGGGTACGCTTTTCGCCTTTTTTGCAGACCACAGGCACTCCATAAGCTGAAGTTCTTTGGGAGAGAGGTCTTTTTTTAGGATTTGTTTTTTTAATACCTCCTTTTTGGATATTTCTTTATTTGTTTTTTTCATGACCGTTGCCCTTTCTTCCTAAAACACAGGAACATATGACTGTTTTCTATAATATTTTCTTTGTAAATATTTCTTTTTCAATTCCCTTTTTCGCTTTCTTCTTTCCCCTTCAGCCTTTCAAAATAGTCCGACAAATACTTAAAATATTCTCCCGCCCATTCATTTCCATTCTCTCTGTTATGCAGACAAACCACAATATCTCTCTGACATTGAGGCTCTGATATGGGAATCAACGACATCCGGCTCATATCCGGCTCTCCCCATGTATACTGGGGCCAGAACCCCACACCGATACTGGCGCTGATTAGATTTTTCACAGCCTCGGGACTGTCGCTCTCAAAAACCACTTCCGGCTGAAAACCTGCATGCATGCAAAAGCGGTCGCAGATAATTCGAAGACCTCTTGACCCTGCCAGAGAAATAAACTCTTTTCCTGCCATTTCTCTTAAAGTAATCATTTCTCTGCCAGAATATCTGGAAGCTCTGGGAACTGCCAGAAATATCTTTTCTGTAAACACATAATAGCTTTCCTTCATACTTTTGGGCTTTTGAAAAAATTCCCTTGTAAATATTGTAATGTCTGCATCTTCCTCCTTGCTGTTCTGCACAATCCGAAAGTCAATCCCGCCATAAAGCTTTTGAAACTCTATAATTGTATTGGTAATCACTGTGGATGCCGCCAGCACATTAATCCGCAAAATTTTTTTCCGTATATTGGATAATTCCTGCAATTCTGCCGGAATATCGTTTAATTCTTTTAAAACAGGGCCAAGCTTTTCCTGAAGATATTTTCCAGCCGGAGTTAATACTATATTTCTTCCACTTGACTGAAACAGCTTTACTCCCAGTTCCTTCTCCAATCTGTGAATCGTCTGTGTCAGCGCAGGCTGTGCAATATGAAGCTGTTCTGCCGTTCTGGTGACATGCTGCGCCTGCGCCAGTGCATAAAAATATTTTAACTGTAAAATTTCCATAATTGTAAATCTCTCCCTTATATTTTTTAAATTTGCTCTATAAAATTTAAAATCCATTTCTTATGGCATTATTGATAACTTATAAGTTATCAATTTCTATTTTTTATAGAATAGATTTTCTGTTCCCTTTTTCTATTTATAAGTTTTAAATTATTAATTTCAGTTAAATAATATATTAGACATTTTGAATTGTCAAGCATATAATAGGGTCAGAAAAGAAAAAAAGGAGGACTTTCATTATGACAAGAGAGTTTGATTTTACAATTTTAAACAAAGTAGCAAAAAAACATGGCATCGTTTTATTTGGCTCCACATCGGCAGCAAATGTTCCGATTAACGAGCTGGTTCAGGATTATGACATTTCACAGCATATTTATAATAGAAGCATTGAAGGGTTAAGCCTTAAGAATGCAGAAAAATATCTGGACACCTGTGTATACAGTCTGGAACCGGATAAAATTATTTTAAATCTTGGAGAAGAAGACCTGAAGAGTGACTGTGACATTGATAAGCTTGCAGAACAGTATCGCTGGCTTTTATATACAATCCACACAGTTCTTCCAGATACATCACTGATTCTTACTTCTGTGACTGCACAGGATGAAAGAGCTGAAAGCTTTAACCATATTTTAAAAACCTTATCAGAAGAATGTGGTTGCAGCTATTTTGAAATCCCGTCTGTTCACAACCTTGGAGAATATGACATCGGATTTTTCCGCACAATCAAGTCTGTATTCTATGATTCAAATATGAGTTATGCAGATATTATTCAATACTGCGCAATTTAAATCATTACTTAATATTAATTTTATGGAGGAAAAAAATGAGTCCGATATTAGAATCTATTATGTTAATATGTTTTGGCTTTTCATGGCCTATGAATGTAATCAAGGGATATAAGGCACGTACTGCCAAAAGCATGAGCCTTCCGTTTATTGTACTGATTATTTCAGGTTATATTGCAGGAATTATGGCAAAGCTTGTATCACAGCAGATAAATTTTGTATTGATTGTTTACCTTTTAAATTTAGCAATTGTTTCTCTGAATCTCGCCATTTATTTTAGAAACAAAAAACTGGACAAAATTCAGGAAACCGCACTGATGGATGAACTGGAATCAGACCATGTAGATTCAAACCATATGACATTTCATCATCATCACTTTCATAAACGCAATGATTCCAAGCATTCTGTTGCTTATTAATAATACAGTCAGTCCAAAACTGATTGCACATCCCGCCGGCTCTCATCTCATTATACTCCTGCCGGCGGGCTTTATTTTTCTAATCCAGTTCTATTTCCAATACTCCATATGGCGGAATTTTTTGTGTAGAACCGTCTTTATATTTCTTTAATTCAACTTTTGCTTTATTTAATGATATATTTGTTCCCGCACCGCCCATGCAGCCGCCCGGACATCCCATGCCCTCTATCAGACAGCCATTCATTCTGCCTGCTTTTGCCAGAGTAAGCACTTTTTTGCATTCTGCCAGCCCTTCTGCATGTTCGATTCGAATCGGCATTTCTGTATAATATTCTTTCAGACACTCCTCAATCGCAGAAGCGACTCCGCCTGCAACAGCATAACCGCGTCCCGCAGCCGTAGCATCATGAAAAGAGGTATCTCCCTCCATCTCAGACGGATTGATTCCTTTTGCATCAAACATTCCCCGCAGTTCTTCAAAAGTGATTACAAAATCCACATCACTTCGAACATGCCTTCTGGAAGCTTCCAGCTTTTTGGCAGCACATGGACCAATAAATACCACCAGTACATTCGGGTCCTTCTTTTTTATGCTTCGTGCAGTCGCTACCATCGGCGTAAGCTCATTCGAAACACTGTCTATCAAATCAGGAAAATAATGTTTGGCAAGCATTGCCCATGAAGGACAGCAGGAGGTCAAAAGAAACGGAAGTTCTCCTGTCATTATTTTTTCCGCATACTGTCTTGCCTCGGCCACAGCGCCAATATCGGCTCCTAGTGCAACCTCATGGACATCTTCAAATCCCATTTCTATCAAAGCCTGCTTGAGCTTTCTCGGTGTTACGTCTGGTCCAAATTGCCCGACAAAAGCGGGCGCAAGCGCAGCAACAATTCGTTTTTCTTCTCTTATTGCACGGCAGAGCTGGAATACCTGAGATTTATCAGAAATCGCACCAAATGGGCAGTTTACCATGCACATTCCGCAGGAAACACATTTTTCATTGTTGATTTGAGCTCTTCCATATTCATCCGTCTCAATAGCCTTGACACCACAGGCACGCTCACATGGACGCTCCAGCTTGCCTATGGCATCGTAAGGGCAGATTTCCTTGCATTTTCCGCATTTAATACATTTTTCCTGATTAATCACTGATTTTCCGTTCACTACATCTATCGCGCCTTTTGGACAGACCTGACGACACGGATGCGCCACACATGCTTTGCACAGATTGCTCACGATATATTTATTCGATTCACATGCATTGCAGGCAGACGGAATCACCTGCATAAGCGGCGGCTCATAGTATTTTTCATCAATATTGCTGTTTTCCATGCCATAAGTCAGATGAACCGGCCTGTTTTCAGGGCGCAGAGACATACCCATCGCAAGACGGATACGCTCACTTAAAATCGCACGTTCTCTGTATATGCTTTCTCTGTATTTTGCCTTTTCCCCAAGTATCTCATATGGGATGGCTTCAATTTCATCGTTAAATGTGTCGTTTGTGGAATCAAACGCCACTTTTGCTATAGAGGCAAATATTTTTCTTCTGACTTCCTCTACTGGTGTAACTATTCCTTTCATAAAAAATAACCTCCTGACTTTTACAGTTTTCTAATATTGCGGCTTTGCCATTTTATTATTCTGTAATTCTATCATCTTACAAATCTGTTCACGTAATTCTTACTTTCGACTGTTTGTCCGTTAAAGGTTATTATAACAGATAAAAGGGGAATTTTACAAGGAAATTTTGTTTAGAAATAACAAGAATTAATGAAATATTTCAAGAGACAGCCTTTTCCTGTTTTCAGAAAAAACTGTCTCTTATTGTATAAAATAATAAAATTTTCATCTGGATACTCTTATCAGAAAATACCAGCTAAGAAATTATTTCTCCCTGCTTTATTCTGAAATGCTCTGAAATAAGTTCTTCCATCTGTGATTTTTCTTTTCCAAGCACAAAAGCCAGCTCACTGTAAAGATTCTCTTTTGCCTGTTTCAAATACTTGTCATCTGTCGCAGTTGCTTTCTTTCCCTGCTTCAGTCTTTCCTGTTTTCTGGTATAAGAAGTCTTTATAATCCTTACGAGCTCTCTGCAATCACAGGTTTTCAGAGCAGTCTTATAAATCCCCTCTCTCTGCTTGTCATTCTGTACCCACATTTCATCAATCTTTGGTATTTCATCAATCAATTCCCACGCCTCTTTATCTGTCAGCACTTTTCTTACTGTAACTTTATCGTTGTCAACTGGAACATAAACCTTACACTCGGCATTATTAACCGGCAGAAGCAGATAGTATAAAGTATCCTTTGAACTGCCTGCCATATCAATATGGGTAATATCCTGAACCCTGCATATCCCATTTAACCCATATATTACGAATTCACCAATTTCAAACATTTCCCGCCTCCTTACAACGCAATCGAAAATCTGTTTTACTGTACCGTTTTATTTTAACAGATTTTTTCAAAAAATGTAAGTCTTTTTTCAATTATTTAATGTTTTTGTGAAAATATAACGACAAAGAAGACAATGTTTTTGTGCAATATTACTTATTATGGCATATTACTTATTGTGCAATATTACTCATTATGAAATATTACTCATTATGAAATATTACTCATTATGAAATATGATTTATTCCATTTGCTGCTTATTTTCTTCCTCTTTTGCTCTCACTGTGTCCGCAATAATTTTTACACATAAGTCTATACCCAGATATCCGCTGTCAAGATTAAGATGATAATTTACATACTTGCCCCATTCCCTGTCTGTATAGTATTTATAATAAGTTTTTCTGTTTCTGTCTTTGCGTTCAAGACGCTTTTTGATTTCCATGTCTGTCTCGCCGTATTTTTCCAATACACGTGCAATACGGTGTTCCATACCTGCATGAATAAAGACATTTAAAGTAGTATAATTTTCCTTATCAAGAATATAATCCGCACATCTTCCGACGATAACGCATGGTCCCTGTTCTGCACAGTCTAAAATCACGCGCTTTTGTGCACGAAAAATTTCATCCTGTGGATTTTCAAAATACATGGCAGATGCCGGCATGGAGAACCATTTGCTCATTTTATTTGTATATTCTCCCTGTTCACTGACAGCCGCTTTGGTATAGCCGCTTCTTTTGGCTGTCTGTTCTACGATTTCACTGTCGTAGAAAGGAATCCCAAGCTCCTTTGCAACCCTTTCCCCTATAGAATGTCCTCCACTGCCAAATTCTCTGCTGATTGTAATAATTGGATACATACAAATAACCTCCTTTATTACTGTTTTTTCATCTTTTTGTTTTGGTTAAAACACTGATTTTATTACGCAAAATATAATCATAGTTTAACTGTTTATTTACAGAATGTCAAGTTATTAATTTCCTTCTAAATATTATATAAAAGAAAAGAAATGGCCATTTTATACGTCACATATAATATGGCCATTTTACACTATATGTATTGACAGGAACTGTTATAATCCTGTTTTATCTTACAAACTACATAATTTTTTGATGTTCTTCCAATTCGACATTCTTCTAATATGCTCCATATTTTCCAAGCTTCACTATATTTTCTCCAGACTTCAGACCCTGTATCGGTCCAGCCTGTGGATGTTCTGACAGCGCTTTTCCCTGCAAATCTGTATCAATCACTATCGGAGAACCGTCAGGGTTTTCATATCCTGCCTCTGTAATACGCGGATTTCCCAATATTTGAGAAGTAATACGCACATTTTCCTTATCTGAAATACCTTCTGGCAATGTAATTTTAAGAACTGCTTCTCCATCTACTGTCTCAACTGATACCTCAGGCTTCCACTCGGAAAACATCGCCGCATCCTCTTCTCTGTCAAAAGCCTTTGCTCCCTGCATATATACATTTCTATGAATATATGCAGGCTGTTTTACATCTCGATAACCAGCCAGATAATCTCCCTGATATTCCTCAAAGCGTTGTACAAATTCTTCCAGAGAAACAGGCGCCCCATTATAAGTGGCTGTTCCATATGGGCGTTCCTCACTGCCTCCTACAAACATATTCTGATACCAGCGGTCATCAAGTCCATACACCCAGATAACACCCATTACCTCAGTGGAATGAGGCAGATGATAAGGAGTTGGACGGTCCAGTACCGGATATTGGCTAATGAGACCACAGCACAGATTATGAACATATGCACCTCCCTGAGCTGCATTGGTAAAATTATATTCAGATGCAAAAATATTGTTGTCTACCAGATATGGGCCATGTGTCACCTCAATCATAAAATCCCTGTTGTTATGGTCATATACATTGCGGCTTACCCTGACTCCCTGCGCCTGCCAGTCAAGCCATGTACCCAGCGAGCAGTGATGAATATGATTATCATGAATCTGCACATCTACCGCCGCATGAAGCTTGATTCCCGCTATTTCATGTCCCCAGAATTCATGTCTGGTGGCAATTCTGTATATCTCATTGCCATATATCTGACTGAACACACAGCCCATATGTCCAACAATACCTGTCTGCCCGCAGTCATAAATCGTATTGTTTCTCACTATATGCGAGCCAATCTGCTCTTTGCCCCATCCCTTGCTGAGAGCAAGAAATACCGCCTCCATCTGATATTGATAATCCGGCTTTTTCTTTGTCTTTGTAAAATAGTTATGTCCTGTTGAAGCCTCTTTTCCAAGACTGATGGCACTGCATTTCGAGTCGTGCAGAATATTATTTTCAATAATCCAGCCTTTACTCCAGTTTGGTCCCAACATTCCCGTCTGATTTGCAGTAGGCGGAGCCCACTGTGTTGCTGCATGAGCCATCTCAAACCCGCGCACTGTAATATAATCCACTCCTGTCTGTACCGGATAAAAACAGGCAGGTCTTACGTTGATTTCCGTGAGCTCTTTATTCGGGTCACTGCTGCCAAAATTGGCGTAAAGCACCGTTATGTCCTCCATAACCTCGGCATACCACATAAAAAGCGTCTGCTCCGGCCTGTCTATTTTTTCTTTTCTGTTTTCCCATGTAGCCAGCAGCGAATATTCTTTTTTTTCTGGAGCTTTCAATTCCTCCATATCCTTTGCCTCATAGAGTGCCTGCCCGTTTAAATATACTGCACCACAGTGAACCTCATATTTGCTTGGGTCCACCAGCCAGTCTCCCTCTATTTTTTCTGCAAACGGATTCTTTCCATTAAAAATCTCATTTGAAATCTCTATTTTCCAGATTCCGTCTTCTGTTCTGTTCCACCCTGTTATTTCCTCAGAGCCTTTAATAATCACACGCTCTCCCTCTGCTGCCTGATAGGTAATACGCAACGCATCGCTTAGTCCCTTATTGACTGGCTTTACCCACTCACGGTATACACCTTCGTGAACAATAATTGTATCGCCCGGCATGGCCAGCTCCGCTGCCCTCTGAATTGTCAGAAACGGGGAATGTTCCTCTCCGTTTTGCCTGTCAAAACCTGATTTTGAAACATGATATGTCTTCATTTTAAACTCTCCTTTTCTGTTTTTTTCTTTCTTTTTATTATTTCAGCAGCCATCTGCCAGAAAATCTGTATGAAAATCCTATTTCTGATGAATTAATGGTTGCATCTTTTTCTTTGCACAAGTATAGTATACATATATCTGCAAATTTTTTCTCGCCAATGCTTGCTTGGAACAGGACAAAATTTGTCATATCAAAACCGGAACATTTTTTTTGGAGCTGCATTTTCAAAAGCCGGACATGATTTATTATATCAGGGAGCACATCATGATTTTATATGAAAAAAATTCAATTGGCATACCAAATTTTTATTCTATCTTCTCTTCAAGAAATATATCGTGGCCTGTTCATCTGCATCTTCATTATGAATGTATCAGCATAAAATCAGGTGTTGTGGAGATCATGGTCAATCATACTCCTTATCGCCTGAATACGGGAGAAACGGCCTTTCTTGTATCAAACCAGCTTCATTCTCTGCACTCACTCACCCCCAGCGAAGTTGTGATTCTGCATTTCTCAACAGACTTAATTCACTACTTTACTTCCTGCTATCAGGGACTTTATCCGCAAAATCCAATTCTTTCTGATATGCCTGTCACTATGGAGAAATTTAAAACAGACAATATTTTCCGCCAGAAGGCATTGTTATATGAACTCTGCGGAAAACTGACCGAATCTACAGATTTTGCCAAGCTGTCCTTTTCAAATGGCGACAGTCATGCCGCAGAGCAGGTTTTTCAATATGTAGAACAGCATTTTACAGAGGAATGTAATCTAAAAAAGCTCTCGGAGGAGCTTGGTTACAGTTATGCCTACCTCTCAAGAGCTTTTAAACGCATTTCTCATCTTTCCTTTACAGAATATTTAAATCAATACCGTATTCACCATGCAGGAATCCTGCTGCAAAACAGCGGCGGTTCTATTTCCGATATTGCCTATCAGTGCGGATATGACAGTTTGAGAAGCTTCCACCGGAACTTCCAGACCATTATGAAAACATCTCCGCGAAAATGGCGGGAAACCTAATGGTTACGCCCATTCTTTCGATGCACAATAGATAACTGGTACTTCCCCCTCACAGGCAAAAACAGATGCAGACCTCGGTTTCATTCTGAGCTGAAGTTCTCCATTTACAAGTCCAGTTTCCAGTCTTCCTACATTGTATCCTTCCTCATAGGTTTCCATAATCCGCACTACTCTGGATTTATAATAAACTCCTATCGGATAGACATTAATACTTACATATTTTTCCTCTTGACTGTTGTTTATCACTACTACAACCTTATTTTCTCTGTAAAATCTTCCATATGCAATTATCTGATACTCGGAATGAAGCGGAAGAAAGGACCCCTTGATTAATGCCGGATTTCTTCTGTGAATCTGTATCATATCTCTGTGAAATTCCAGCAAATCCATATCCTCACGTCCCCAGGGATAAGTACGCCGGTTATCGGGGTCTGTCCAGCCGCACAGTCCAGCCTCGTCGCCATAATAAAGCGTAGGGGCTCCCGGCCATGTCATCTGCATAACTACTGCTGCTTTCATTACCGCTTTGCTGACTCCATGATTTGCCATTTCCGGTCCCATAGACGAGGTTCTGCCTGTCATTCCGTTTGTTCTTGTCAAAAATCTGGAATGGTCATGATTGGACAGCTCATTCATAGCTACCATCAACGATTGATGATGAAATTTTGCCATATTATATTTCATTGTTTCAAAAAACCATGTGGAATTTCCCATAAGACTTTCATTTTTTTCATCGCTGTGTTTTTCGATTCCTGTCAAAAACCATGTGACAGGGTCCATAAATGCATCATAGTTCATTACAGTATCCCACTGGTCTCCCTGAAGCCACGAAGAAGGGTCTCCATAATGCTCTGCCAGTATAATCGCTTCTGGATTTGCCTCTTTGACTGCCTTTCGAAACTTTTTCCAGAATTCATGATTATATTCCTGCGAATGTCCAAGGTCTGCTGCCACGTCAAGACGCCAGCCGTCGGCATTATATGGAGGAGATACCCACTTCCTTCCAATTCCGAGAATATATTCCTCCAGCTCCTTGGAGCCTTCATAATTCAACTTTGGCAGTGTATCAAATCCCCACCAGCCGTCATACTCCCCATTATGTGGCCATTTTTCCTCCGAATCATCAAAAAAGGTGAAAAAATTATGATAAGGACTCTCCTTGGAAATATATGCCCCATCGGCATAATCCTCTCTGCCCTGATAAATTTCTTCCCTGTCCAGCCATTTATTGAAAGAACCGCAGTGATTAAACACACCATCTATAATTACCCTGATTCCTCTTTTATGTGCCTCCTCCACCAGATGTGCAAAAAGTTCATTGCTGGCATCAAGATTCACTTTCTTGGTTACTCTGGAAATATACTTTTGTGCCTTCGTATTGGACTTTTCTCCAGCAGGAAGCACTTCTCCCTCATCATCTACAATTTTTCCAATATGTGGGTCAATATTGTCATAATCCTGTATGTCATATTTGTGATTGGACGGCGACACAAACAGAGGATTAAAGTAAATCACCTGAATCCCGAGCTTTTCGAGATAATCCATTTTATCCAGCACGCCCTGAAGGTCACCACCATAAAATTCCCGCACACCCATGGCTGCAGGATATTTATACCAGTCCTCTACTTTTTCTGTATATCCCTCAATATATACATACTCATTTGTAAGTACATCGTTTGTTTTATCACCATTATAAAAACGGTCTGTATAAATTTGATACATGACAGCACCCTTTGCCCAGTCAGGAGTGGAAAATCCCGGAATCAAAGAAAACTGATAATCCATGCGGGGCTCATTCGATGTGCCAAGCTTGCTATAATAGCAATACTCAAATTTATTTATTATCTCAAAATAATACTGAACTGCCTGTTCTCCAAGGCGATACACCGCCTCATAATAATCAAACATTTCTGTTCTTTTCATCAGTGTCATATTAATCCGTTCTCCACCGATACACAGATACACACAATCTGCATTTGCCTGTGCCGTTCTGAAACGAATTTTCACTTCATCTCCGGCATTTGGTTCTGACGGAGATAGATACTGGTCTGTTCCGTCGCTGAAAAATGATTCTTTCCGCAGCAATGCTCTCATATTTTGAATATATAATATTTTTTTACTTGTCTCACTAAGATTATTTAACTGTATCATTCTCATTTTCCTTTCAATCGTATGGTATTGAGCAATTCATAAAATGAATCGTGAATCACATGAAATTGATTATTCAAATTATGCAACTAACAAAAAGTTAATTGTTGAAACAAAACGGACAGCCTGCGCTGTCCGTTTCAGGAGAAGTTATTTTGTTTTTATGGGGTGTAACATATAATGTATTGGGGGGTTTTACAATATATAATATACCAGCCTTTCTCAAAAAAGTGTGCACAAACATTGATTTTTTTCAAATTTATTTTTGTGCATTTTACCTTTTCTGCCACAAATCACACAAATAACAATCCTAAAACATCTGCTTTTTATTCATATTTTCCAAAACAGAAACTGACAGGAATTCTTCTAGCTACTCTGTAACAGCTTCACCTTTTTCCTGAAATAAGGTTTCAAACTCTTCCTGTGTTATTTTTTCTTTTTCAATCAATAATTCTGCACATTTTTCCAGAACATCCCTGTGCTCATCAATAATTGTTCTGGCATTTTTATAACATTCATCTACAATACGTCTGACCTCATTGTCAATCTTTGAAGCCGTCTCTTCCGCATAGCTTCTTCCATGGGCCAAATCTCTCCCGATAAACACCTCCTCCTCATCATTTCCATATGCAATCAGACCAAGTTCTTCAGACATACCGAACTTTGTCACCATTGCCTTTGCATAATTTGTCGCCTGCTTGATATCCTGCGAAGCCCCTGTTGTAATATCTTCAAAAGTAAGCTCCTCTGCAATTCTTCCGCCAAGGCTTACCATAATACTCTGAATCATTTTTCCCTTTGTATTAAACATTTCATCCTTTTCCGGCAACGGCATGGTATAACCTGCAGCTCCGTTTCCTGTAGGAATAATAGATACGGTATGTACCGGTCCTACATCCGGAAGCACATGGAAAAGAATCGCATGTCCCGCCTCATGAAAGGCTGTCACTCTCTTTTCCTTATCCGAAATAATTCTGCTCTTCTTCTCTGTTCCAATGCCTACTTTAATAAAGGATTTATCAATATCCTGCTGCATAATAAACTTTCTGTCATGCTTTGCCGCCTGAATAGCTGCCTCATTCAGCAGATTTTCCAAATCTGCTCCCGCAAAGCCCGCCGTGGTCTGAGCCACTCTCTCCAAATCCACATCTTCTCCCAACGGCTTGTTCTTTGCATGGACCTCGAGTATTTCCTCTCTGCCCTTTACATCCGGTCTGCCTACATAAATTTTGCGGTCAAACCGGCCTGGTCGTAATATCGCCGGGTCAAGAATATCCACACGGTTTGTAGCTGCCATTACAATAATACCTTCATTGACACCAAAACCGTCCATTTCTACAAGAAGCTGATTTAAAGTCTGTTCTCTCTCATCATGGCCGCCGCCCATGCCGGTTCCTCTTCTTCTTGCCACGGCATCAATTTCATCAATAAATACAATACACGGCGAATTCTTTTTTGCCTCCTCAAATAAATCTCTTACTCTGGATGCGCCGACTCCGACAAACATTTCCACAAAATCCGAACCGGAAATACTGAAAAACGGAACGCCCGCTTCCCCTGCAATCGCCTTTGCCAAAAGAGTTTTTCCGGTTCCTGGAGGGCCTACAAGAATCACTCCTTTTGGAATCCTTGCACCTACATCAATATATTTTGAAGGAAACTTCAAAAAATCTACAATTTCCTCCAGTTCATCCTTTTCCTCCCGAAGACCGGCCACATTCTGAAACGTATACTTTTTTGCATCCGGACTTATCATTTTTGCACGGCTTTTTCCGAAATTCATCATTTTTGAATTGTTGTTTCCGCCACCCGTGTTCGGATTCAGCATACTGATTACCACAAATACAAGCACCACAATCACAAGAAGTGGCAGTATTGTAGTAAGAAACAGACTATCCCTCTGTACATCATCCATGGTATATTTTATATCGGCAGCTTCTGCGCAACTGATTACTTCATTCACATCAGAAACATAAAATTTTTTGTAAGCGCCGCTTTCAAACCGAACCTGAACATATCCTGTTGGAACTTCTTTATTTTGCACAATCGTGCATTCCTTCACCTTATCATCCGCCAAATCCTGTTTGAAATTTGCCAGATTATACTCACTGTTTGTTGTATTTGCCACTCGAAACAGCATATAAACTGCTATTATCACCAGTACAAATGCCACATAAAATCCTATTCCGCCTGCTTTTCTCTTATCCAAAACCTATACCTCCTCACTGATTAATACATTGGGGTTCTCTGTTGTATGCCCGATATCTTCCGTTCTTTCAAGATATTCTATTTCCAATATATTCTCTGTATTTTCAGAAATTCTGCAGTCTTCACTTACTCTGTACCCAATTATCCAAAAAATTTCACTTCCCTTTGCAAGCAAAAGGATATGTTCTCTTTCCTCCCGTGGTATTTTCAGATTGATAAAATAATCTTTTAATTTTTTTTTCCCTCCCTGACGATTAATCACAATATAATCGCCAGGTCTGCGGGTCCGTATCTGAAAGCCGTTTTTTAGTATATCATAATTCAGCCATTTCGTATACATTTTTTCTTGAATTTTCATATTTCTTCTGACATTTTTTACCAGTTTTATCCGAATTGCCCCTTTTTGTGCCGGCAATACTTCTATTTTCTCCCCTTCAAACCCTTTCATATCATATTCCACACAGAAAAAAGCAGGGGGCTCACATTTCTGAAAACGATAAATCAATACTTTGTCATACTGCTTTTCACATATGATATGATAGGGAAGGCATATTTTTTTTCCTGTCTCTCCTGTCATAAGCTCCATTATCATATCCACATGCACTGACGTGATATCCTTCAGCTTTCCGACAAGTGCCAAAATGACCTTTCTGTATGCCATTTTCTGCAAAACTCTGTCATATTGCATTATTTTCGCAATATCCACAACATAGAACTCCTGTCTCTGGCATACAGATATCTGATATGCCATATCTGCCTGCTTCTCCATATATTCACAGATTTCGTCCAGCGCATGCGCCGTCTGATTGATATGCTCGGATGCCTTTGCATTAATAGTTTCATATATATAAGGCATCACCCGATTTCGAATCTTATTTCTTGTATATAAGTCCTCGCTATTTGTTGCATCTGTTCTATAATCTATTCCATTTTCCCTTAAATATTCCTGTATCTGTGCTCTTTTCAGACATAAAACGGGGCGAATCACATTCTGCCTGACTGGCCGTATTCCAGTCAGGCCTGCAATTCCAGTTCCCCGAAACAGATTTAAAAGAAATGTTTCGCTGCTGTCCTCACTGTTATGGGCAACTGCAATTTTTCCTCCTCCCAGATTTTCCAATACCTCTGAAAAACAGTCATATCTTAGTTTTCTTCCTGCCTCCTCCGTGGACATATGCCATTTTATTGCCTGTTCTTCCACTTTGTAACAGAACAGCCGAATTTCTATCCCCCATTTCCCGCAGCACTGTTTGACATATTCCATATCTTCATCGGCTGCCTGTCCCCTTATCCCGTGATGTACATGAACAACCGTCAACCTGTAACGATACCTTTCTCTGAACCTGTACAGAATATGCAGCATACACATAGAATCTGGTCCGCCTGATACACCTGCTACTATATTCTGTACCCCGTCAAGCATATGGCAGGCTTCCATGTAATTTTCTACTGTTTTTTCGATTGTATGCGTCATTCTACTCTCCATTCCTGTTCCATTTTTCGTCGATTGCTTGCATAGATTATTTTCGTATACTATTTTGTGTGATTACTTTTTGTCTGTTATTATTTTCATCTGATTTTATCTGTATTTGATTCTATCTTATATATTTAACATAAATTGAATAGAATATCAAGCACATTTATCCCATATTCCTGTTACCAGTACTGTCATATCGTCATCCTTCTCCTTGTCCGAATGTGCCAGTGCTTTTTTCAGAATTTCTCTTGCCATTTCCTCCGGTTTGCCCTCCTTAATTTCAAGAATAATCTCCCCAATCGTCTTTTCTTTATCTTCCTCCTGAATGGATTCCATAATGCCATCTGACATCATAATCACAAAATCTCCGTCATATAATTTTTTGGATGCCGTTTCAATGTCTGCACAACCTGTACTTCCTATCGGAAGGGAGGTGGATTTTATCGCCTCCACCCACCTCCCTCTCTTGACAAAGGTAGAGGCTGCTCCAAGCTTCATAAAATCACAAACTCCGGAATACATATCAATAATCCCCATATCCAGCGCCGTAGGATTCATAATATCTGAATCTATCATTAATATACTGTTTATTAGACGAATAGAGGCCTCCTCACTGAATCCGCCCTTCATCATTTCCTCCAAAAGCTCCACCACTACCTCGCTTTCTTTGCATGCCTGCATGCCATGCCCCATTCCATCGGAGACGCTTAAAAGCGTCTGTCCGGAGTCCAGCTCCATGCAGGTAAAATTGTCTCCCGAAACTGTCTGCTGGTCTTTTGAGCGCTTGGCAGCTCCGTGTATGATAAAAAAATTTGGCTCCTCCACAAAGGTATAGGTCGTATACTCCTTATTGACAAACGCGTAGGGGTTCTTTTTAAATCCAACATCCTTTTCCAGCACATCACTGATAATTTCCCCCACTTCTTTCAGCGGAAGTGTCTTTTTTCCCGCTTTTAATATAATATTTACCTCATCAATCCCCCGTCTGTTATTTAAAATCACAATATTTTTCATAAGGATTCCCTTTGCCCGAAGCTCCCTTCGAAGCTCCTCCTCTTTCTCCTCTGAAAGATTTACAAATACATAGGAATCCGAGGTCACATCCTTTAAAATTCCCGACATTTCCTTCAGTTGCAGCGCTACGGCGTTTCGACTGTCCTCTAGTCTTCTGCGCCATATCTCATTCATAATATCCAGCTCTCCATTCAAATTTTTCTCGCTGCGCTCCCCCCTCCCAAAACCATCTATACTTTTTGACATTTTCTCAAAAGATTCCGCCATCATGCGAAGCTTTTCTTCATAATTTCCTGCCAGCTTTTCCGTTCGGTCTCTTTCATCCTCCTTTCGTCTTGCCTTGTTGTCATATCGGATGCGGTCCTCTCCAAGCAGTATTTCAATCAATTTTCCAAATACAACAGTCAGAGAAAACACCAGTATCGTTGCAAGACCTACCATGGAATAATTGACTGCTTCGCTTCTCAGTACAAATACATCAGTACATTCCATAAGACCAAAGGTAAAAGCTGCTGCCATTGCAGATATGTATACATTTACCTTGCGCTTATTTTCGCCCATATATTTCATGGATACAATAAATGTGGCAGACAGAAACATAACAATGGCATATTTAAATGTATCCAATAAACCATAACAGAAATAGACAACCAAAAGAAATAATGGAACAGATGGCACCGCCATCAGACTGCTCCCCTGAATTGCGGAATATGCCGCCATTCCGATTGGATTCATACCATACAGCCCAATACCTGACAATGCCGAGCCGATTCCTCCTGCCAACAGTGATTTTGCCAATTTTGTTTTCATAAAAAATACCTCCTATCGCGCAATCAGCCAGCTGCTGATTGTTCAGCTAAATTAAATAATTTCAAACCGGCGGGCCCTGCCTGTTTTGTGATGTGAAGTATAAACATTTATTTTTGAGAATTTTGTCAAAAAAAAAAGTGATTTCAAAAAACTTTCTGACAAAATTCTTTGAAATCACCGTTTTATAAAGTTGAAAATCGAATCGACGCACTACCTGTTAATTTTGAGGTTTATAAACAATTTCGTCAGGATATACAAATCCTATCTTCTTTGCAATCTCTTCCACATATTTTTTCGTCTGTACATACACTCTGCGCTCCTCAAGTTCCTCTGCTTCTTTCTGCACAACTTCCATTTCTGTTTGAAGCTTCTCTTCCTGTCTCTTCAATTCTTTCAGCTCCGACTTTGACTCTTTTATCTGTCCCCACATAATCGCAGCGAAGAACATAACAATTAAACTAATCCCCAGCGTCACCAGCTTTCCTTTTTTTCTTTTTCTTGTCATTATGCTTTCCATGTTTCTTCACCTCTGCATGACAATCAGCCTTGGGCTGGTTGTTTTTTTCATTCTGCTTTTTATGTTCTGCTTTATGTTTTTTTTCATTTTTCACTTTTCGTTTTATCAGTGAAGCAAGAGCTTTAAACGGCTTTGTCAGGAGCCTGAAAACTCTTTTCATTATTATTTTAGTCCATTTCAGCGGTTTTTTCAATAGTAAAGTAATAACAACGTTCAATATTTTTGATATGTATCTGACCAGAAATGAACTTACGCTTTTATGGTAAGTATAAGCACCTGTCAGGAGGGCCAGAAAAATATAACCTCTCACCACTCCGTCATTGTTCTGAAAAATCATGGAAAATACTGCTATTCCGACAATCACCCAGAAAATATAATCTTCGAGATTGACAATCATATCTTTATGTTTTATGACCCTTCTCAATACTCTCAAGACATCATAACAAACTGCAATGAGCATTCCCTGCCACGCGGCTTCTATGAATATGCTGACTTCTTCCCGTATAAATTCGCTCATATTTATTTAAACAGCCTTCCAAGAAACGGTTCTTTGCTCTTTTTATATTTATTATAATCAGAATAGGTAAAGGAATCAATCAATCCCTCAATGTCCGTTTCCTTTTTCTCCAGCGTCAGTCTTTTTATATGAAGCTCCTTTCCATTGATTGTAAGCATACCCATATCTGTTTCCAGCAGAATTACCTCTGTATCAAAAGAGATAACATCTTTTACTCCGGTCAGAAAACATTCCTTTCTGTTTATCATCTGCATTTTATGACTTCCGGTAAAATGATTTTCTTCCATACCTGATACGAATCCTTATCTCATACGGTTAATACTATCATATTTTTTTTCTGCCCGTTTTATTACAAATCTTTATACATTTCTTTTGCTTCTTCTTTTTTTACAGTTTCCTGAACAGATGTCACCTCTACTCTCACATTTTTTGAACCAAACCGGATTTCTATAATATCCCCTGGCTTTACTTCAGTACCTGCCTTTGCCTGTTTGTCATTGATAAATACTCTGCCCGCATCGCATGCTTCGTTTGCTACGGTTCTTCTTTTGATTAATCTTGAAACCTTTAAATATTTGTCTAATCTCATAAATGCCTCCTGTAATTTCTTACGCAAAGAAGAAAAAGAAACTGACCAGTCAGACCGTCAGTTTCTCTTTACTTGCTTTTCCTTTATAACCTACTGTTATACTGTTATACAAAGTTTAGTTTACAGCGTCCTTTAAAGCCTTTCCAGCCTTGAATCTAGGTGCTGTGGAAGCAGGAATTTTCATTGTCTTTCCTGTCTGCGGGTTTCTTCCCTCTCTTGCTGCTCTCTCAGAAGTTTCAAATGTTCCAAAGCCAACAAGCTGTACCTTCTCACCCTTCTTTAATTCCTCTGTCACAACATCAATAAAAGCCTTTAAAGCCTTTTCAGAGTCCTTCTTTGATAATTCAGTTTTGTCAGCAATAGCCGCTACTAATTCAGCCTTGTTCATGAATAAATCCTCCTCTAATGTATTATTCGTATCATTCCTGCTCTGTATTTTGCAGGCTGTTTTCGGGTTTCTTTCTTGACTTGCTATACCCATAAACATATTTATATATGGTTTCTGTCGATTTGTCAAGGAATTTTCCATATATTATTGAAATTTTTGAAAATATATGGACTTAACCCTCCATCTGTCTGCCCAAAAAGGTCGCGGCAACTCCTGCGATTTTATTTTCGGTTTCGCTTAATTCTCTGCCTTTTTCTTTTCCAAACATCACAACAGAGCCTACGACATCACTTTCACACAAAATCGGATAAATAATCTGCTGCACCTCTGACGGTGTCTCTCCCTCAGTTACACTTATAATCTTTCTTGTCTTTGCACTGTTTACTGCAGTTCTGTTTTCCATAATTTCCTCAAGCTCTCTGCTTATAGTCTTATCCTGATATTGCTTTTTCATACTTCCTGCTGCCGCAATTACCCTTTCTCTGTCTGTAACAATTACCGTATGGCCGGCGATTTGCGACATTGCTTCTGCGTAATCTCTTGCAAAGTCTCCCATTTCGCCAATTGGAGAATATTTTTTAAGTATAATCTGTCCCTGATTGTCTGTAAATATTTCCACCGGGTCGCCTTCCCTGATTTTCAAAGTCTTTCTTATCTCCTTTGGAACAACTACCCTTCCCAAGTCATCAATTCTTCTTACAATTCCTGTTGCTTTCATTTGCTTCAAACCTCCATTTTATGTTTATTGTGTTTTTCAATTATTGACTTTTATAGTATTATCTGTAAAATAAAGGTTTCTATACATACAGCCTTAAGAAAAATTATTATATTTCATGTATTATCCTTTCCTTGTAGCATCCTTTCCTTATATCATACTTTTCTTGTGATATCTTTTAACCATTCCCTTTCATCTTCTGAAAGATATGGTGAAATTGTCTCATATACCTTTTTATGATAGTCATTTAAACTATTTTTTTCTTTTAAAGTCATTTCTTCAACATTGATGGCATCTAAATCTATCGGTGCATAGGTAATGGTTTCGAACTCCATAAATTGTCCATAGTCATTTTTTATTCCTTTTTTGCACAACAGTTCATTTTCAATTCGTATTCCATACTTTCCTTCCTCATATACTCCCGGTTCGTCTGTGGTAATCATGCCTTCTTCAAATACTGCTGCCCTTGGAATATTTTCCTGTATACGCCACCGGAAAGAATTTGGCCCTTCATGAACATTTAGAAGATATCCGTTTCCATGTCCGGTTCCACAGCGATAATCAACTCCAAGCTCCCACAATGGCTCTCTTGCAAGAATATCAAGATTTTCTCCTGTACATCCATATAAAAATTTTGCAGCTGCAAGGTTCAGATTGCTTCTGACTACAGCAGTAAACATTTTTTGTTCCTCTTTACTCAGTTCTCCAAGTGCAAAAGTCCTGGTAATATCTGTAGAACCCTCCAGATAATGTCCGCCGGAATCCACCAGAAGAAAGCCCTTTGGTTCTAATATCGCATTGCAGGATTCATCCGCCTCATAGTGCATCATAGCAGCATTTTCGCCATAAGCAGCTATGGTATCAAAACTGATATCTATATAATGCTCCTGCTCTGACCTTAACTGATTTATTTTTTTTGCCGCGTCCATTTCCGTAATTGTTTGAGTGCCTATTGTATGTTTCAGCCAGTACATAAACTTTGTAACCGCCACGCCATCCTTAATATGAGCAGCTTTAATGTTTTCAACTTCCGTCGGGTTTTTTACTGCTTTTAGAAGCTGTTCCGGATTCACAGCATCTATAAGCTCTGTATTTATGGAACTCTTCATTCTGTAATTTATCCTTCCAAGGTCTGCAAGAAGCTTTTTCCCTTTGATTTTGTGAAGGTCCTGATAAATACAGTTATATTCTCTGACTTCAATATGATTATCAGAAAGATACTCTAAAACCTTCTGATTCAGATTTTCTTTTTTGACATACCAGCAGCACTTGTCCATATCCATAAGCAGACAGGAAAGAATCACCGGAACATGACGTATATCATCGCCTCGTATATTTAAAAGCCATGCGATATCACATACATCAGAGAGTACATGAATATCCGCCTTTTGTTTGTTCATGTGTTCTCTGACTTCACGCAGTTTATCCGCAGTACTTTTTCCTGAATATTGTTCTTCTAAAACATAGGCCTGACTGGTCGGAAATGGAGGCCGGTTATCCCACAGTGTATCGATTAAATCTTCTTCACAGTAAATACATGCATGATTTTCCTCAGCCAGCCGTTCATAATCTACGCCATCTCTTGCACACAAAACCTGTCCGTCAAAACCTATGCAAATTTTTGGAGAACTGCTCTGTCCGGTATGATTCTCAACATTGTTTATAACATCGTTCTCAATACATTTGTTATATTTCTCTGTATGCCTGCTAATATACTCTTTCATGTATTCTCTGACAGTCGGCACTTTATCCATACCCATTTTGTAAAGCTTAAATTCACAGCCCTGAAGTTCTTTTTCTGCCTGAATATAATACCTTCCATCTGTCCACAGACATGCTTCTTCCATAGTAACAACTGCGGTCCCTGCTGAACCGGTAAAACCGGTGATAAACTGTCTGACTTTAAAATAATCGCTGATATACTCAGACTGATGATAATCAGAAGTTGGAATAATATAAATATCGATTCCCCTCTCCTTCATTAAGCTTCTCAGTTCACGGATTCTTTGATTTCTCATAATACACGCCTTTCTTTTCGTTTTTTCACAATTTTTTATTATTATAAAACAAATGACTTTTCATACTAATTATAAACAAAAAATCCAATAATTTCAATTCAGCAAATCATATAAACTAGAAACTTATTTCCCAGTCAGCCGAAAAAAAGAACCGCCGCATTAAGTACCGGTTCTTTTCCTTAATGCGGCAGTTATTTTTTTATCCCTCAATTGCAATATAATGTTTCTCTTCTACTGCAGGTTTTTCCTCATATTTTGGTATCTCTATTTTCAAAACACCATCTTCAAATCTTGCCTTGATATCCTTATCGGTTATCTGTTCACCCACATAAAAACTTCTGCTGCAAGACCCGCTGTAACGCTCTCTTCGGATATATTTTCCGTCATCGTCCTTTGTATCATTAGAACTGCTGGTTGAAGCATGAATTGTAAGACAGCCGTCCTTCAGCTCAGCCTTTACATCCTCTTTCTTAAAGCCAGGAAGATTTATGGATATTTCATATCCACCGGTTTTCTCTTTTACATCTGTACTCATAACATGCTGGTTATTATTTCCAAATCCACTGACTCTTGGAAAACTTGGTATATCAAAGAAATCATCCAATAAGTGCTCTCCAAATAAACTAGGTACTAACATAAGTCATTCCTCCATTTCTTTTCAGATGTTTGTATTTCACATCTGAACAACTATATTTTATTGTGTCGTGAACCCGGAGCGTTGGGAGCTTTCTGTTTTATGCCCCTTTCCTTTGTTCTGAGTGTATTATAGCGCCATTGTTAGCACTCGTCAATAGTGAGTGCTAATAATTTTTGTGAAGTTTTTGTGAACATACTTCCTTTTCTCCGGCTTTTGCATTTTCATCGTTGAAATGCGCTATTTCTCAGCAGAATTATATATAGCATATAGTATAATAAAATTACAGTTTTTCAGATTTTTAGTGACAAACTTTATAAACATCTGTTATACTATATTTAATACTATTTACAGAGAAAGGCAGGATTATTCGTATGGAAGAAAAAACAGATGATATTATTTTAAAAAACAACACAGAACAGATAGTTTCCCTCATACGAAGTAGCCTATCTGTGCATGAAAAAAGAATCCAGTTAAATGACTATCATGACAATGATATTGCCGATGTTTTCGACGTATTGACTGCTGAGGAGCGAAAAAGTCTGTACAGTATCCTTGGTCTTGACAGAACTTCCGAAATTTTTGCATATCTGGAAGAAGATGTCGGAAAATATTTAGAGGAGCTGGATAATGAACGGGCCGCTGATATTATTGAATCTATGGACTCTGATGATGCAATTGACGTTTTAGAGGAGCTGGAAGACGACCATAGGGAAGAAATCATCGAGCTTATGGACCCCGAGGCAAAAGTTGATATTGACTTAATTCAATCCTTTTCCGAAGAAGAAATCGGCAGCCATATGACAACAAATTTTATTGTCATCAATAAATCTTTAAGTATCCGACAGGCAATGAAGGAACTGGTGTCACAGGCGGCAAAAAATGATAATATTTCCACTCTGTATGTGGTGGATGAGGAAGAAATCTTCTATGGCGCTATCGGACTGCATACTTTAATTATTGCAAGAGACTATGTAGAACTGGAATCTCTTGTGACCACCTCTTATCCTTATGTCTATGCAGATGAGGAAATTGAGGACTGTATTGAATATCTGAAGGATTATTCCGAAGACTCCATACCTGTGCTTGACAGAAACAAAAAGCTTCTGGGAATTATTACCTCTCAGGATATTGTAGAGGTAGTTGATGAAGAGATGAGTGAAGATTATGCAAAGCTTGCCGGTCTTAGTGAAGAAGAGGATTTGCATGAACCGTTAAAGGAAAGCATTAAAAAAAGAATGCCGTGGCTGATTATTCTTCTTTTTCTGGCGCTTGGCGTTTCCTCTGTAGTGGGGCTGTTTGAGCCTGTGATTGCACAGCTTACTCTTGTAGTATCTTTTCAGTCTCTGATTCTTGGAATGTCGGGCAATGTCGGCACACAGTCTCTGGGTGTTACGATTCGGGTGCTGGCTGATGAAGGAGTAAAGGCAGAAGATAAACGGCATCTTATATTTAAGGAAGTACGTATTGGCCTTTCCAACGGTTTTCTTTTGGGTATGTTAACATTTTTGTGTATTGGAGGATTTATCTTCTTTTTTAAAGCGCAGTCTGCTTTATTTGCATTTTCGGTTTCAGGGTGTATTGGACTGGCGCTTATGGTAGCTATGGGAATTTCAAGCTTTATGGGAACAATTATTCCGATTGGATTAAAAAAGCTTGGCATGGACCCTGCAGTGGCTTCTGGTCCGTTAATTACTACAATGAATGATTTGGTGGCGGTAATTACTTATTATGGAATGGCATGGGTGCTGCTGATTAATACATTGGGGCTGGTGGAATAAATAAAATACAAACAAAAAATTTCAAACAGGCACAGGTACTGACAAGAATACTCAATACCTGTACCTGTTGTTTTTATCCAATTATTTTGAGATATCTATAGTTTCTCCTGCAGCTACCACCTTCGAAACTCTTCTCCTCTTTCTGACTTTGGTATTCTCTGCAGCCTTTGAAGCGCCGCCTTTGCTTCTGCATGATTTGGAAGATGCCGCTGTGAAAGCAATTCCTTATAAAAATAAATTGCCCTGTTATATTCTTTTACTGTTTCATAATACCTTGCAATATTCACATACCCTCGATAACATCCGCTTCTCGACCTGCATCCAATACACGGCTTCATAGCCCACTGTTTCTGAAAACACTCTCTGGCAAACTCCTCTTTTCCAGCCGCCAGATAATACCATCCGATTTTCCCATATCTTTTTGGACCTTCCCGTTTTATCTCTGCATAATCTTCAAGTTTTGTCTTCGGATAAGCAGTCAAAAAAATATTTCTAAATTCCTCTGCAGTTTTTGCAAGCTCTTTTCTTTTTCCTGCCAGAAAATAATACGAAAGAAGCTGTGCCTTCATCTCAAGAAGAAGCTCATAATTTTTTTCCATTTTCAATTTTTCCCTGCTATTCTCCATACACTTTTCGATTACCGTCAATGCAGACTCTACACCTTTACACATAAGCACCTCCGCATAAAACATACACAGTTTTACTCTGCATGAAGCCACGGAAAGCTCCTGTATTCCCTGCTCTGCCCATTCAAAAGCTGTCTCCTCCTGACCTTCTGTCAGATAAAAATACATCATTCTCTTATAATATCTCATTTTCAGCCATTCTCCCCGTTCTCTGTCTGCTTCTGCTTTATCGCAGGCAAATACCCACTGCATATGATAATATGCCAGTGCCTTTTTCGGTTCCTCAAGCTGCAAATACAAATCACCTATTGCCTCATACCCTCTGTCATAAACTTCCCCGAATTTCTGCACCGCTTTTTGATGCCACCAAATCGCATTTTTATATTCCCTACACTCCTTCCACACCTCCGCAGTTTCAAAGTACATCTGCGCACTTTCCGGTCCACATACAAAGGATGCCGCAAAATATTTTTTTGCAGTTTCCAAACGGTAAATGCGCCAAAAACAGTTTCCCATCAATTCATATCCCCTTTGACAATAAAAATCAGGCACTTTTTCTTGATTTTTCAGATAGACTTCTATTGCATTGTCATATTCCGCAAGCTGGTAATAATATTCTGCCAGTTCAAAATACGGTGGAATGTCTTCATTTTCTTTCTGCTTCTGCAAATATTCAAGCGCAGTATTTTTATCCTCCAGAGAAAAGGTATGTAAAAAATAACGCTTTTGATAATACTTGGAAATTCTGATACAAATATCTGCGTATACTCCATATTCTTTCCATATTTTCTGATATATCCGCAACGCCGCTTCCTCTTCTCCCGCCATTTCCAGACAGATTGCAAAATCGTACCAGAACAGAGGCTCCTTTTGTTCTTCTTGATAATTCTTTAAAATCCCATACGCCTCGCTGCTTTTATTTCTTTCGATTGCAAACTGCGCTAGCATAAGTGCTGTTTCCATATCTCTCCGGCCTGCTTCCTCTTTACTATAAAAAAATTTTTGGTCCCCTATATGATTCCAGCTTGTTTCTTTTTGATTCTCAAAAATCTTTAATGCCTCCTTATAAAATCTCTCCCGTTCTTCTTCTGAATCGGAAAGTCCTGATTGAATAAGGTTTTTTAGCAGTACTATTCTTATTTCTAAATCTTTGCTGTCAGTATCCGTCATACCACCACTTTGAAACTTGTTTCTGTCGGCCGTCCAAAGAATCCTCTTTGCTTCCTCATATTGTATATTCCTTATATGTATATCATTCCAGAATATTTTCTGCCGTAATACTGCCTGCGCCGCATAGTATGGAACTTCCCACCCGTCAAAAAGAAAACTTATTTTTTGGTAGGTTTGTTTTACCTTATCTAATTTATAGAGAAAAAAACAGGCTTTTAAATAAATCACATATACCTGTACTGCTGTAAAGTCTTCTTCCATTAAACATTCTGAATAAAAGCAGGCATTTTCATAATTTTTTTCCAAAAGACTGCATTGTGCCAGCAGATATAAATTGTGGCAGAATATCCTGTTATAAACTGCATTCGCCGACCTGTCACAAAAGACACTTTTATTTTTTGACAATATTCTGTCGATATTTTCCGCTGTTTTGATACAT
>CAJUDQ010000017.1:51360-67172 GCA_910585215.1 uncultured Lachnospiraceae bacterium | reverse complement strand
CAGAGAGAAAGAGTTATTTGATAATGGAGATTTTTTAAAGTGTAATGCTGTAAATTTTCAGCATAATGTACCTTATTTTTCTATAAATGATTATATTTTATCTGATGTTGGAAGTGTAATGGTAAGTTATAATAGAGAGAATAATATACTAATAGGTATGGATATTTTATCTCAGCTTGATTTTCATTGTGGATATAGCAAGGTTTTAAATAATTACATATTTATTGGGGTATTGAGGACACAAGAAGATAAGTCAGATTATTATAAAGCCTTAGAGGAGTATTTTGGGGTTTTAAGCAATATGAATGAGAATTTTTTAAATAGTGAAGCTGTTAAAAATGGGGTGGCAGGATTTTTTGATTGGCTAAAAAATAAGCATAAGAATTAAGTTGTATTTTGGGGTACACTGAGTGTACTCTCTTTTTTCTCAGGTACTTTTTATTTTATTAAGACTGATAGTGTATAGGGCTTATTTCCTGCGTTTTCTTTGATTTTTCCCAATATATCAAAAATAGGCTGTTTGATTTATAAATAAAGTGTATGACAGTGCCTGTTTTGTATGGAAGATTTTTGGTAAGATAGCCTTTCATGGTATTTTGAGTTTTTATAGAAAATATTGAGTTTTTAGTACTGGCTTACAGTTCTTTATCCAGTTACAAATGGGGTATGTCGATTTGAGTTGTAGTATTGATTTAAGTATCTAACCTATTGTAAGATAAACTGGAATTGATTTATTGATTTGATATATTTTTACTTGTTTTAACAAATATAATTTTGTTGTGATATTGACATAGAGTGCTTAATATTAGATTATCAGGTACTTTTTTTAATGTAGCTAAGGTTTGTTAAAATCGTTTCAATAGAAACTTGTAATCACTTTGATACATGTTATAAATCGTTTTAATGTAAACTGATGGTTGGTTTAACTTGTGCAACTATCATCTTGATGTATGCAACCGTTGATTTAAGAAAACCAACTATCATGTTGACTTATGCAAGCATTGATTTAAGAAAATCAACTATCATGTTGACTTATGCAAGCATCGATTTAAGAAAACCAACTATCATGTTGACTTATGCAAGCATCGATTTAAGAAAATCAACCATCGTTTCAACTTGTGCAATTAGTGTTTTGATGTATGTAACTACCATTTTGACTAGTGCAACTGTCGATTGAATATAACCAACTATCAATTTGAGAAAATCAACTTTTATTTTAATATGAACAAGCATTGATTCAATATTCAATAGTAGTGTCTTGATAATATATAATCGATTTGAGAAAACCAACTATTGATTTAACATGAACTGCAAATTGTTATAATAGAGAAAATTGTATTGACAAAAGCTAGGAATTGATTTCATATGAATTTGCTATTTTAATAAATAGAAAATATCCTCTTGATATAAAAATTTATTGTTTTAACCTTAACCTTTTAATTTCAGTTTTGAGTAAATCGTTTCAAGAAATTCTTTCCTTAATTTCATCTGTATTGTATGTGTTACAAAAATAATATATTTATTGATTGTTTCAGTAACTTTAAAGTATAAGGACAAAAATAAAGAGATTATCTTTTGCATTGAGTAAGATTTGTATTTTTGGTTTGAGTTTTTATTGTAAGGTGAAAATTTTTAGTTCCATATTTACTTTTTAAAATTTTTTATAAGTGACATGGTATTTTTAGGGTATTACCTTAGTAATGAAAAGTAAGTAACAAAAAGTCACTAAAAACTCTATGTGGCTTTGCTCTTTTTTTGAAATGCCTATTTTCAGGGCAAAATTCCTAGAAATTGTAAAAGAATGAAATTGTAATCATAAAATCTTTTCTTTCTGTCACTCTTAGTGAGTGACAATTCTAAAGTTCTTCTTAAAGTCATTTGATTTGAGTTTGCTTTTCCAAAGTAATATGAATTTATTTATCCATATTTCAGATGAATTGATATGTAAAATTACTTGTTTTGATATTTTTGTTAATCGTTATGAGTAGTATTTTTGTTGCTGTAAGTTGAGATAGCAGCATTTGATAAAGAATAAAAATATGTAGTTTATAAGGAATACATTTACATAGAAGAAACCCTCTTTTTAAATGCGATATAAAGCACAACCACCAAACAATCTATAAAAGATTTGTATAGTTTAGCTACTGGTATCTTTTTGAAATCAGAGTTATAGTACAGCAACGTCAAAGAATTCGTATATTGTGTAAATCTAGTCGGAACTTTGTATCAGGCTCATACAGGCAGTTTACCTGTTTGATGGCAGATACTTTGGGGTGCTTGAAAATAAGGCGATACAGGGGCTACAGCGGTGTCATAGAAAAAGTCGAATAATATATATTAATCGACCTATGGCTTAAAATCGGGCTTTCTGGGATAGCAGTATCAAAACAATCAATAAATACGACCTTTTTGGCGAGATTATACGACTTTTGGAAAGGAGGCTTTTTATGAATAAGAAATGTGTAGCATTGACAGAAGAACAGTATAAAGAAAGTATTTCTCTGATTCGCAGTGGTTTTAAGCTGGATGGGGTATCCATAAGACCAAACCCACGTATTGCAGCGGTGTTAGTTTTACAGGCATGTCTTGGTCTGCGGTTAGGAGATACATTACAGCTTAAGATGAACAGCTTTATCAAGGATGGAAACCGATGGAGGCTGGATATCAAAGAGCAGAAGACAAAGAAGATAAGGTCATTTACTGTTCCTGTTGAAGTATACAGTTTTGTCCAGCAGTATGCTTATGACTTTCATATTGAGAAAAATGCCAGATTATTTGCAGTTGGCGAGCGTCAGGTAGAGCGTTACCTGAATTTTGTGTTTAACAAGATGGAACTTCCATTGAGAAATTATGGCTCACACAGTTATAGAAAATATTTCAGTGTAAAAGTGTATATTGAGAGTGATTACAATATTGAATTAGTAAGGATTCTACTCCAACATTCCAATGTTTCAGTGACACAGCGTTATTTGAATATTGGCTCAAAGCAGATTGAGGAGGCACTGGCTTTAACAGCAGGAAGTTTAATGTAAGATGTGTGATAAAGTGTTCCAGAATAAAGAAGGGAGAAAGTTATGATTCAATTAACAGAATGGTATTTTTCAAAGCATAAGCTGAAAGGGACAAGTGAGATGTGTTATATCGCTCATGGCTTTGTATCAGGGCATTCAGAGTTAAAAGATGGTACACATATTGATACAAGCATGATTGAAAAGATAGAGATGGATAAGATAAATAACCGTCTGCTGATGTACACCCATTCAAAAAATGAGTATGAGTTACTGTTTGCTGATATATACTTGGAGGAGTTTAAAAAGATACAAGGTTATTTACATCAGTTTAACATTCCTGCCTCATCTTTGAGTGAATGTAAGAAATTACAGGAAGAATGTAAGGCAGAGTTGATTGCAAAAGCAGACAGGATATTAAAAAATAATGAGTTGTATCTGATGATAATTGGGGTATTTGTAAGAAAGGCGTTTTTTAAGAATAGTGATGGAAAAGTGCGTGAGATTCCTGTAAGACCTCATATAGGAATGTTTCAGAACAGTTATCTTGTTACAGACTGGGAAAAGCATGAGGTCGATTTTCGATATTTTGATGGTATCCGAAGCATCCGACCATACCACTGGTCAGATGGGTTAGAAGCTATCCAGATAGAAAATGCTGGAAATACAGATATTCTTTTTTTCAGTGGTGATAACCTGCTCTGCAAGGCTGGAGAAGTAACATTGATTGAAAATACACAATTTAGAGGAGAAGGATTGTTTTCCCCTGATGTGGTGAATGGAAAGTGCATATGTTCTGATGAGATAGAAAAATTACTTAAAAATAAGTAACAGAATAGAAGTATTATTAAGAGTTTGGCAAGGAGGATATAAGATTTATGATTTATGTTACTGGTGATTGTCATGGCGATTTTCACCGTTTTACAAAAAAGCAGAGAAATAAATTACCATTTCAACTGACAGAAAGTGATTATGTAGTAGTTTGTGGTGATTTTGGGTTATTGTGGGCGGAAGATGAAACTTTTGGTTATAACCTCAAGTGGCTTTCAAGACTGCCATTTAAAATTTTATGGGTACAAGGCAACCATGAAAATTACCATATGATTGCTAAGTATCCATTAGAGGAGTGGAATGGCGGTAAGGTACGGCACATTGTAAAAGATAAGGTTATTCTTTTAGAGAGAGGGCAGGTATTTACAATAGAGGGCAAGACATTTTTTACATTCGGAGGTGCCAGTTCACATGATATCAGTGGAGGTATTCTTGATAGAAATTCCCCTACATATTTGCAGGATTACAAGAGAGTTTCACGAAGCGGACAGCCATTTAGGGTATTAAATATATCTTGGTGGAGGGAAGAGCTACCAACAAAAGAAGAGTTGGAAGAAGGCAGGATGAATTTGGAACAAATGGGGTATCACATTGACTATGTGATTACTCATTGTGCATCCAACCGTATACAAGATGCTTTAGAACGCTATCATATGGGGATAGGTTTTAATACAGGATGGTATAAACAGGATATTCTGACAAATTTCTTTGAGGAATTAGAAGACAGGCTGCAATATAAGAAATGGTTTTGTGGACATTATCATGAGGATTTTCATATAGATGATAAGCATACTATACTTTATTATAAGATAGCAGCACTTGAGGAAGAGGTGGTTGAATGAATTTGCTAAATGAAAAGTCAAGAAATCCCAAGAGAATAAGACCAATGCTTGAGAAATTGGAGGAAGCATGGAATTTATATCCAGATATGAGATTAGGACAGCTCATAGCAGTTTGTGTTGGTAGAGATAGTGTTTGTGGTATTGAAGATGACAAAATGCTTGAAAGAATACAGGGTTATATTGATAAGATGAAAAGTGCTGGTTTGTAATAAGGTACAACATAGTCTGTATGCCATGTATAGCACAGTGCATTCGTTGTTTAAATTGGGAAGATAGATTTTGTAATGGTAAGTCTTATAGGTCTTTGATGATTTAAGAGTTGTTTTTGTGGTTGTATACTGAGCTGTAAATGGGGTATTATTTCCTCCACTGAAATTCACTTAAAAATGAAGCATATCTGATAAAGATGCGTATTGTTTTGGAGAAGATTGATTATGAAATAAGGTATATAATGTTAATTTTCTGAGTAAGATAGTTTTTACCTATAAATCAAATTAAATGTGTGGTATTAGCTGATATAGATTATGTTTAGTAGCTTTTTTTGAAAGGAGGTTACTAATCATGCAGATTGAGTCTATTTTATTAAATGTCGAGGAGACCGCTTCTTACCTTCATATTGGTAAGACAAAAACAAGAGAGCTTTTTAAAAAGTATGACAGAGTTTTTGTAATTCATATTGGGAATCGCTCTTATGCACATAAAGTATTATTGGACAAGTGGTTATTAGCACAAGTGAAATTAACAAAATAATTATTTAGGAAAAGGATTAGAAAGCGAGTAGCAGTTATCATATAATAAGATAATTTGAGCAAGCTCGTTTTCAGTCCTTGTTATGGAGGTTAAGATGAAAAAAGCAATTTTGCCAAAAGGAATAAGGTTAAGTAAAGGTAGTTATGAGGCAAGGAAAACAGTAAATGGGGTGTCTATTTGCTTACATAATAAAGATTTGGATAAGTTGATTGTTCAGTTTAATGAAGCTATTGAGATGGCAAAAAACAGTGTGGATTATAAGGTAAAAAATACAACACTTAATGAATGGTTTGAAGAGTGGTTTGATACGACAAAAAGGCTTACTATCAAAGAAACAAGTATCGCACCTATGAAAAGAAAATATCATCGTACATTTGGTTTTTATCTAGGAGAAAGAAAAGTTAGTACGTTAATGCCAGCGGATATTCAAAAGGCAATTAATGCAATGGATTCAGATGAAGTTGCAGTTTCTACTATTATGGATGCAAAGGGTTTATTACATCAATGTTTAGATGCAGCGGTTGCAAATAGATTTTTGGTAGCTAATCCATGTGTAGCGGTGTCAGTTCCCAAAAAGTACAAAGAAGCTGAGGTGGAAATTGCGTTGACAGAAAAAGAGCAGAGAGAGTTTTTATCTTATGTTGATGGTTCTTGGTACAAAGAGATGTTTTATTTTATGTTCCTGACAGGAGTAAGAGTGGGCGAGTTGGGTGCAGTTCAATGGCAAGATATTGATTTTGAGGCAAAAGTAATACATATTCGTCATTCGCTTAGTTGTAATTATTGTGAAGGAGTAAAAAGAGAAGTTATGGTATCCCCTAAGACAGCTTGTTCAAATAGGGAGATTCCATTTATTGGCGAAATGGAGGAAATATTACTCAGTCAAAAGAAGAAGGTAACTAAGTTGAAGAAAGATTTGGCTGATAGGTGGAGAGGAAAAGAATTTACTGACTTGGTTTTTGTTACAGGAATGGGTAGTCCTTGTTCAAGATATATTGTTGAAAAAGAGATTAATAAAACTGTAGAAAGAATGAATGAAGATGAAGCGAGAATGGCGGTTATGGAAAATCGTAAGCCAGTTGAAGTGATAAGAAAATTTCATCCACATACAATTAGACACACTTTTGCTACCAGATGTGCGGAGAAAGGGATTGATGTTAAAGTGGCACAAAGACTGTTAGGACATAGCAATGTAACAATTACTTTAAATGTTTATACGCATGTTAATGAAGCAAGACAGCTTAAAGAGCTTGAGAAATTCGGGAATGTTGGTGCAGAGTTTGCAGAAAAGGATTCCCCAACGGCTGAAGAGCTTTCCCCAATTAGCTCTAAAAGCCATTTTTAGGGGCTAAATAAGTATTTATTTTTCCCCAAATTTTTCTTGGAGAAAAGAAAAAGCAAACTATTTTATCATAGTATTGAGTTTAAAATTATCTTTTGAGATAGGTCAAAGAATTTTTGATAATTTTAATAATGGAAAATAAATTTGCATAACAGTTAGGATAATTTGCATAACAGATGAATCAGTAAACTTCTGAATGAAATTGATTCACGAACCCCTGAAAATCCCATAGAATGGGCATTTTCAGGGGTTTTTTGCGTTCTAAGGAGAGGTTCATAAATTATTGTAAATTACCGTATTTTGAGTGCCGATTTGGGGGATTTTTTTTTGGGGGGGGGGGGGGAAGAGTTGAGGGAAGGGGTATCCCCCAAATGGTGTGTGAAAGTTTGCCTCATTCTTTTGGGAAAAGGGGAGAAGTTTGCTTGCCGTTTCTGGACGTAGATTTGCATGGATTTTCTCTAAATGGTGTTAGGGTGCATAAGCTGTTATATCTTATCAGAAAGGGATTATGGGGATACTGGAAATTGTTAGTTGATAGAAAGTGTGAAATAGGATTATAATGCTACTGTAAGAAGTAAGACGTTAAGATAAAATTTTCATTAGTGTGGAGGGTATTATATTGAAGATATTTAAAGATACACATCTTATGGAACAATCTGCTCACTATGGTATGTTCAGAAGATTTTATAAATCAAGTTATTTGATTAGAATGGATGAGAGCCTATATTTTACTTGTGGGCATTCCATTGATTATACGGTTTTAAAAGATGGAATCAATCACATATATGAGGTATTAGATTTTGTTTATCATATTGTTGACGAATATTTATCATCATAAAAAGACTAATACTTTTCAGCAGGATTTAAAGGAGAAATTAAATGAAAGATATATTTAGCTATAATGCAGATGTTAATAAAACTGCATATATGAACTGGAGGACGAGCCATCATGACCATAAGAGGGTTTCCCGTGGGACTGCGGTGAAAAATACCTTGAAAAACTTATAGGATTTGGTATAATATGAATATTAACAGGAAGGAGGCGGAGAAAATGGATTTAGATTTACAAATACTGGATATGGCAGGAGCTACACCAGAACATTCAGCAGTTATTGTAAATTTTGTATCAGCAATACGAAAACAGTTAAGAAACAGTACTTGTTTTGTCTATTCAGACAATGTACAATATAAATGGAAAACGAAAGAAGGAGAACAAAAGACAGTTATTCCGGATGCCTCTATAAACTGTCAGACTAAGAGAAAAAGAGGCAGTAATTTTGTTGGGATTCCCCGTTTTGTAATGGAAGTTTTAAGTCCGTCAACAGAAAAGTATGACCGTGGGGGTAAAATGGATTTATATAGGCAGCAGGAAATTGAAGAATACTGGATTGTTGATTGGAGAAGAAAGCAGATAGAAATTTATGAATTGGATTATGAAGGTGATATTCCGAAATATTATCTGTGGCAGACAATTACTGAATCAAATAAAAGTGAATTGAAGATTATTCATTTCCCACATATAAAGATTACTTTTGATGAATTGTTTGACGAGATAGAAACATAATAAAAAGTCCATATCAGCAGGAAGAAGGGATTTATATGAATTATTTTCCTGAAATTGTGCAAGTAGTACCACACAATGATTATACTGTATCTGTATATTTTTCTGATAGAAAAATTGTATTGTATAATGTCAAGCCATTGTTAGGCAAGAAAGTATTTTCTAAGATAAAAGATATGCTCTCTGTTAAAAATGATTATAAGAAATAAGCATCCAACTTTCTCAGGGTAGGGATGCTATTTCTTTTTGTTATGATTGTCTATGTACGACAGCGCCGTAAAAATGACCAGCAATAAAGTTTTATGTCCTTTTTTGGAAACAATCCATTTGCTCACACAACGTAGAGTTGATTTATACATAGCACATCGGATTAGCAGATAAGTTCACCAATAATTTTAATGAAAAAATGACTTTAAATTGCGATATTCACTTGGACTGCAGTTTTTAAAAAATTTAAATACTCTATTAAAGGTGGCAATACTAGAGAAACCCGACTGCATGGCGGCTTCGGTGATAGTAAGATTATCATCAGACAGAAGAATTTCAGCAGCATGTATTCTCCGAAGATTCAGATAATCGCAGAAGCTGCGTCCAGTGTACTGAGTAAAAAGTCTGGAAAAATGATATTTGCTGAAGCCTGCCATCGCTGCCATTTGTTGCAGACAGATATGCTCCATATAGTTTTCATCAATAAAGTCTAAAACAATATTCAGTTTTTGAATATACTCTTTCTTTTTGTCAATTCTGCAGTGAACAAATAAATCATTCCCCTGTGTTCTGTAATATCCTAATTCGGCTAAAATTTTTAAAAGTGAGGAATAAATAGTAATTTCACTGTATTCGTTATCGCGAAAATATTCGTCAGCAATTTCAAGGAACTGATTCAAAATACTTTTATGAATTTTAGGATGGCTTGCCTGAGTGATATAAATAAATTGGGACAGTAATGACTGAATAGAAGCGAATCCTCTGATTTTTGTTAAAAAGGAAATATCAATTAAATAGATATTTCGAAATCCTGTTTCTGGGGCATGCAAGGCGTGAATTTCGCCAGGAGGAATTATTAATATTTCATCGGGAAGAAGATGAAAGTGAGTTTCATTTACTGTTACATGATAATCATTTTCCAGTGGTATAATTACCTCCAGAGCTGTATGCCAATGAGGGGCATAGTTTTGGTTTTGTGAGTTTCTCCATATTAATACTGTAGAATTTTCACCAAATGCTACAGTTTCATGGGATGGTTCCAAAGAAGTGTTTTGTTTCATATCCATAGTTTGCACTCCTTTTTTTGACAAAGTGTTAAAGTGAAAGAGATAAATATTGTTGTAAATAGACAGTGTTGTTCTATATAAATAGAATGTATCATTTTTTTTCGCAAAAATCAATGAAAAAGCAGCAAAAAATGAGAAGTATTTTTACAAAAGAAGAGGTATAAATAAAAGAAAGAAAACCAATAAAAAATGATATCTAAGGGAAAGCAGCAATATGCAAATATCAGCAGGGGCATGTCTTGATAAATTATAATAAAAAGGAGAGATTAGATGAAAACAAAAATAAAAGAAATGATTGCACAAATGACTCTGGAAGAAAAGGTTTCTCAGATGATGCATCAGGCAAAAGCAATTGAACGGTTAGGGATAAAAGAGTATAATTGGTGGAATGAATCTCTGCATGGAGTTGCAAGAGCAGGAATAGCCACTGTATTTCCACAGGCGATTGCGCTTGGAGCAACTTTTGATGAGGAGCTGCTTGAGGAAGTGGGAGAAGCCATTTCCACTGAGGCAAGAGCAAAATATAATATGCAGCAAAAACATGAAGATGTGGGGATTTATAAGGGGCTGACCTTTTATGCTCCAAATGTCAATATATTTCGAGACCCAAGATGGGGTAGAGGGCATGAAACTTATGGAGAAGACCCATATCTTACCAGCAGGTTAGGGGTTGCCTATATCAAAGGTATGCAGGGAGACAATGAAAAGTATTTAAAAACTGCTGCCTGTGCAAAACATTTTGCGGTACACAGCGGACCTGAGGGAATCAGACATTCTTTCAATGCACATGTAAGCGAACAGGATTTGCGGGAAACCTATCTGCCAGCATTTAAAGCCTGTGTGGAGGAAGGAAAGGTAGAAGCCGTTATGGGAGCCTATAATCGTCTGGAAGAAGAGCCTTGTTGTGGAAATAAGCGGCTGCTAGTAGAAATACTTCGAGAGGAATGGGGGTTTGATGGTATGGTTACCTCCGATTTTCTCGCTTTGGTGGATTTTCATAAAGGTCATAATGTTACGGATAACGCTGTAGACAGTGCAGCAATGGCACTGATAAACGGCTGTGATTTTAATCTTGGAATAGTTTATTCAAATCTGGTGCAGGCTGTGGAGGAAGGGAAAGTAAGTATGGAAAGAATTGACGAGGCACTGGAACGAATACTGACTACCAGAAGCAGGCTGGGAATGTTCAGCGATAAGGGGGATAATCCATATGATAAGATTCTTTATTCTGTGGTAGATTCCAAGGAAATGAAAATGTTGAATGAAAAGGCAGCAGAAAAGTGTGTTGTTCTTCTTAAAAATAAAGATAATCTGCTTCCTCTGGATAAAAACCAGTTAAAAACAATTGCGGTGATAGGCCCGAATGCAAATAACCGAAAGTCACTTGATGGAAATTATGAGGGAACAGCTTCAAGATATATTACAGTACTGGAGGGGATACAAGATTATGTGGGTGATGAAATCAGAGTATTATTTTCAGAGGGATGTCATTTTTTTCGGGACCAGATAAACCAGATGGCTTATAAAAATGACCGTATCGCCGAGATAAAGGAAATTTGTGAGGAGAGTGACGTAGTCATTGCAGTTATGGGACTGGACGGAACGCTGGAAGGCGAGGAGGGAGATACGGGAAGCGATTATGGTATGGGAGACAAGCCATATCTGGATTTACCGGGGATTCAACATGATATATTGAAAATTGCAAAAAAGAGTGGAAAACCTGTTATTTTGATAAATATGACAGGAAGTGCAATGACACTGAACTGGGAGGAGGAAAATTTAGATGCAGTGATTCAGGGATGGTACCCGGGTGCAAGAGGAGGTAAGGCGATTGCAAAATTAATTTTTGGAGAAGCTAATTTTGAAGGAAAGCTGCCAATTACGTTTTATCATTCGATAGAAGAGCTTCCAGAATTTACTAACTACTCAATGAAAAATAGAACTTACCGCTATATGAAACAGGAAGCATTGTATCCATTTGGCTACGGGTTGTCTTATACAAAATTTGAATACAGTCATTCGTCAATAACAATAGAAAAAGACAAGGTGAAGATAAAGGTGACTGTAAAAAATACAGGAAGCAGAAACGGCGTAGAAACGGTACAAATATATGTAAAAGCAAGAAGAGAATGGGCACCAAATCCACAGCTAAAAAAGATTCAGAAGATATCTTTAAAGGCCAAAGAAGAAAGAGAGCTTGAAATAGAACTTGTAAAGGAAGCGTTTGAAGTATTTGACGATATGGGGAAACCAGTAATAGCTGAAGGTTATGATATTTATGTAGGAGGACAGCAGCCGGATAGAAGAAGTGAGATACTTTCAGGGAACAAATGTATACATATGGAGGTAAGCACATGTTTTATATAACAATTAATCCGGTTCACATTCTTGAAAAGACTCCCATTATGGAATTGTGGCAATATATTTATAAGAATCTATTTTTATAAGGGGGATTCTTATGAAGAAAAAGCGATTTGTTACAGGAGGTATTTGTATTTTACTGCTGTTTTTTATTCTGGGATTTTTTGTAATTCAAAACAGCAGCAAGGAAAAAAATCTTATTAAAAATTTGGAGGAAACAGAAATGTCAGCAGAAGAATATTTTGAAAATTTAGCCCTGACAAAGAGCTATAAAAAAGAAAATGCTCACAATGCTATTTATACTCAGCGTTTTGGCGCAGACCCAGGTGTTATGGAATATAATGGAAGAATTTATGTTTATATGACAAATGATATTGTTGAATATGATAAAGCTGGTGCAGTAGAGGAAAATACTTATGGCTCCATTCAGACGATTAATTGTATTTCTTCAGAGGATATGGTAAATTGGACAGACCATGGGGCAATGGAAATTGCAGGAAAGAATGGCGCAGCAAAATGGGCATCTAATTCATGGGCGCCATGTGCTGCTCACAAGACAATAAATGGAAAAGAAGTCTTTTATTTGTTCTTTGCAAATGGAGGTAATGGAATTTGTGTACTGACCAGTGACAGCCCGACAGGTCCTTGGACAGATTCGCTTGGAAAACCTCTGATTACCAGAGAGATTCCAAATTGTGAAGATGTGATATGGCTTTTTGATCCTGCAATTTTAATTGATGATGACGGGGTTGGATATTTATATTTTGGCGGAGGGATTCCCAACAAAGAATTTGCAAATCCAAAAACAGCAAGGGTCGTAAAACTGTCAGAAGATTTATTAAGTCTTGAAGGTGAAGTTCATAAAATAGATGCACCATATTTATTTGAAGATTCAGGAATTAATAAAATAGACGGAAACTATTATTATTCCTATTGTTCAAATTTCAATACAGAAGGAAATAGTCTTGGACTTCATACAGGCACCATTCAATATATGGTCAGTGATAATCCTTTGGGTCCATTTGTATATGGCGGAGAAATATTTGAAAATCCGGGAGTATTCTTTGGTTTAAGCGGAAATAATCATCATGCTATTTTTGAATTTGGAAATGAATTATATCTTGCCTATCATGCAAGAACAGTAGAAAAGGCTATGGGAATTACTGGAAATTACCGAAGTACACATATTGACAAGCTTAGCTTTGAAAATGGTAAATTTCTGACAGTCGCAGGAACTTATGAAGGTGTGGAACAAAGAAAAAGCTTTTTTCCCTATAAAACAGTACAGGCATCTACAATGTCTGACAATGGGGGCATTGCAGTAGTTCGTGTTGACAGTCAAGCTTATGTAGAGGCAAAAGTGGGGGATTGGATAAAAGTATCAAAGGTTGATTTTTCTTCCATTCCAAAGAGTATTACCATAAAAGTGAAAGCAGAAAAAAAGACATATATAAAAGTGTGTAGTGTCAAGAAAGAAAATAAGGAGGCTTGTTATATTGAAATTCCTGATACAAATGGCGAGTATGTGGATATTGTGACAGAAACGGATATTTTCAGCGGCATACAGGATTTGTTTTTTGTATTTGGCGGCAATGTAAGCTTTTCAAGCTGGAGATTTGATACAGATGAATTCATTGTTGAGGAACCAGCTGCATTAAAAGATATTTATAAAGACAGACTTACAATGGGAATGTGCCTCAATACCACTACCATCAGTGATAAATACAAGGATGTGGTTACGAAAAATTTTTCCAGTATCACATGTGAAAATGAAATGAAGCCTGATTCTGTCTTAAATAAGTCCTTATGTTTACAAAATGTGAAAGAAAATCCGGCATATGTGGCTGTAGATTTTTCTAAGTGCAAAAATATCATTCAATATTGTGTGGATAATGAATTAGTAATGAGATACCACACATTGGTATGGCATAATCAGACTCCGGAGTGGTTTTTTTATGAGGATTACGATACACAAAAAAAACTTGCGGATTGTGAGGTGATGAAAAAACGAATGGAAAATTATATTCATGCAGTGATTTCTTATTTTGATACAAATTATCCAAAACTAATTTATACAATAGATGTGGTAAATGAAGCCTTCAATGGCGATGGTACTTATCGAGTAAAGGAAACAGATAATAAGTGGTATGAAATTTTAGGATGTTCTTATGTGTATTATGCTTTTCTGTATGCAAAAGAAGCATTAGATGCATCAGATAATATGAAAGATGTTACCCTTGTATATAACGATTACAACATGCTATACAAGGAAAAAACAGTAGCAGATGGACTGGAGAATATTTTTCGGGAGCATAATGCAGATGTACATGATTTTGTAGATGTAATTGGTTTTCAGGGACATATTGATACTACCATAGATGTTTCAAAATATACTTCTGTTATGAAAACTTATTCAGAACAGGGCTATGAAGTAGCAATCACAGAGCTTGATGTTGCTATCCCAAAGATAAAGACTGGTGACAGACCATCAAGAGAACAGTATATAAAGCAGGGAGAATATATCAAAGAGCTGATGTTGGCAGTACTGAACTTAAAAAAACAGGGCTGCAATATTTCGGCAGTGACACTGTGGGGAATCAATGATGCAAATTCATGGAGAAAGGATGTAGATGGATATAATGCATATGGTCTGCTCTGGTCAGAGCAAATGAATCCAAAACCTGCCCTTTTGGGATTTGCCTTATATGATTTATCTGATTTTTAGAATGCGAAAAAAGAATCAGCCATATTTGAAGAGTTATTTCCTATATGGTTGATTCTTATTATGTACGAATAACTTTTTTGCTCATTCTGATTTTATTAGTTAAAGCCTAAAGATGTTGTTGATGTAAGTGCGGAAATACCGTTTACAGTATCTCTTGCTGTTGCTGAATAAGATGTTTTGCTTGTCTTTTTATATCCTGTGTTAAAATATACATTTCCTGTTTTAGTGTACCACAGGTTTTGCAGAGCTGTGGAATTTGTATAGTATTCGCTGCCTGAACTGAAATATTTATTTGCAATACAGTAAACTTTATTAGTTCCATTATTGGAAATATATTTGTACATTGCCTCTTCAGCAGAAGCATTATAATTGTTAGCATTTCTTCTTCCATGATGTCCTATTTTATAGATTACCTTTGTACCAGAAGAAGTAGGCACAAGATAATTTTTATAAAGAAGACTATTTGTTATAGTAGGAAGACCTTTTCCATCTTTTTCATAAATATCTCCCATAAATATATATTTATAATTGTCATAATCTAAAGTACACATCATGGACCTGACATTTACTACGGCATCTCCGGTTGAGGTTGATTCCTGCAGCACAGGTCCTAGGATTCTGAGGGAAAAACCTCCTCCATAAGTGATAACATTCGAGGAATTATTATATCCCACATAAATAATATTGTTAATGGAACCGTTGTTTTTCATGGAATTCAATCTTGTATTTAAGGAAACTTTGCCATCTGTTTGAAGATTTCTATAATAAGAGTTTACATACATATTCTTTACTTTGATATTGTAATCTTCAAAATATTTCAATCCGATATAATGGTCATTATGAGCATGTGTAATAATGCAGAAATCAAGAGTTCTTGGGTTTCCAGCCTTATCTGCAATACCGGCAAAATATGCGGCGGCACTTTCCGAAGCCTTGTTATTTTCTGTTTCCTGTCCTGCATCAATCATACCATAATGGGTTTGTCCATTATAAGTATACTTAATTAACGTAGCGTCTCCTTTCACATCTAAATAATGAACTTTTAAAGGATAAGTAGCAGCTTGAACCTGTTTCGGACGAATCACATGAAAAAGATCGGAAGAGCACACGTCTGAACT
>CAJUDQ010000017.1:12736-51350 GCA_910585215.1 uncultured Lachnospiraceae bacterium | reverse complement strand
GACCATAATAAAAGTCATAAAACAGCAGATTATCTTTTTGAGTATTAAATTATTCTTCATAAATTTTTTCCTTTCATTCATAAAATATGTTGGAATTTTATATTTTTATAAAAATTCCATATGTTTGGTGAAATATGTAGTAAATTTTTGTTTTGAAATATCTCCTCCTTTTAAAACAAGTTTAGTAATAGAATAAAATCTGTCAACTTGGTTATTTTTGATATAGACAGATTTATCTATCTATTGAATAGTTACTTTATAATCAAGCATTCCATATGATTCTATCTTATTTATCAGAATGAGCTTTAAATAATATATCAATTTGGAATGGCTCAGATTATATTGCTTATATAATTTCATAATTACATATTAAAATAGTTATTTAAATGATTATAAGTATATTGTGTTGATTTTTTGAGTTACATATTATTTAATTTTATAAAAAATATAATAATTGTAATTGATTGAAAAGTCAATTAGCTGAATGTGGATTTTACTTAAATTTTACATTAATTTTACTTATAATTTACTTAAGCAATATTTATAGAATTATTGTATTTATTTATGTCAAGCAGATATTTTAGGATAAAAAATGCTTTATTTTTTCAGAAGCTCAGTGTATCATTTGGTTAGAAAAAGTATGAAACTGATTTTTTCTGATTTGTTTTCTGTAGAAAATGTTATGAAACAAGAAGTATAAGTGATTGTAAACCGAAGTATAAACCAATTTAAAAATTTGCTTAACAAATAGCAGAATACATTAGTTTATAACAGAGAAGGCTATTGTATTAGAAAAATAATAATTTATAATATACAACAAAGCAAAGTAAAATAAGATATCTAATGAAACAGCAGTTTAATTTAGGAGGAAATAAGAAATGAAGCGTTCAGAGATTAATCAGAGAATCAAAGAGATGGAAGCGCTGATAAAGGAAAATGGCTTTCATCTTCCGCCATTTTGTCATTGGACACCACAGGAATGGAAAGAAAAGGGACATGAGTATGATGAAATTCGTGACAATATGCTTGGATGGGACATTACTGATTATGGTCTTGGTTCTTGGGAAAAGATAGGGTTTGCACTTATTACACTTAGAAATGGAAATCAGAACAATCCAAAATATCGCAAGGTATATGCGGAGAAACTTTTGATGTTAAAGGAAGGTCAACATTCTCCCATGCATTTTCACTGGACGAAATCAGAAGATATTATCAATCGTGGTGGAGGTACCCTGATTATTCATTTGTACAATGCAGATGAAAACGAAGAACTGGCAGATACGCCAGTATGTGTCAATTCTGATGGCCGCAGTTATTATGTGCCTGCCGGAACAGGTATTGAGCTGAAACCGGGCGAAAGTATTACACTCTGGCCACGTCAGTATCATGATTTTGATGTAAAGTCCGAAACAGGAGATGTGCTGATAGGGGAGGTGTCCATGTGCAACGATGATACTACAGAAAATCGTTTTCATCCACCTGTCGGACGCTTTCCAACAATAGAGGAAGATGAAGAACCCTATCGTCTGTTATGTAATGAATATCCAGAAGCAGGGCAAGAATAAGATTATTATGGAAAAGGAGATAGAAATGCTGTATTTAAAAGTTTTGGATGCAAAATGTCAGACGGTTGCCATGGCAAAGGGAGAAAATGAGGTGAATCTGGTATGTGAACGGATTTATCAGGCGGGAGACCATATTCTATTAGAATCTGATGAAAAAGATATTTTTCTCTGGCTTCAGTTTGATGATGCTGTAGGACAATCTATGGTTTATTTAAAAGGAAATGTCAATTATCCAATACCGTTTAAAGAAAAGAGGCTCCATCTTTCTCCAAAGGCATTTATGGGAGAACGGCATCTTTTAAAAGCAAAAAAGGCTCGAAACTTTGAGATTTATCAATATCGAAATCTTTCATTCAGTGTAGTAGACCATCATGCAAACAGTACATATTTTCCACATATAAGTGCTAATGTGGAAACACGAGGCGAGTCTGTTTTTGCTGCTCAAAATGCAATTGATGGTGTTACTGCCAATCAGAGTCATGGAGAATGGCCATATCAGTCATGGGGAATCAATATGCAGGAGGATGCATGTATTACTCTGGAGTTTGGCAGAATAGTAGAAATCGACAGAATAGTGCTTTATACAAGAGCAGATTTTCCTCATGATAACTGGTGGAAGAGTGTGAATTTCACTTTTTCAGATGGAAGCACATTGAAAATGAATATGAAAAAAAGCTCTCTGCCACATGAAATTACATTTCCTGTCAAACAGGTATATTGGGTGGAAATGAATCAGATGATAAAGTCGGAGGAGCCTTCACCATTTCCGGCATTAACACAGATAGAGGTATATGGAAGAGAAACACAATAAAAGAGAATTATAATAAGAAAATAAAAGTTCAAAAAGTTCAAAAAAACAGTTGACATTTTCCATAAAATTGATTAAAATATCTTTTGTTGTGATTTGTTTCACAGCAAAAAGGCTGGCATGGCACAGATGGTAGCGCGTCGCATTGGTAATGCGGAGGTCACGGGTTCGATTCCCGTTGCTAGCTTTTTTTCTATTTTAAATATATTTGCGGATATGGCGGAACTGGCAGACGCGCCAGACTTAGGATCTGGTGGGCAACCGTGCAGGTTCGATTCCTGTTATCCGCACTGAGCAGCAGAAATTCGGTCCTTTTTCAGCAGGAAAGAGGTTCGGATTTTTTCTATATGCAGGAAAATATGGAAAGGAAGAAAATTATGTGCCATATTGTGGTTACGGATAAATTAACATCCGTTCAGCTTTGTGAATTAAATACCCTGATACAACTATGCTGTCAGACAGACGGGACAAAAGGAATCAGTTTCTGGCAAAGCGATATGAATTTTATTGACAGGTTTCCGGCTTTTTATTTGATGTATGAAAAAAATAAGCTTATCAGTATAATAAGTATATTTGTGCCGGATTTACAGGAATGTGAGCTGTATGCCAATACTTTGCCAGAGTATAGAAGACAGGGGCATTTTTCCAGACTTTATAAAAAAGCATATAAAACGATAAGGACTTATGGAATAAAAAAAATTTATTTTCTTAATGAGCCTGCAAGTCCAATGGGACAGTATGTGTTGAAAAAGATAGGCGCAAAGTACGAGTCTTCTGAGTACCTGATGTGCTGTGATATAAACGTCTGTCAGAATTTGTGTGATATATCTGCATTGACATACAGTGTCAATAAAAATAGAGGTGTATTTGAAACCTTTGCAGATGGAGTGAAAGCAGGAAGTATTTATCTGGAAATAGAAAATACTACAGCTTCCATTTATCATGTAGAAATTCAGCCAGAATTTCGAGGGATGGGTTATGGGACAGAAACACTTTTGCTGATGTTGCAATATTTGAAAACGTCCGGTTGTCAAAGAGCCGTATTGCATGTAAGCAGTTTAAACAAAATCGCATATCAAATGTATTGTAGGCATGGATTTGTATGTACCGAACAGATAGATTACTGGATAAAGGAAGTAAAAAAATAAAACAAATTGTCAATTAAAAATACCGCCAAAACAGAAATTCAATCATTATATCTGTATGGCGGTATTGCGTTGTGACACAACCGGTTTTGGCCAGTTGTCATGTTGAATCATCGATTTTACATTGATGATATTATTTATTTAGATTTTTAAATTTGTCAAAGAAAGATTTTTCCTGTGCAGACCAATAGCGGAAATATATTTTTCCAAGAATCTGTTCTTTGCTGATATAAAGCTCGGTTTCCGTACATTGTCCTGTCTGATAATATTCGTCATACCAATAACGGGTATCCTTTGAGTTATTTCTGTTATCGCCCAGTACGAAATAGCGACCTTCTGGAACTGTAAACGTATAACCGTTTGCCTTCCATGTCCATTCGCCGTTAATATAATCTTCGTCAAGGGTTTCAATCAGTTCATCTCCCTTATAAATGGTTATTTCTCCATTTGTGATAGAAACTGTTTCACCGGGTAGACCAATAATGCGTTTTACATAGTCTGTATTTTCTTCAAACTGATATTTAAATACAATAATGTCACCCCGTTCAGGCTCATGAAAAAGATAAGTAAGCCGTGAACCAAGAATTCTGTCCCCCGGAAGAATAGTTTTTTCCATGGAACCTGTTGGAACAGTTGCATTGATAATAATAAATTCTACAATGACAAATGCAATTACAATAGCAGCTACAAACATTTTTATCCAGCTGATGATTTCAGCTTTCAAATCAAATTCTCTTTCTTTTTTTATTGGTCGTTTGTTATTTTTAAAATCATTGGCTGTAATTTCATCATCAATATCATAATCGATAATCTCTACATTTTCATCAAAAGCTTTTTCTTTCCCTTCTTCAAATGGGTTCTCGTCCGGCTCATCTGCAATGACAGCCTCTAAATCAGGCGGTGGGACTGAATTGACCAGATTGGAAAATTCAGTGTCAAGCTCGGCGGCAATAGAATCTTTCTCCTGTTCTTCTAATTTTTCTTCACTCATTATTATTTCCTTTTCTTTATACATTTTGAGATGTGCACAAACATATCCAACACATTATATCATAAAACCTGACATTAGAAAAGAAGAAAAAAATAAATTTTATGGAAAATGTTGAAAAAATGTGTTAACATATATAAGATAAAATACAAAGTAAAAAAGGAGAGCACAAAAAGATGAAAAAAAGCAGTATAAAATTTGCGATAATAATGATTTTTATTTTATGTCTTATAGGTGCTGTTGCAGGAACCTCATATCTGCTGAAAGAAACAGAGAAAAAAACTGAAAAATCTACAAAAGAATCTGTTCTTGCAGATATGGAACATAATTCAAACCAAGAAACAGAGAAAAAAACAGAGGTAGAAAACACTACGTTCAAAGAAACAGAGAACAGGGCGACTACAGAGAACGAGACACATTTAGAAGAGGAAACAAATGCGCAGATAGAATCAGATACAAAAACGCAGATAAAAGAGAATGAAACTGCTGCCAGTAAAGAAAACTTTGCAGAAAATATAAATTCAGATAAAAAAGCAACACTTTCATTTGTCGGCGATATTTATGTCAGTCCCATGATGTATGAACATTATCAGGCTTCTGGCATATCTGGTGTGATTTCAGAAAAAATACAGAATATTTTTAAGAGTGTGGATATTGCAGCAGCAGACCATGAATATGTATGTGGTGATTTACCAGAGAGCTATAAGGTTGATTATCAGCAGTATACCTTTCTGACGCCTGCCGCAAGAGAAGAAATATTAAAAGATTTCTCCTTTGATGTAATGACTCTGGCAAATAATCATATGATGGATTATGGTACAGAAGGTCTTGCTTCTACAATAAGAGAAATAAAAAAGCAGGGAATAGAGACAATAGGTGGTGGCAGTGATTTGTCGCAGGCAATGGCACCTTACATAAAAGAAGTAAATGGAAAAAAAATAGCAATTCTTGCAGCTACACGTGTAGTACCGCAGACGGACTGGTATGCGCAGAAGACCAAAGCGGGGCTTATGACTACCTATGAGCAGACCGACCGTTTCCAAATGCTGAAAGATGAGATTACAAGATTGAAAGCAGAGGAACACTGCGATATTGTAATTATGTATGTTCATTGGGGAAATGACAGCGATAAGACAATTCTTGGAAATCAGAGAACACTGGGACATGGATATATTAATGCAGGGGCCGATATTGTAATAGGAAATCACACACATGTACTTCAGGGGATGGAATTTTATCAGGGAAAACTGATTTGTTATGGAATCAGTAATTTTTTATTTGGAAGCTATCACAGTGATACCATGGTGTTGACACTGGAGATTAATGAGGCAAATCATATTACACCGAAGATGCTTCCCTGCAGCAGTGAAATGTTTTACACAACAGAAATAGAGGGAGAAGCAGCGAAAAATATGTTTCGTTATATTGAAAGTATGTCAAAAAATGTATCTATTTCAAGTGATGGAATAATTACGGAAAAAAGATAAAAATAGAAGAAGAGGCAGACAAAAATGGATAGTTTAATTTACAGCCTGAATGCGACGGTTCCTGTTTTTTTAGTGATTATACTGGGATATGTGTTAAAATGTGTTAAAATGTTTGACAAATCGTTTTTAAAAACAGCAGATAAATTTAATTTTAAGATAACCTTGCCGGCAATGCTGTTTATGGACCTTGCTGTTACAGACTTTGCGGCAGTGTTTGATTTGAAATATGTTCTTTATTGTTTTTTTGTTACTCTTTTATGTATATTGGGAATCTGGGGTCTGGCAAAAATTTTTATGAAGGATACGTGCATAAGAGGAGAATTTGTACAGGCATCCTATCGAAGCAGCGCGGCAGTTCTTGGAATGGCACTGGTTGTAAATATATGTGGAGATTCGGGTATGATTCCGTTAATGATTTTGGGTGCAGTGCCTTTGTATAATATTTTTGCAGTGATTATTCTTACCTTTGAAGGAAAGAATAAAGAAGAAGGCATGATAAAGAAGGCGTTTTGGGATATTTTGAAAAATCCGATTATTATCAGTATTGTACTGGGATTTTTATATTCTGTTTTAAAACTTTCCATGCCGGTAGTTTTGCAGACAGCCATAAATAATGTTGCAAAAATGGCAACACCGCTGGCTTTAATTTGCATTGGAGCAGGATTTGAAGGGAAAAAGGCGGTGAAAATGATAAAGCCGACGCTGTTGGCTTCAACAATAAAGCTGGTTTTACAGTCTGTAGTGTTTTTGCCGCTGGCAGTCTGGCTTGGATTTACAGGAGATAAGCTGCTGGCGCTTATGGTAATGCTCGGTTCACCGACTACGCCGTCAAGTTATGTTATGGCAAGAAATATGGGGCATGAAGGAGTACTGACATCCAGTGTAATTGTAGTGACAACGATATTTTCAGCATTTACAATTACGGGGGAAGTATTTCTTATGAGGCAGATGGGGCTGGTATAATTTAAGCAGAGAAAAAAGTAATGGATTTAATATAGAAATAAATATATGGATTTTTTTCATGTATCTTCGTTGAATTCTTATTTTCTCTGTGCTATGATAGAGGCTATCTTTATATTTATAAATTTATGTTCATTCAAAGGAGGTTAAAAAATGTCTCAACTGAAAAAAAGAGAAGAAATCGAGGAACAATTTACATGGGCAATGCAGGATATGTGTTCTTCCGATGAAAAATGGGAGGAAGAACTAGAAGTTTTAAAGGGATATGTGGCAAAATACTCCGAATTTGAAGGAAAGCTTGGCAGTTCCGCCCAAACCCTTTGTGAATTTTTGAAATTTGAGGATAAAGTGGGGCTTGCATGTGAAAGAGTTTATGTTTATGCAAATCAAAAGCTTCATGAAAATATGGCAAACAGCAAATATCAGGATTATTCTGCAAAAGCCCAGCTTATTCTGGTACAGTTATCTACAGCCAATGCATTTTCAGAGCCGGAAATTTTAAGCATACCGTGGGAAACAATAGAAAATTTTCTTCAGGAAAATGAAGAACTCAGGCTTTATGAAACAATCCTTCGCAGATTATTCCGTTCAAAAGAACACTGTCTGTCTGAACAGGAAGAAAAGATTATTGCAAAGACAGGAGAGATGGCATCTGCTTCCAGTGATATTTTTGATATGTTTAATGATGCAGATGCAAAATTTGGACAGATAAAAGGCGAAAATGGCGAGCTTGTCGAGGTAACTCATGGAAACTATACTGTTCTTATGGAGAGCCAGAACAGAGAGGTAAGAAAGGCTGCTTTTTTGGCAATGTACAAAACCTATACAGATTATGGAAATACTTTAGGAGCCATGTATGCAGCAAATGCAAAACAGCTTAAATTTTATGCAGAGGTGAGGAATTATAATTCTGCACTGGAAATGCAGCTGTTTGACAGCAATATTCCGGTATCTGTCTATGAAAATTTAATTGAAGCAGTCCATGAATATCTTCCTGCCATGTACAAATATGTAAATATAAGAAAACGCGTGCTTGGTGTAGACGAGCTCCATATGTATGATGTATATGTTCCTCTTACCAAAGAGGTAGATATGAAAATCTCATATGACAAGGCAAAAGAAATTGTAACAGAGGGACTTGCGCCTATGGGAAAAGAGTATATCAGTCACTTAAAAGAAGGATTTGAAAACCGCTGGATTGATGTTTACGAAAATCAGGGAAAACGAAGCGGAGCTTATTCATGGGGCGTCTATGGTGTGCATCCATATGTTCTTTTAAACTATCAGGAAAATCTGAACAATGTCTTTACCCTTGCGCATGAAATGGGACATGCTCTTCATTCTTATTATTCCGATAAGACGCAGCCATATCCATATGCCGGCTATAAAATCTTTGTAGCGGAAGTGGCTTCTACCTGCAATGAGTCCCTGCTTATCAGAGACCTTCTGAAAAAATGTACAGACAAGCAGGAACGGATTTATCTTTTAAATTATTTTATTGACCAGTTTAAGGGAACCATGTTCCGCCAGACAATGTTTGCGGAGTTTGAAAAGATTACTCATGAAATGTGCGCAAAAGGCGATACCTTAAATTCAAACAACTTGTGTGAGGTATATCGCACCCTGAATCAACTGTATTTTGGAGAGGAAATGATTTCCGATAATGAAATAGCGATTGAATGGGCAAGAATTCCGCATTTCTATACGCCGTTTTATGTATATCAGTATGCTACAGGATTTGCTGCTGCGATTGCGCTGTCAGGAAGAATCTTGGAGCTCGGTGAACAGGGTGTGGCAGATTATATGAAGTTTCTGACAGGCGGCTGTTCCAAAGACCCGATTGAGCTGTTAAAGCTTGCAGGAGTGGATATGACAGACAAAAAATCGGTTCGCGATGCGCTTGCCATGTTTGCAGACCTTGTAGACGAACTGGATAGTCTGGTATAGTGTATAGTTGTACAAAAGGATTTTTGACACTCTAATCTTGTGAGAGAAAAGGGGAAGGATATGTAATGGCCTTAACATCGTTGGAGTTTGCTGTATTTGTATTTGCGGCTGCAGTTTTGTATTATACGGTATTTGCAAGATATCAGTGGATATTTCTGCTGTTTGTAAGTTATATATATTACATGGCTTCAGGAATAAAAAATATTGTATTTCTGGCTGCTGTGACTGTAGTTACTTATACGGCTGGTATTCTTATGAATAAAACAGAAGGAAAAAGGCGCCGGAAAAAAATACTGGTACTGGCTCTGATTTTGGATTTTTCGATATTGGCTGTGTTGAAATATACGAATTTTTTTATCAGCAGTATCAACGAGATTTTTTTCAGAAACAGTTCTGATGGAAGTATTTCTCTTTTCAATTTAATCCTGCCACTTGGAATTTCATTTTTTACGTTTCAGTCGGCAGGATATATGCTGGATGTTTACTGGAAAAGAAGCAACGCAGAGAAAAATTTTTTCCGGTATGCTTTGTTTGTCGCATGGTTTCCGCAGATTATGCAGGGACCAATCGGACGGTTTGAACGGTTATCAGAGCAGTTTTTTGAAAAACATATTTTTTCTTTTAAACATGCAGAAAGAGCTCTTCAGCTTATTTTATACGGAATGTTTAAGAAAATGGTGCTGGCGGATAATGCTGCTCTGCTTGTAGATAAGATATTTCATCAATATGAAATATTTGATGGTATGGTTATTTTGGGAGTACTGGCGTATTCTGCACAGTTATATGGGGATTTTTCAGGCGGAATTGACGTAGTGCGGGGCGTATCGGCGTTGTTTCATGTGACCCTTGACGAAAATTTCAGACAGCCGTATTTTGCAAAATCAATTACTGATTTCTGGCACAGATGGCATATTACGCTTGGAACATGGATGAAGGACTATGTTTTTTATCCGGTTTCTCTTTCAAAATGGATGGGAAAGCTGAAAAAATATACAAAACAAATTTTTGGCAAGAAAATGGGTCGTACCATTCCTATCTGTATTGCGAATATTCTTGTATTTCTTCTGGTGGGTATCTGGCATGGACCTGCATGGAAGTTTGTCGTGTATGGACTGTATAATGGTCTGATAATTGGTTTTAGCGGTCTGATGGCAGAGCATTATGCCAAGGCAAGAAAAATATGTTCTATTCAGGAGAACAGCAGAGGTTTTCAGTTTTTTCAGATAATACGGACATTTATTTTAGTGAATATAAGCTGGCTCTTTGATATGGCCGATACAGTGGGACAGGCCGTTCAAATGTTTTGGAACATGTTTACCAGATTTGATATTTCCCCATTATTAAATGGAAGTATTTACGCTGATAAGCCTTCGTTGGTCAGTTATCGGTATATACAGATTAGTGCAATTTTTATTGGCTGTGTGGTTGTATTTGTTATCAGTGTTTTAAAGGAGAGAGGAACAGATGTTGGAGAAAAGCTTTTGTCGCTGACGTTTCCGGTAAAAACAATGGTTTATCTGGCAGCAGTTTTTTCGCTGCCGATGCTTGGAATGCCTCCAAATATGACAGGAGGATTTATTTATGCGCAATTTTAGAAAGCGAAAGACAATGCTCAAGCTCATCATATTCCTTTTGGCAATGCTGATAATAAACAGTTTTTTAAACTCTATTTTTATTCCATACAGTTATGTCAGAGTAGATTATCATAATATAGAAAAGAACAGCTATGATATGGTATTTGTAGGAACCTCTCACGGGAAATGCTGTATTGACCCAACCGCAGTGGACAGAGTGACAGGAAGAAAAAGCGTAAATATGTGTCTTGGGGGTGAATACCTTTCTTATACTTATTATAAAGTAAAGGAAATCTGTCGTCATAATATACCAAAGGAAATTATATATGAGATAGACGGCGGGTATTGGACATCAGAGGAGTATATTGGAACAGACAGCTGCAGCGTTTTCAGAGAAATGAAATGGTCAGGGGTAAAGGCAGAATTTTTTCTTGAACGGCTTTTTGACAAAGATTTTCGGGTGGCACTTTTTCCGTGGTATCTTTATCGCAAAGAATATAAAACAATACCACAAAATATAAAAACTAAATTATCTGGCAGTTACCGAAAACTTGAAACTGATGTATTTGCCAACACATCGCAGGAATATCGGGAAAATGGATTTGTTTACTGTTATCCGGTGGCAGATGAAAGTAAGGGATTTCAAAATTTTATACAATGGGATACCAAACAGGTACAATCAGAAACAGAGGACTATTTTAAAAAGCTGGCAGAGTTTTGCAACTCAAAAAAAATCAAGCTCACTCTTGTGATTACTCCTGTACCGGAAACAACAAGACAACTGTATGAACAGGCATATCAGGAACAACACAAATACTTTGAAAAACTGGCAGAAAGTTATAAATTGAGACTGCTGGATTTTAATTATGAGGCGCTTGACGGGTTCGATAAATCACTGGATTCTTATGTAGACTGTGAAGGACATATGAATGGAGAAGCAGCAATTCAGTTTAGTAGAAAACTCGGGGAATATTTAAAATAAAATCATAAAAAAATACTTGACATTTTTTTTATCATCAGCTATACTATAAAAGTGTTCAGCGAGAAACTGTTTTATAAGCTGATGATATGCGCGAGTGGCTCAGTTGGTGGAGCACGACCTTGCCAAGGTCGGGGCCGCGGGTTCGAGTCCCGTCTCGCGCTTTTTTTATGTCCAAAAGAGCTGTAAAAGCTCTTTTTTTCTTTTTCATTTCTATCAACTTGTCTAAAATCAAATTATATGCTATACTACCATAATATAGCAAAAACAAGCAGCGATTTCATCGTGATCATTAATATTCGTGGAGGTAAAATAAAGCTATGGCTGATAAATATGTAGCATATGTGGGTTCCTATACCCACGGAAAAGCAAAAGGGATTACAATTTGTGACTGTGATATCGAACAGGGTATCTTTACACCCATAAAAGAAGTTGAGGTAGGAAATCCTTCCTATATGAGACTTGCCAATCATTCTGATTTTTTGTATTCTGTATCCGATTTGGGGATTTCATCTTTTAAAATTCTTCCAGACGGCGATTTGGAATTTATTAATCTTGGTTCTATTAATGGAATGAGAGCCTGCCATATCAGTATCAGCAAGAAGGAGGACTATATCTTTACAGCGGGATATCACGACGGAAAAATGTCAGTGGTAAGAGTAAATCCTGATGGCAGTGTTGGGGAAATGACCGCAGAGGTATATCACAAGGGAATGGGGTCTATTGCGGAACGTAATTACAGGCCACATGTCACATGTGCAAGGCTTACACCGGACCAGAAGTTTTTGACTTCCTGTGATGTTGGTATGGACCAGGTTCAGCTTTACCGGTTTGACCATGAAATCGGAAGTATCAAACTTGTGGATATTTTAAGATGTGAACTGGAATCTTCTCCAAGAAGTCTGATTTTCAGTCCGGATGGAAAGTTTGCATATCTGATTTGTCAGTTGAAAAACTGCGTTAATGTATATTCTTATAACAGTGAAGATGGAATGCCGCATTTTGAATTGATTCAGCAAATCAGCACACTCGGCAAAACCTTTAATGATAAAAGTGCAGTTGCAGCAATTAAGATTTCTTATGATGGAAAATATATTTTCTGTTCGAATGCTGGAGACAACAGCGTTGCATTTTTTGCAAGAGATGAAAAAACAGGACTGCTTACGAAAAACAGTGTGCTTCCTATCAGTGGTGATTATCCAAAGAATATATGCATATTCCCTGACGACAGACATATCGCTTCTTTAAATCATGAAACAAATGAAATTACATTCTTTACCATTGATTATGAAAGCGGATTGCTTATCCAGCATGGAAAGCCGATTCAGGTAGAGGAACCAAACTGTGCGGTAATTAAAAAATTAAGCTGATAAGCGGGCTGCCACAGGCAGCCTGTTTTATTTCTTTATAGGAAATTGCTTTGTGCATTTCCTATAAGCAGCCGAAAGGGCAGCTAGTATCAGAAAGGAAATGTCATAAGGGAATGATAAGAAAAGAATCGGAAGCGGAACGCTTTTTTTATGGATTGAAAAATCATTTTTTGGACATGGGGCTGGAAAATTTAAAAGGATTTATGAAAATGCTTGGAAATCCACAGGATAAAGTAAAAGTGATTCATGTGGCAGGCACAAATGGAAAAGGCTCTGTATCTTCTTTTATTGCCACGATATTGACAGAGGCAGGCTTTAAAACAGGGAGATATCATTCTCCGGCAGTGTTTGAAAAAAGAGAAATCATTGCAATAGATGGAAAGTCAATCTCAGAAGAGGAATTTGCTGTTCAGGTAGAGCTTATGAAGCCTGCCATAGAAGCTGCAAATCAAGAAGAACGGCTGCCAACAATTTTTGAACTGGAAACAGCACTTGCCTATCAGTATTTTGCATACAGTCAGTGTGATTTTGCAGTAATAGAATGTGGTATGGGGGGACTTACGGATGCCACCAATCTTACAAATGCTACAATTTTAAGTGTACTTACATCTGTCAGTATGGACCACACGGCTTGGCTTGGAAATACGTTGGAAGAAATCGCAAGATGCAAAGCAGGAATTATCAAAAGAAACATTCCTGTTGTTGTAATAGAACAGGACAGTCAGGTAATGCAGGTAGTTTCACAGGTGGCAGAAAAACAGGGAAGCCATGTTATTACAGTAAAAAAAGACAATATCAAGATTCTGGAATCTACATTAAAAAAACAACGTTTTGTTTATCGCAGCACTTTCGACTTGCAGGAATATGAAATTCAAATGCCAGGGCGGGTTCAGACAGAAAACGGGGCGGAGGCAGTAGAAGCAGTCTGCGAACTAATCCGTCAAGGGTATGTGATAGAAGAAAGTGCTGTAAAACAGGGGCTTTTAAAATCTGTACTGCAGGGACGATTTCAGGTGATTCAAAATAAAAATCCAATGATTATTATTGACGGCGCTCATAATCCAGGAGCAGCTTTCAGACTGAGAGAAAATATAACATTACTGCTGAAGGGATATCATATTATTTTTATTATGGGAATTTTTGCAGATAAGGATTATGAAAAAGTAGTTGAAATTACCTGCGATTTGGCAGATAATATATATACAATCAAAGCTGAGGGCAAAAGAGCACTGGACGCAAAAATATTAGCAGAGTGTATCAGGAGACATGGAAAAGATGCGTGTCCGGCAGAGAGCATATCTTGCGCCTTGGAACTGGCCGTTTCCAGAGCACAAGAATTGACAGCGAAAACTCAAAGAAAATCGGCAGTTATTTGCTTCGGTTCGTTTTCCTTTTTAAAGTATATAAAAAACATTGTGGAAGACAGGAGAAAATAGAATGAAAATTAATCAAACAGACTTCAATTTGAAGAGATGCCACATTATGGGGATTTTAAATGTGACGCCAGATTCCTTTTCAGACGGAGGAAAATGGAACAGCTTGGACCAGGCACTTTTTCATACACGGGAAATGATAAACGAGGGGGCGGAGCTGATTGATATAGGAGGAGAATCCACTAGACCTGGTTATCAGAGGATTACAGAGCAGGAAGAGCTTGAAAGAGTTCTTCCATATATTGAGGCAGTCAGGAAAGAATTTGATATACCAATCTCTATTGATACCTGCAAGGCGAAAGTGGCAGAACAGGCAATATCAGCAGGTGCGGGAATGGTAAATGATATTACCGGACTGAAGGGGGATAAGAGAATGGCAAACATTATAGCGAAAGCAGGAGTGCCATGTTGTATTATGCATAACCGCAATCTCGAAGAACACCCTTATACAGATGTGACAGAAGATGTTTTGACAGATTTAAGAGAAAGTATTCAGATAGGGCTGGAAGCCGGAATAAAAAGAGAGTGGATTCTTACGGACCCGGGTATTGGATTTGGAAAAACACTTTCGGATAACCTTATCCTAATGAAGCATTTGGATAGACTTTTAGAACTTGGATACCCTGTTTTGCTTGGAACATCAAGAAAGTCCATGATAGGTCTTTCGCTGAATCTTCCAGTGGAGGACCGTGTAGAGGGAACAATTGCAACTACAGTTCTTGGAGTGGCAAAGGGATGTTCATTTATAAGGGTACATGATGTAAAAGAAAATTACAGGGCATTGAAAATGACAGAGGCGATTCTTAATGCTTGACAGAGATGTATTTAGAAGGAGATAATTTATGAGTAAAAAGAAGAAAAAAATAATTACAATTATTTGTGCGGTTCTTGTGGTTCTTCTTATTGCAGGGGGAACAGGATTTTATTTTTATTCAAACCGTTTTATTTATAATAAGGAAGGAGATACCGGAAACACTACCGGAAATCTTTATAATGGGGGAATGTTTTGTGTATACGACGGTTTTGTATATTTTGCCAATCCGAATGACGAAGGCAGGCTTTATCGTATGAAGGAAGACGGCTCCGGCGTGGAGAAGATAGGAAAGGACAGTGTTTCCTGTCTGAATATCTGCAATGGTTATGTGTATTATATTCGGGATAATATGCTTGGAGAAATGTCATTTATCTCTGTGAATATCAGACATGGAGTATCCAGACTGAAACTGAAGGATAAAAAAACACAAATGATACATCAGGGGGTTTCTGATGATTTGCTGTTGTGTGGCAATGATTTATATTATCGTGCTTACAGCAAGGATACAGGTTCTTATTATGTACGAAAGGCAGGTATCGACGGAAAATCAGATAAAACATTGTTTGAAAGTCCTTATCAAATGCTTGATTATGCTGACGGAAAGATTTATTTTGCAAATGACGGAAATAATCATAATCTGATGTATTACAGACTTGAAGATGAAAAACTTTCAGAATGTTTTGCAGGTAATTTTTATATGCCTGACTGTGAAGGCAACTATATTTATTATATTGATTTGAGCAACGGACATAAAATATCAAGATTAAATATATCTACACTCGAAACAGAAGTGTTAAGTGAGGATTATGCCGTTATTTATAATGTAAATACAGAAACAGGAGATATTTATTATCAGGCAGAAAATACAGAAGATGAGCACAAGCTCTGCAGAATGAAAACAGATGGCAGTGGATACAGAACTGTACTAAGAGGAGATTATACAAATATTAACTTTACAAAAGACTATGTATATTTTTATGAAATAAACAGAAGTGACTTTACATTATATAGAGCATCTCTTTCAGGAGGAACTCCTGAAATTTTTGACCCACCTGTAGATGATTGAGAGAGTTTATGGCAAACAGAGATAGAAAGGCAGTTTATGCCTTTATATCTCTGATTCTTTTTAAAAGTATCGGGTGAAGCTTGAAAGGTGCAATTTCACGCAAAGGCTCTAATACAAACTCCCGATTTTCCATATCGGGATGCGGAATCATTAAATCTGAATCCTCTAAAATCAGGTCGTCATACAGCAGGATATCAAGGTCAAGTGTTCGGGGGCCCCAGTGTACCAGACGCTTGCGGCCGGCATCATTTTCAATTTTGTGCAGAACATCAAGAAGCTCATGAGGAGAATATATCGTACGAATATAAACGGCACCATTTAAAAAGTCTTCCTGTTCAACGCCTCCATAAGGCTTTGTGACAATATAGCCAGAGACTTTGCATACTGTACAGCTTTTATCTTCCTTCAGCTTTGCAACAGCAGAGTCAAGATAATCCTTCCGGTTTCCCATATTGGAGCCAATCCCCAGATATACATTATGCCAACTTTTTTTGACAGTTATGCTGATATCTTCAAAGGGCAGATTTACTGGAGCATTGGGTTTGCTTAAGGAAAGTTCTACCGCATGGATAAGAGGATATTTCCATAACAGATTGCAAGCCAGATATTCTGCAGCGGCTTCAATGAGCCGAAATGTTTTTTCTGTCATAAGAGAAGTCAGAAAATGACAGATTTCGCCATAATCAACAGAGTTTTCCAGAGAATCTTTCTGTGCAGCAGAACTGGTGTCTAAATAAAGTTTAGCCGACAGCAAAAAGAGCTGGCCGATTTTTTGTTCTTCGGGAAAAACGCCATGATAGGCATATATTTTGAGATTTTTAATTGTTATATAGTTCATGGGACTGGTCCTTTCCTGTATTTTCTTTCAGTTTTTATGATTTTTCTAAAAGTATACAATAAAATCCACAATAATACAATTTAATACTTTACAATTTACCCTTTTTTGTTATAGAATAGAAAATATTTTATCCATACATAAAAGAAAAACTATTCTTTCTTTTATATACAAAAAAATGGAGGTATTCATATGGAAGAAGTAAAAACTGTTGAATCAGTGGAAAATGAAGCCGGTTCAAAAAATTTTATTGAACAGATAATTGAAAAAGATTTAAATGAAGGTGTTTATGACCATGTTACTACAAGGTTCCCTCCGGAGCCAAACGGGTATCTGCATATTGGACATGCAAAATCGATTCTTTTAAATGATGGTCTTGCAAAAAAATACAATGGAGCATTTCACCTTAGATTTGACGATACAAATCCTACAAAAGAAAAATCAGAGTTTGTCCAGTCAATTAAAGAAGATGTAGACTGGCTTGGAGCAGATTACAAAGGAAAGGTTTTATTTGCTTCGGATTATTTTGAACAGATGTATGAGGCGGCAATAAAGCTGATAAAAAAGGGGAAGGCATATGTATGTGATCTGACTGCTGAGGAAATAAGGGAATACAGAGGAACTCTGACTGAGCCGGGCAGGGAAAGTCCATACAGAAACAGAAGCGTGGAGGAGAATCTTTTACTTTTTGAGGAAATGAAAAATGGAAAGTATGAAGATGGAAGCAAAGTGTTGAGAGCAAAGATTGATATGGCATCTCCAAATATGAATATGAGAGACCCTGTTATTTACAGAGTGGCTCATATGAGCCATCATAATACAGGTGATAAATGGTGTATTTACCCAATGTATGATTTTGCGCATCCGGTGGAAGATGCGATTGAAAAGGTGACCCATTCTATCTGTACGCTTGAATTTGAGGACCACAGACCATTATATGAGTGGGTAGTGCGCGAACTGGAATATCCGCAGCCGCCAAAGCAGATTGAATTTGCAAAACTGTATCTGACCAATGTGGTAACTGGAAAAAGATATATCAAGAAGCTGGTAGAAGACGGAATCGTAGACGGGTGGGATGACCCGCGGCTGGTATCTTTAAATGCATTGAGACGCAGAGGCTTTACGCCCGAATCCATTCGCATGTTTGTAGAGTTGTGTGGTATTTCAAAGAGCAACAGTTCCGTGGATTATGCCATGCTGGAATATTGTATTCGAGAAGACCTGAAACTCAAACGTTCCAGAGTGATGGCTGTGCTTGAACCGATAAAGCTTGTAATTGACAATTATCCTGAAAATCAGGTAGAGTATTTTGACGTGATGAACAATCAGGAAAATGAAGCTCTGGGTACAAGAAAGGTGCCGTTTTCAAAGGTTCTGTATATTGAGAAAACGGATTTTATGGAGGAACCTCCAAAAAAATATTTCCGTCTGTTTCCAGGCAATGAAGTGCGTCTGATGAATGCCTATTTTGTAAAATGTGAAAGCTTTGTCAAAGATGAAGCAGGAAATGTAACAGAAGTGCATTGTACCTATGACCCGCAAACCAGAAGTGGCAGCGGATTTACCGGCAGAAAGGTAAAAGGAACTATTCACTGGGTAAGTGCAGAGCATGCAGTTCCTGCCGAGGTGAGACTGTATGAGAATATTGTAGATGAGGAAAAAGGAAAGCTGAACGAAGACGGAAGTCTGAACCTGAATCCGAACTCTCTTACAATTTTGAAAAACTGTTATGTAGAACCGTCTTTAAAAGAGACGAAGGCATATGACAGTTTTCAGTTTGTAAGAAACGGGTATTTTTGTGTGGATGCAAAAGATTCTTCGAAAGAACATCTGGTATTTAACAGAATTGTATCGCTGAAAAGTTCATTTAAAATATAATGTGTCGCCGACAAGAAGTTGATAACCCTAGATAAAGTGAGGAAACTATGACAACTACTATAAGTGAAAATCATCAGAAAAACAGTCAAACAGAACTGAAGAGAGATAATGAGGCACAATATCTGTTAAAAAAGACTTATACATGTCCTGTATGTGACAAAACGTTTAAAGCGTTGACAGTAAAGGCTGCAAGGCCGAGATTGCTCCGAAGAGATATGGATATGCGGCCGGTATATCAGCATATTGATATTGTAAAATATGACAGTATTGTATGTGAAAACTGCGGATATGCGGCTTTGTCACAGTATTTTGAACGGTTATCTGAAACTCAGGTGAAAACCATTCGAACTGAGGTGAGCCAGAAATTTCAGGGCATTGAACCTGCAGGACAGACATACACATATGCGGAGGCTATTTTGAGATATAAGCTGGCTTTGGCAAATGCAATTATTAAAAGAGGAAAGATAAGTGAAAGAGCTTATATCTGTTTAAAAATTGCATGGCTATACAGAGGCGAGAGAGAAATAGAATCCGAAGATGAGGGAAAGCGAAAGAAATTATATAATCTGGAGATGGATTATATAAAAAAAGCACAGAATGGGTTTCAGGAAGCCAGTATGAATGAAACCTTTCCGATTGCAGGAATGGATGAATGGACATTTGACTTTCTGCTGGCAGAACTTTCTATTGAATGTGGAGAACCGGCATCTGCATTGAAACTGCTTTCCAGTATTATTATATCCAGAACTGCACCAGACAGAGTAAAGGAGAGAGCAAGAGAGCTCAGAGATTATCTGCATGAAATAGAATAGCTAAAATAAATCATACAGTACTTCTCTACTCGTCGCGCGACCCGTGCGCCGCATTAGCGATATATTTCATCTGCACGGGTCTGCGCATAAAAATAAAAAGGAGCTGCTGCTCCTTTTTGTTTCCAAAAAATTTATTGTTTGATAAAATTTCTTTCTGATATTATATAGAAAGTTAAAGTTTATTTGTCGTCTTTCGTAGCATCCTTATCGTCTTTTACATCTTCTGAAAGAGCTTCTTTTTCTTCTTCTGTCAGTGTGGTGGTCAAATCTTCATCGGAAGTCTCATCTTCTGATTCAGGTGTAATGGAAGTGTAACCTCTGTCTTCAGAATCCATTTCATCAAAATCGTCGTCAAAATCATCAAGGTCATCGAAGTCGTCAAAATCATCTTCAAAGGATTTGTCATCCTTATACTTTTTATAAAGAGCAACTCCGGCGGCGGTAGCAGCACCAAGTGCAGCTGTGATAGTTAAAAATTTTGTAAATTTACTGGCCATAATGTGTCCCCTTTCTATATTCACGCGTCTTACGCTGTAAGTTATTCCTCTATTTTAATACAAAATCGGAAAAAAAGAAAGGATTATTTTAAAAAAAATTATAAATAGAATATAAATACCTTAAACAATTTATAAAAATATAAAAACAGCCAAAATATTTTCTGAAAATTGATACTTTAGTACTATTGAAAAAACCATAATATGGCATTACAATACAAGTCAGCAAATGAGTAGCACTCAAAAACAATGAGTGCTAACAAAATAAAAAGCAAAGCATAAGATTGGAGGAAATAGAAATGTTAAAGCCATTAGGTGACAGATTAGTAATCAGACAGGTAGAGGCAGAGGAAACCACAAAATCAGGAATTGTTCTTCCAGGACAGTCCAAGGAAAAGCCACAGGAAGCTGTCGTTGTTGCAAGGGGCGAAGGCGTTGAGTCCGAGCTGTTAAAAGAAGGCGTAAAGGTAATTTATTCCAAGTATGCCGGAAATACAGTAAAAATAGACGATGAGGAATTAATTATTGTCAAAGAAGAGGATGTTCTTGCAGTAGTAGAATAAGAAACACTATTATTGTGAATGATTTAAAAGAATGAATGGAAAGAATGAGACAAAATTATAGGAGGCATAAAAATGGCAAAGGAAATTAAATATGGCGCAGAAGCAAGAAAAGCTTTAGAAGAGGGCGTTAATAAATTAGCAAATACAGTAAAGGTAACATTGGGACCAAAGGGAAGAAATGTAGTTCTTGACAAATCTTATGGTACACCGCTTATTACAAATGACGGTGTGTCTATTGCAAAGGAAATCGAGCTTGAAGATTCTTTCGAGAATATGGGAGCACAGATTTTAAAGGAAGTGGCAACCAAGACAAACGACGTAGCAGGCGATGGAACTACTACTGCAACTGTGTTGGCTCAGGCTATGGTAAATGAAGGAATGAAGAACCTTGCAGCGGGTGCAAATCCGATTATTCTGAGAAAAGGTATGAAGAAAGCTACAGATGTTGCAGTAGAAGCAATTCAGGGTATGAGTTCCAAGGTAAGCAGCAAGGAGCAGATTGCAAGAGTAGCAGCAATTTCTTCCGGAGACGATGAAGTAGGAAATATGGTTGCAGATGCTATGGAAAAGGTTTCCAATGACGGTGTTATTACAATTGAGGAATCAAAGACCATGTTGACAGAGCTTGACCTTGTAGAAGGTATGCAGTTTGACAGAGGATATATCTCAGCTTATATGGCTACAGATATGGATAAAATGGAAGCTGTATTAGATGACCCTTATATCTTGATTACAGATAAAAAGATTTCAAATATTCAAGAGATACTTCCACTTCTTGAGCAGATTGTACAGTCCGGTTCAAGACTTTTGATTATTGCAGAAGATGTAGAAGGCGAAGCGCTTACTACTTTGATTGTCAATAAATTAAGAGGTACTTTCAATGTTGTGGCTGTAAAGGCTCCAGGATATGGCGACAGAAGAAAGGAAATGCTTCAGGATATCGCAGTATTGACAGGCGGAAGTGTTATTTCAGAAGAGCTGGGACTTGACTTGAAAGAGGCAACTATGGAACAGCTTGGCCGTGCAAAATCTGTAAAGGTTCAGAAAGAAAACACAATTATTGTAGATGGTTGTGGAGACAAAGAGGAAATTGCTGCAAGAGTTTCTCAGATTAAGAAACAGATTACAGAAACTACCTCTGACTTTGACAGAGAAAAATTGCAGGAGAGACTTGCAAAGCTTTCCGGCGGTGTGGCTGTGATTCGTGTAGGTGCTGCTACTGAAACAGAAATGAAAGAAAAGAAGCTTCGTATGGAAGATGCATTAAGCTCAACAAGAGCTGCTGTAGAAGAAGGTATTATTGCCGGAGGTGGTTCTGCGTATATTCATGCTTCTAAAGAGGTTGCCAAGCTTGTAAATACACTGGAAGGCGACGAAAAGACAGGAGCAAATGTTATTTTGAAGGCTCTGGAGGCTCCATTGTTTGCAATTGTTGAAAATGCAGGTCTTGAGGGAGCTGTGATTGTAAACAAAGTAAAGGAATCAGAGGTTGGAACCGGTTTTGATGCCTATAAAGAGGAATATGTATCTATGGTGGATGCAGGTATTCTTGACCCTGCAAAGGTAACAAGAAGTGCATTACAGAATGCAACAAGTGTAGCTTCTACATTGCTGACAACAGAATCTGTAGTGGCTACTATCAAGGAAGATGTACCTCCAATGCCGGCTGGAAACCCGGGAATGGGAATGATGTAAAAAGAACTGTAATTTTACAGAATATGTATGCCGGAACAGAAATTGTTCCGGCATTATTTATGCGCAGAGGTGCGTAAGGAAATTGCTTTGCAAATTTCCTATAAGATGTCTGAAGGGCGGTTCTTTTGAAAATTTGGGAACTGACAGAAATTTTTTAAATTTTTATACTAATTATTTCAAATTTGTGCTATGATATATAATATCAGAAATCGTTTATAAAAAGTGATATATAAAAAACGATATTATAAGATATAAAGTAATTTTTTATAAAACAAAAAATAATTTTAAGGAAGGGTAAACATATGCCAAGAGAATGTAATGATACAAATTGTACAAAGGAATCCTGTGAGGGTTGTGCCAGCAGAGGAAAAGAGCAGACAGATTTTTCGGAACCGATGAATCAGTATAGCAATATAAAGAATGTTATTGGAGTGGTTAGTGGAAAAGGAGGTGTTGGAAAATCGCTGGTAACATCACTGCTGGCAGTAGAAATGGCAAAAAAAGGGTATAAAACGGCTATTTTGGATGCAGATATCACCGGTCCGTCTATTCCAAAGATTTTTGGAATCCATGCAAGACCGGAATCGGCAGAAGAAGGATTAAAACCGGTGGTTTCTTCAAAAAATATAAAAATCATGTCAACAAATCTGATTCTGGAACGTGAAACAGACCCTGTTGTCTGGAGAGGTCCAGTTATTGCAAATATGGTAAAGCAGTTTTGGTCAGAGGTATACTGGGGTGAAATTGATTATATGTTCGTAGATATGCCTCCAGGAACGGGAGACGTTCCTCTTACTGTATATCAGTCTCTTCCAGTAAACAGTATTGTAATTGTTGCGTCTCCTCAGGAGCTTGTACAGATGATTGTAGAAAAAGCAGTGCGAATGGCAGAACTTATGAAAGTGAAGGTGGCAGGCATAGTGGAAAATATGTCTTATCTGAAATGTCCTGACTGTGGAAAAGAAATCGCTGTATTTGGAGAAAGCAGAGTGGAAGAGCTAGCAAAGAAATATCAGATAAACCATTTTGCAAAACTGCCGATTGATTTGGAAGCAGCAAGGCTTTGTGACGAAGGAAAGATTGAGGAGCTTGACAGAACTTGGCTGAAAGAGTTTACCGCGGGACTGATTGATTTTGACAACTAATATAGATATACTGGTTGTCTTGTTAGGCAATCAATTCAGGTGTTGATTGCATTTGTTTACGGAGATAATTTTATGGATAACAGATATGTAGAAAAGCTTGTGAGTAAAAAAACAGAAATAAGCGCAATTGTTCTCAGAATATCAGTTCTTGTCATAGCATTATTTTTTTCTTATGTTATAGCATCTTTGATAGGATTTGTTTATGGATTGATAGCCATATTTTTTCTGGGGTATCTCACATGGTATGTTTTTTTTATGACCTCGGTGGAATATGAGTTTGTATTGGTAAATAATGAACTGACCATAGATAAAATATATGGAAAAAATAAAAGAAAGACCCAGCAGACAGTAGACGTCTCTAAATGCGAGGTGATTGCGCCGATAGAGAGTACCTATGTCAGCGGCTATCACAGAAATACTCAGATGAAAGCGTTTGATTATACATCAGGTGAAAATAATGAGCCGGTTTATATATTAATAGTTTCTTATGGCGCTTCAACGGCGAAAATTTATATGGAATTTGACCAGAAAATGCTGGATGCAATGAAGATGGCGGCGCCAGGCAAGGTAAAGCTTTCATAAATGGAAATATTTTAGGAATCTGATAAGAGGTTAAAACAGCAATTACAAAACAGTACAGAATTTAGTAACATTACTGAAATTTTGTGCTGTTTTTGTTGCGATGTTCAAGTGCTTTTTTGACAAAATATTATATTTATTTTCGATAGGATAACTCTTACAAAGTAACTCAATAAAATATAATAGTCAATATGAGATAGAAAAAACGCTGTATTCTCTGAAAATTTATAAAAATATCACAAATTTTACAAAAATGCTTGACAGTAAAAGAAAAATAAATTACCATAATGAAAATATACACAATGAAACTGTATAGACGAAAGAAAGTGAGGATTATTATCAATGGGACAGATTATTGGCGAAGGAATTACATTTGATGATGTATTGTTAGTTCCTGCATATTCAGAAGTGACTCCGAATATGGTAGACTTGTCTACTTATTTGACAAAAAAAATCAAACTCAATATTCCTATGATGAGTGCTGGTATGGACACTGTTACAGAATACAGAATGGCAATTGCGATGGCAAGACAGGGTGGTATCGGTATTATTCATAAGAATATGTCGGTGGAAGCACAAGCAGAGGAGGTAGATAAGGTAAAGCGTTCTGAAAACGGCGTGATTTCAGACCCTTTTTCATTATCACCGGAGCACACTTTACAGGATGCAGATAATCTGATGGCCAAATTTCGGATTTCGGGTGTTCCAATTACAACAGAAAATGGGAAACTTGTAGGTATTATTACAAACCGTGATTTGAAATTTGAAACAGATTTTACAAAAAAAATCAAAGAATCCATGACATCAGAAAATCTGATTACGGCCAAGCAGGGAATTACTCTTGAAGAAGCAAAGGAAATTCTGGCAAAATCAAGAAGAGAAAAATTGCCAATTGTTGATGATAATTTCAACTTAAAAGGACTGATTACCATTAAGGATATTGAAAAACAGATTAAGTATCCTCTGGCTGCAAAGGACGAGCAGGGCAGACTTTTATGCGGTGCTGCGATAGGAATTACAAAAAATATTATGGAGAGAACAGCAGCACTTGTAAATGCAAAAGTAGACGTAGTCGTTCTGGATTCTGCGCATGGACATTCAAAAAATATTATGGAAGCGATAAAAGAGATTAAAAAGGCTTATCCAGACCTTCAGGTAATTGCAGGTAATGTGGCGACAGGAGAGGCGACCAGGGCGCTGATTGAGGCAGGTGCAGATGCAGTAAAAATCGGTATCGGACCAGGGTCTATCTGTACTACCCGTGTAGTGGCCGGCATTGGGGTTCCGCAGATAACAGCAGTAATGGAAGGCTATGCGGCAGCTAAGGAATATGGTATTCCTGTAATTGCAGATGGTGGTATTCAGTTTTCGGGAGATATGACCAAAGCAATTGCAGCTGGAGCAAATGTATGTATGATGGGAAGTATCTTTGCAGGCTGTGACGAATCACCTGGAGAATTTGAGCTGTATCAGGGAAGAAAATACAAAGTTTATCGTGGTATGGGTTCTATTGCGGCCATGGAAAATGGAAGCAAGGACCGTTATTTCCAGACAGATACAAAAAAACTGGTTCCGGAAGGTGTAGAAGGACGTGTTGCTTACAGAGGAACGGTGGAGGATATTGTTTATCAGTTGGTCGGCGGTATCCGTGCAGGTATGGGATATTGCGGTGCAAAGGATATTGAGACCCTGAAGCAGACTGGAAAGTTTGTAAAAATTTCAGCAGCTTCCCTGAAGGAAAGCCATCCACATGATATTCATATTACAAAAGAGGCTCCAAATTACAGTATTGACGTATAGGTACTAGGCAAAGGGGCTGTTGCAAAATAATAGTCAGACACAATATATTGTTTAGCAACAGGGAATCATAACATATATATTGTGTCTGAGGCTGTTTTTGCAACAGTCTCTTTTTGTTTTACGGAGAACAGCAGAATGATTTTCTGTCATTTGTTTAAAACAGCCAAAGCGTGCTGTATTATCATATAATCTGCTTGAATATCACAGGCTCATGCCTTATAATTAGAAACTAGAAGTACTGATATTCATTGATAAAAAACAAAGGAAAGAAAAGAGGAAAATGTAGATGAGAAGAGTAGTTGTGACAGGAATGGGAGTAATTACACCAATCGGAAATTCTGTGGAAGAGTTTTGGAATGGAATAAAGACAGAAAAGGTGGGAATCAATCCGATTATAAACTTTGATACTACAGAATATAAGGCGAAACTTTCAGCAGATGTAAAGGATTTTGATGCAAAAAAATATATGGATGCAAAGTCTGCAAAAAGAATGGACCGCTTTTCACAGTTTGCAGTTGCTGCTGCAAGGGAGGCCGCAGAAGATGCGGGAATTGATATGGAAAAGGAGGATTCATTTCGTGTAGGTATTTCAATTGGTTCCGGTGTGGGAAGTCTTATGGGAATTGAACGGGAATACGATAAAATGCTTGCAAAAGGCCCGACCAGAATAAACCCGCTGACAGCTCCCATGGTGCTTGGAAATATGGCAGCAGCAAATGTCTCGATTCAATTTGGAATACATGGAAAATCAATTGATGTGGTAACGGCATGTGCTACGGGAACAAATTCTATCGGTGAAGCATTTCACGCAGTGAAATATGGAGAACTGGATGTGATGTTTGCAGGAGGTGTAGACAGTTCCATCAGCAGGTTTGGAGTGGCTACTTTTCAGGCACTGACAGCGCTGACAGATTCGAATGACCCGTTGAATGCCTCTATTCCATTTGACAGGCGCAGAAATGGATTTGTAACAGGAGAGGGCGCCGGTGTGCTGATTTTGGAGGAACTGGAGCATGCCAAAAAACGTGGTGCACATATTTATGCAGAAATTGGAGGCTATGGAGCAACCAGTGATGCAAATCATGTGACCTCGCCTCTTGAAGATGGATTGTGTGCAGCGAAAGCCATGCAGCTTGCAATCGAAGAAGCGGGTATGAAGCCGGAGGATATTCAATATATCAATGCACATGGAACCAGCACCGTATATAATGATTTGTTTGAAACACGGGCAATTAAAAGGGCATTTGGTGACTGGGCATATAAAGTAAAGATTAATTCTACAAAATCCATGATTGGTCATTTGTTTGGAGCAGGGGGTGCAGTAGAGCTTGTAACCTGTATCAAGTCCATAAATGAAGGATATATTCATCCGACAGTAGGATTAAAGGAAGATGACCCTGAATGTGACCTTGATTACACAAAGGGAGCAGGAGTGCATATGGAGGTTCGTGCAGCAATCAGCAATTCACTGGGCTTTGGCGGACATAATGCTACCATATTGGTTAAAAAATATGAGGAGTAGGTAATGACGGACAGAAAAGAAGCTGTGGCATATTGCCTTACATTTACAGATGTTTATGAGGACTATCCGTTTTCAGATAAAAACTGGTGTGTGATTCGGCACCACAGCAATCATAAAGTATTTGCATGGATTTTTGACAGGGATGAGCATACATGGATAAATGTGAAATGTGACAGTGAATGGCGAGATTTGTGGCGTAAAGCTTATCGGTCTGTGATTCCTGCCTATCATTTAAACAAAGAACACTGGAATTCAATTATTCTGGATGGAACAGTGCCGGAAAAGGAAATCCGACGAATGATTCGCGAGAGCTATGATTTGACAAATAAAAAAGGAAAAGAGGAAAAAAAGAAAAAGAATTGTAAGGAATAAGGAGAGAAAATATATGAGTTTGACAGAAACAAGTCGGTATATGAGCCTGATTTTACGTCATAAACCTGAGGTTATCGGCATTACACTGGATGAACACGGATGGGCAGATGTAAATAAGTTGATAGAAGGCATTGCAAAAACAAAAATGTTTAATATGAATATTCTGGAAGAGATTGTACGCACAGATAATAAACAGAGATATTCTTTTAATGCGGACAAAACAAAAATAAGAGCCAATCAGGGACATTCTGTTCCGGTAGATGTAGAACTGGAACAAAAGATTCCTCCGGATTATTTATGGCATGGAACCGGACAGAAATATGTATTGTCTATTGATAAACAGGGGCTGTTACCACAATCAAGACTGTATGTGCATTTGTCATCCGATGAAAAGACTGCCATTACAGTAGGATGCAGACATGGAATACCAGTTATTTATAAAGTACACAGCAGAGAAATGGCAGAACAGGGATATGAATTTTACTGTTCTGTAAATGGAGTGTGGCTGACAAAGGAAGTGCCGGTAAAATATCTGGAGAAAATAAAAAAATATTAAAGATGCTTTTTGTTTTCAGCAAAGAGAAGTAAACTGTCATCAAACTCCATTTGATGACTTGTGCACACATCTGTGTGCTTCGTTATATTATAATATATGAACATTTGCAGGAGAGTGAATTGTTTTTTGCTCTTCTGCAATTTTTTATTTATTAAAAAGTAATTTTTATTGTGGCAGTGCCTGAAAAGAAAGTATGACAATTTGTCAGAAAGTTCAGGTTACTTTGTGGACTTCAGTTATTTTTATAATTTATTACATAATATACATTGACAGATGAGGTATATTGTATTATAATATATCTATCATAGATGAGATACACCATTACAATCAAGGAGGTGATACATATGTCGATTACGTCAGATTTAATCAGAGGACATACAGATACTATTATACTGGCACATCTGATGAAAAAGGACAGCTATGGTTATGAGGTAAATAAAAATATCAAGGTATTATCGGAAGGAATGTATGAATTAAAGGAGGCTACTTTGTATACTGCCTTTAAAAGGCTTGAGGATGCCGGAAGCATTGCATCCTATTGGGGAGATGAAACTACTGGAGCAAGAAGAAAATATTATAAAATTACAGAGCTTGGAAAAGAAACTTACCATAAACTGTATGAGGAATGGAATACTGCAAAACATATTATAGATAAATTGATAGAGGGTTAAAATCTCAAATAAGAAAGGTGAGGTATTATGCATAGTAAATTAAGAATGTATGTGGAATCGCTGTTTGACAAGGTACAGCGGACAAAGGAAGTGGTAGAATTAAGAGAGGAAATTCTTCAGAATGTGATTGATAAATATGAAGATTTGATAAGAGAAGGCTTATCTGAAGAAGAGGCTTATCATACAGCCATATCGGGAATAGGGGATGTGGATGATTTGCTTTTATCAATGGGAGTAAAGGCAGATATACAGACACAGGATGCAGAGCAATACAGCAGCGACAGTGGCATGTTTCAAAAATCTTCTTCAAATGAAGGACCAGAATTGGAAAAAGAAGAGAAAAAATCGACATATTTATTATGCGGCTCTATTATGCTTTATATTCTCTGTGTAGTACCGGTAATTATCGGAAGTCAAATAGGTGGAGAAATAATAGGGGTATGTTTTATGTTTGTTATGATTGCACTGGCGACAGGTATGGTTATTTTATATGGAAAAACAAGACCAAGATATCAAAAAGCGGATAATTCCATGGTGGAAAGCTTTAAGGAATGGAAAAACAACAATGAACAGGACAGGGAAATATATAAAAGCATCCGTTCTGCTATTTGGTCTGTCACTACGGCGCTATATATTATTATCAGTTTTATGACAATGGCATGGCATGTGACATGGGTGATTTTTCTGATTGCAGGAGCTGTGATAAATGTAATAAAAGCATATTATGATATGAAGAATTAGGAAAGGAAGAAAACTTATGAATAAGAAAAAAGGCGCCAGAATCCGGTTTTTTTCATGGCTGGCAGCGGCCGCTGTCATGACCTTGATTTTGATTCTGGGAATCGCAGGGGTTTCTTTTGGCAAAGGTAAAAATGGATGTAATGGAGGATTTTTTATGGGATATTCGTATCCAAATGCAAGTAAATACAAGGTGGGAAATTTTACTTTGGAGGAGGAAATTGACCAGCTTGAAATTAACTGGATAGCAGGAAGTGTCAGAGTAGAAGTTACAGAGGGAACTCAGGTTTATGCAGAGGAAACAAAGGTTTCTGACGATGACCGGAAAATGAGATATTTAGTGGAAAATGGAAAACTTACGATTCAATATCAGAAGTCAAAGTTCTTTTCTTTTGGAAACTGGTCGAAATCAAAGGATTTGACAGTTTATATTCCTCGAAATATGGCAGAAAACATGAATCAGATAGATATTGAGACAGTATCTGCTGATATCGATATCAGTGATTTTAAAAGTAAAGGCATGGATTTTGAAACAGTATCAGGGCAAGTAGATATAAAAGATTTGGTTGCAAAAACGCTGGATATGGAAAGCGTAAGTGGAGATATAAAGGGAAGCAGCATACAGACAGATTTGTTAAATGTAGAGGTAGTCAGTGGAAGTGTTCATATGGAAGGCGTATTTGAAAAAGCAGAGTTAGAGGCGGTATCAGGAGATTTGATGCTTGGATGCGACAGCTTTGTATCAGAAGTAAATGCGGAAACAGTCAGCGGGGATATTACTTTATATATTCCAGAGGACAATGGATTTAGTGCTGAACTTGACAGTGTCAGCGGGGATTTGAATACAGAGTTCGCTGTGAATGGAAAAGGGGATACGAAAGTTTATGGAAATGGAAGTGCAGAATTTGATTTTGAAACAGTGTCGGGGGATGTGTGGATAAGAAAAAGATAATTATATTTTCATCTCTTTGCCTCAAGAAATCTTTCGTTTCTTGAGTGTGGGAGCACGTCACATTACTACAAAAGACCGTTTGATTTCTCTTGCGGTCTGGTATTTCGTCAGAAAGGTTATTGAAATTGTTTTTTTGATTATCCATAATAAAATGATAAAAGAAATAGCATCTTACCTTCTCAGGGTAAGGATGCTATTTTTTTAATTATCTGTGCAAGACAGTTCCATAAAAATGACCAGCAGCAAAGTTCATACTTCCATTGTGCTTATGGACAGTATCTTTTTTAGAACTCTTTTCTGTTTAAAGAAGTGAAAGTATTCTTACTGGAATTTGATAAAATATAAATTGAAATCGCATATCCATTGTGCTATAATTTACCTTATAACAAACTGATGTTTTGTAAGATTATCAACAAACTGATACAAGGGGGCATACGGCTGATTTATGGGCAGAGTATATTACAGACACCGCGTGGAAGGTGTGACAGTTCCAGCAGTAATTCATAATGGCAGTTACTTTTATACAAATCTTGGAGTTTACGAAAATGGGATTATAAGCTGCTGGCGCAGAAGTGATTTAAGGCAGTTTCGAGAAGAACTGGCAAGGGGATGGGTAACACCATCTATTCCAATTGGCAGAAATATTTCTATTCATGGTCTGGGAGAATTTCCAGTTCTTGATGCACATTGGAAGTATGACAATAAAAGTTTTTATCAATATATAGAAAAGACAGTAAAAAGCCTGAATCCAGAAATGAAAAACATTTATCAGACTACACAGAGAGAAATAGATAAATGCGAGGAATTGAGATTAAGAAAAACTGCGGAACCAATCTCTTATAAAGTAAAGTCGGGATTTGGATATTTTACTTTTGACGGGAAGACCAGCAATATTTTTTATCGGAGAAAAGACCAGCTTTATCTTACGACAATTACCGCTTATGCAGATAAAACGCTTGAAATAGATGCTGAACCAAACAGAAGCTTTGAATTGGAAAAAATCAATGAAATGTTTGAGCAGGGAATATTTACAACATCTGTACGCAAAGAAGAATGGGTGATAATGGAAGGTCTGGGCGAAGTATTGCTTGGAGGAACCAAACAGCGCTACAAACTGTCAAAGAAGGAAAAGCAAAAGGAAATACAGGAGCTTGTTCATCGTGTAGCAGGAGAAAAAGATGCACATGACAAATGTGTGTGGGCGCATTATGCGTATCTGACAGACCCCAGTGAATTTAACAGGGAGGCACTTCGCAAAGCATATGAAGCAGTGCCGAAGCATGAAAGAATGTATCTTGGCGACATGGATACCAAAGATGCAGATATTATACGGATTCTCCAGTATCCAGATGAAAAGAGAGAAGTGTAGAAAAAGTAAAAAAGCTGTTTTTCGTGTATGATAATATAAAAACAGAAAGAGAGAACGATAACATGAAATTTAAAGGAATAGAGAAGAAAGAAGAGGGAAAATTTATTACACGCTATGATTTGACCTATGAAACAGAAGAGCATCAGGAAAAAATTTATGAGATAATCAGCAGGAATAAAAATATAGAGTCTTTTGAACAGCTTCATGGAAACAGGGCGGATGCAGTAGTGATTATTGTAACGGACAAAAGCGGTAAAAAAATTCTGTTAAACAAAGAATATAGAATGGCAGTGGGCGATTGGGTATATAACTTTCCAGCAGGGCTTATCGATGCAGGGGAAACTGTGCAGGAAGCAGCAAAGCGGGAACTTCTGGAAGAAACAGGTCTTGAATTATATGAAATAGAGGATTTGATAGGGCCAAGCTACAGCGCAGTAGGTTTTAGCAATGAAATAAATGTCTGTGTGGTAGGGAGGGCGCAGGGAGAATTTCAAAAAAGCTCTTCTGCACTTGAGGAGATTATTCCTGGCTGGTATACAAAATCAGAAATAACAGAGCTTTTAAAAACAAATCGATTTGCTGCGAGAACACAGGGGTACTGCTATCTGTGGAGTAAATCATGTGATTAACTGCATGCCGGCTGTTCTGTTTGCTCATATTATCAAATAAAAAGAATTACTTCATTTATAAAATTTATGCAGTCGATGTTTGTATTGACTTTTATATAGTACAATTTGTATAACCGGTTACAAATGTATTGAAACGAATAGAACAAAATTTTTAGAAGGAGAATGATTATGTCAAATTTTAATTTCAAAAAAATGGAAGGCGCAGACAGGGAATTGAAGCTGGTTCCGTTAGACTCTGAATTGTGGGAGGTATATCGGGGAGCATATGGAAATGTGGCATATGACGTAAAGCTTTTGACAGGAGAGGAAAAGGAGTTTGATGACTGGGATATGGCGCTGGTGGAAAGAAGGCAGTCCCGTCAGGGCAAAGAAGAAGATATGGAAGATACCGAAAAAATTGCGCTGGAAAATCTTATGGAGGGTCTTTGCCACCAGATGACTTTTTATGAAGGCACTTATCTGGCAATGCCGTATCTTGTACAGATTCTGGAAAAGAAACAGGAGGAAGATGATGTAGAGGGACAGATTGCATTTATAGGACATATGGGATTTTTGGTTGCAACAGATGTACCGGATACCCCTTACAGGGATATTGCCGAGAGTGAAGCAGACAGTGAAATAATGGAAAATTATCATTTAAGTATCTTAAAACTTCAGGAAATAACAAAAAATTTTCTGGAGAAGCATCTGGAGGAAATCAAACAGAAAAAGGACGATTTTTATTATCAGAAGGATATGTTTTTTGACTCTGTTTTCGCTATTTTGAGCAGTGACAGAAAGGCGGCATTTTCTTTTTCGATGTCCAATAATCATGAATGTTTTTATGGAATATGCCCAAGTTGTGGAGACTGCAATGAAGCTATGGAAATTGATATTGAGAATGAATCGGATATAGAATACCTGGACAGTTGTATTACGCCGGCGCCTTCTGTTTTGGGAAAATGGGACAAAACTTCTTTTGAAGATGATTATGTATGGTTTTCCAATCTGCTGGCGATGGCAGAGGCTGACAAATTTCTGAAAATTCTGCCTTATTATTATGGAACCTATAAATGTTCAGAGTGTGGAAAAGAAATATTGATGATGGATTTTATGAAAAACTATTATTTTGAAGAAGAAAATGCAGTTTATGAAAATGAAGAAGGTGAGGAGGAAATAGAATGAATCCTGTATTAAAGACAATCGCAGAACGCAGCTCTATTCGCGCTTATAGGGAAGAAACTCTGAAAGAAGAAGAAATCAACGCTCTGTTGACAGCAGGACTTCAGGCTCCTACTGCAAGAAATATGCAGGAAATACATATTTCTGTGCTTCATGGTTCCCATCCGGTACTTGCAGAGATTGAGGAGGAAAAACGAAAACTGGCCATGAGCCGGATGGATGAAAAGGGAAAAGAGATGATTCGAAAAAATCCAGATAATTTTTATTACAATGCACCTCATATTTTTATGCTCAGTGCAGACAGGGATTTTTTCTGGAGTAAACTGGATGCAGGTATCTGTGCAGAAAATATTTCATTGGCAGCACAGTCAATGGGACTTGGAAGTCTGATTATTGGCATTATTCGGGAAGCAATGGAGGGGGAGAAAAAGGAATATTTTGCAGAGATATGTCAGTTTCCAAAAAATTATGAGTTTGCCATTTGCGTTGCTGTAGGATATAGAAACACAGAGAAAATTCCGCATGGAATAGATATGGAAAAATCAGTAAGCTTTATAAAATAAAAGGAAAAGATGTGAATTATGAAAAATTTTAAAAATTATACACCGGAAAAATATTCTACATCAGACTATAAAAAAATAGAGGACGGTATTTATCAGACAAAAGACCCTTATTTTATCGAAAAAAACAGAGATATTTTTGTAACCTCTCTTTCTTTTGAACAAGAGCCGGAATGTTGTGGGGAAGAAGGAGGCTGTCCGCAGAATATTACGCAAATTCCATTTGAAATGTTACTGGATGAATTTTCTCTATTTGTTACAGATTTTTATGATGAAGAAAATAAAACAAGTGAATCTATCTGTTATCAGGAGTTTGGTGCTTATCATCTGGAAGATATTCAAAAATTAAGAGAAATTATTGGAAAGCGTGTTTATGCTATACCTTATAAGGAAGAATATGACGAAGAGGACGAAGAGTATGAGGAAGATGAGGAAGAATATCTTGAATTAGTAATGGAAAAATCAATGTAAGAGGAAGATAAATGCCTTCCATTTTAACAGAAAATAAGAGACGTATGCTTTGGAAAGGAAGGCGGAAATGGATGAAAAACAGCAGATAATTGCTGAATATAAGCAAAAATTTATAGAAATTCAAAATTCTCTGAAATCGAAAATCAATACCAGAGATAGTATCTCATTATCTTCTGTAAAAACGGTTGCAGGCGTAGACCTTGCGTACTGGAAGGAAAAAGAAACAGAGTATGCCGTATGCTGTATTGTTCTGCTGGATTATCAGTCCCATCAGGTAGTAGAACAAAGTGAGTATACAGCACGGGTAGAAGTTCCATATATTCCTGGCTGTCTTGCTTTTCGGGAGCTCCCGTTATTTTTGCAGGCAGATAAAAAACTCTCATGCCGTCCAGACCTTTATTTTTTTGATGGAAACGGCTATCTTCATCCACGTCATATGGGTCTTGCCTGTCATGCGGGAATTATGCTTGACAAACCGGCAATCGGTGTTGCAAAAAGCTATTATAAAATAGAGGATACGGATTTTGTTATGCCGGAAGACAAAGAGTATGCTTATACAGATATTCAAATAAGGGGAGAGGTATATGGAAGAGCGTTAAGAACACATAAAGGGGTGAAACCAGTATTTGTATCTGTCGGTAATCAGATAGATTTGGATACAGCGACAACAGCAGTGTGTCAGATGACAACATGGGAAAGTCATATTCCAATGCCAACAAGGCTTGCAGACCTTATGACACATGAGGCGAGGCAAAGACTTTCCAAGACTGTTGCAATTGTATAATTAAATCAGAAAATGTAAAAAAAGAGTGAGCATTGTATAATGTGAGTAAATTTTTCTTGAAAAGTCTTGTATGTTTGAAAGCAGATATGATACAATGGGAAATGAAGAATGTAAAGCAGGCCTGCTTTAAAGCATTTTGGATTGCTTAAAATGAAAGGAGAAATACAGGTTGAAAAATTTTGATAGGGATAAGGAATATATTTCTGAAGAAAAGATACGGGAAGAGCGTCTGAAAGCTGCCATAGAAACGGCAGAGACAGCAAATAGAATTAAATCAGAGTTTATTAACCGCATAAGTCATGACATCAGAACACCACTGAACACCATTCTTGGAATGACAGACCTTGCGGTTACTTATATTGATGACAAAAATCGTGTACAGGATTGTCTGAAAAAGATTTCATTTGCCGGTAATCAGCTGTTAAGTTTGATTAATAAAATACTCGATGTGAATAAAATCGAAAGCGGCGGTGTAAATCTTACTGAATGTGAAACCAATTTAAGTGATATTATAGATGATGTATTGGAAATTATAAATCCACAAGTTTCTACAAAAAAACATACATTGGAAATCAAAATACATCCTTTGGCTCATGAAGATATTCTCGGAGATTCCATGTGTATAAAAGAAGTATTTATGAATTTTTTAAGCAACGCTGTAAAATATACAAATGATGGCGGAAAAATTGTAATGGAAATTTCGGAAAAGGAATCACACATAAAAGGCAAAACATGTTATGAATTTATATTCAGAGATAACGGAATTGGAATGGAGGAAGAGTTTGTAAAACATATTTTTGACCCGTTTTTGAGAGCTGAGAATGTTGGACATAAACTGGTAGAGGGAAATGGACTTGGTATGGCCATTGCAAAAAATATTGTACAAAAGATGGATGGGGATATTAAAGTAAAAAGTGTTTTGGGACAAGGTTCAGAATTTACTGTTACAATACATCTGAAATATTGTGAAAAGTCTTATAAAAAATTTGAAAAAATGTCAGTGCTGATTGTGGATGATATGGAAGTTTCTGTTTTAAATCAACTGAAAAATGCGGGAATTTACTGTGATATCTGTAAAAATGCAAAAGAGGCTGTAAAACTGGTGGAAACAATTCATCAGACAGGCAAAAATTATAATCTTATTTTGTGTGACAGCAAATATTACAGGGAAACAGTCAGAAAATTAAAAGAAAGAATCAACGGAAAAACAGAGATTTTTGTGCAAATGTCCTGTGACTGGCAGGAGCAGAATGAAACAGAAAAAGTTGAAAGCTGCCGGTTTCTTATGAAACCGTTATTTTGCTCTAAGATTTACAGATTGCTTGAGGAAGCAGTACATACAGAAACTATGGATAATGTGGAAAACAGTGAACAGGAGAAAGATAGCCTTGAAGAAAGCAGGAAAATGACAGCTGTCACAGAAGAAATCTGTCGCCCACAAAAACCGGATTTTTCCGAATGCAGAGTATTAATTGTCGAGGATAATGACTTGAATCTTGAAATAGCATGTGAAATCATTAAAACCACAGGAGCTGAAGTGGAAACCGCAGAAAATGGACTGGAGGCATTGAAAAAGCTTGAAAATACGCCTCCAGATTACTTTGACCTGATATTTATGGATATTCGTATGCCAAAGATGGATGGTTATATGGTGGCAAACGAAATACGAAATTTTGCCAGAGAAGATATTCGGAAAATACCAATTATTGCAATGACAGCAAATGCATTTGCAGATGATATTACAAAGAGTAAAGCTGCAGGAATGAATGACCATATTGCAAAACCTCTGAAAATGAATTTGATTTTTCAGACTATGGAAAAATGGCTCTCTCATAAAGTGATTGACGAATATAGAAAGAGTATACTATAATGGAGAAACCAACAGAATAAATTTATGATACAAATGGAGGACATAAAGATGAAAGAATTTAAACCGGCAAAAGAAGGAAAGGTACGGGAGGTATATGATAATGGAGACAGTCTGATTATTGTGGCAACAGACCGTATATCAGCGTTTGATGTTATTTTAAAAAACAAAGTTTCCAAAAAAGGTGCAATTTTAACTCAAATGTCAAGATTCTGGTTTGATTATACAAAGGATATTGTTCCAAATCATATGCTTTCTGTAGATACAAAGGATATGCCAGAATTTTTTAGAAATGAAGATTTTGACGGAAACAGTATGATGTGTAAAAAGCTGAGTATGCTTCCGATTGAATGTATTGTGCGCGGATATATAACAGGAAGCGGATGGGCAAGCTATCAGAAAAACGGTACAGTTTGTGGAATTGCACTGCCAGAAGGATTGCAGGAGTCGGAAAAGCTGCCGGAACCAATTTATACACCAAGTACAAAGGCAGAGCTTGGAGACCATGATGAAAATATTTCGTTTGAGCAGAGTGTAGATGTATTGGAAAAGCAGTTTCCGGGCAAAGGCAGAGAATATGCGGAAAAAATCAGAGACTGTACAATTGCTTTATATAAGAAATGTGCAGAATATGCACTTAAAAAAGGAATTATTATCGCAGATACCAAATTTGAATTTGGACTTGATGAAAACGGAGAGGTTGTGCTTGGCGATGAAATGCTTACACCGGACAGTTCAAGATTTTGGCCACTGGAGGGTTACAAAGCCGGACAGGGACAACCTTCTTTTGACAAGCAGTATGTGAGAGACTGGCTTAAAGAGAACCCTGAAAGCGACTATAAACTTCCACAGGAAGTAGTAGATAAAACTGTGGCAAAATATAAAGAGGCTTATGAGCTGCTTACAGGAAAGAAGTTTGATATGAACTAATTTTTATCAAACAAAAGTTTTGTATTTTTGCTATTTTCTGCTTGCATAATTGATTTTGCTATGATATAAGATCGGAAGAGCGTCGTGTAGGGAAA
>CAJUDQ010000017.1:0-12726 GCA_910585215.1 uncultured Lachnospiraceae bacterium | reverse complement strand
TTGTAATATTTTATTGAAAAAAGGAGAAAGATGATGAGAAAAATGAAAAAATCATTTATGGCGTGTTTGCTGACAATTGTAATGGCAATCAGTCTTGCAGGCTGTAAAGCAGAATTTGATGCTGCTAACTATGTGGATTCCTGCCTTGACCTTTTGACAAAGGGTGAAACAAAAGAATATATGAAGATGACAAAGCGTACTGAGGAACAGGCAAAGCAGGATTATCAGAATAATCTGGATTCAATGGTTACATCAATGGGAGTTACAGGTATTTCTGATAAATTACAGGAAGATTACAAAACATTTTTTAAAGAACTTTACAGCAAGTCAAAGTATGAAGTAAAAAGCTCCAAGAAAATGAGTGGAAAAGACGGTTATACAGTGACTGTTGAGATTCAGCAGATAACAGGACTGTTTGACGGACTTCAGGACGAGCTTGTAGAAAAATCAGCAGAGCTTGCTTCCGAAGACCTTGATGTCAATCAGGCAATGGAACTTGTATTTCAGATAATGCTTGATTTGATGAATGACAGACTGGATAATATTACATACAGCGATGCAAAGAGCATTACAGTTGATGTGGTTGCAGACAGTGACAAAGTGTACTCTATCACCAATAAGGGATATGAGGCAATTAATGATGCATTAATTAGTATAGAAGGATTAGAAACAGAATAATAAAACAGGAAAAGCTTCCATAATTGATTGTGGAGGCTTTTTATATGTTAAAAATAACCATGTGGAATAAACTGGAGCAAAATTTGTCGGTTTTATATAAATACAGTCTTGAAATTTGTAATATTATTAGTTAAAATGATAGTTATAGAGAATTATATAAAGGAGGTACATATATGAAAAAGCTCTCTAAGAGATTTTTTGCGTTTTTCCTTGCATTTGCAATGACACTGGCCATGGTTCCTGCTGTATTTGCAAAGACACAGGATGGTCTGTCTGTAGAATTAACAACGGACAAGGAGTCTTATAAAATAGGAGAAGAAGCTGCTGTAAAGGTAGTTGCAAAAAATACCAGTACAAAACTGATTTCCAATGTGGAAATAAAAATTGAATTACCGCAGGGAATCAAGTTAAAGAATGGCTATGACAGTGTTGTAAAAATTGACAAGTTGGAGCCAGGACAGGAGATTGTAAAAGAAGTAAAGGGAAGTGTAGAAAAAATTGATTCTACACAGACAGACCCGGGCAAATCACCAGGTACCGGAGACAGGGTTTCAACCGTCTTTTTTCTTTTGACTGCAACGATATCTGCAATAACGGCAGTAGTTTATATCAAAAAGAAAAAACGTAATATTGCCGGTATTTTCATGGGCGTTATGATTTTTTCACTGGCAGGACTGACAGTTCCGGCGATTGCTTCTGCAGATGTTGTAAATGCTGATTTTACAGTAGAAAAGACTGTAAAAATTGACGGCAAAGATAGTGTGATTCGGGCAAAGGTTACCTATCAGTATGAAGGAAGCACAGAAGACGTTACTACTTCAGGAAATGACAATGATAATAATAACAATGACAATAATAACAATGACAATAATGGAGATAATACAGGAGCAACTGTAAATCATGTAACTGTACATGACCCAAGTATTGTCAAGGACCCGAAAACAGGTACATATTATATTTTTGGTACGCATATGGGATGGGCAAAGTCCACAGATTTGGTGAACTGGACTCCGTTTACCAATAATATCAACAGAAATCATGTCACAATTTTCGCTGAAGCTGCTAAGTGGGCGAAAAAAGGAAATGCAAATTATGATATACCAGGTAATCTGTGGGCGCCAGATGTTATCTGGAATAAAGATATGCAGAAATGGTGCATGTATATGAGTGTAAATGGCGACCATTGGTATTCTTCCATTGTATTGCTGACTGCTGACAGTCTGGACGGAGACTGGACATATGTAGGACCAGTTGTTTATTCAGGTTTTACAAATGAACAGGAAACAGCGGAGACAGACTTTGCCAAAGTAACAGGAAGTAATACACTTCCGGCTCGTTATCTGGAAAATCGTAATGGGAATCGTACTTATGGTATGAATGCTATCGATCCGTGTGTATTTTACGATGAAGAAGGAACACTCTGGATGAGCTATGGTTCATGGTTTGGCGGCATTTATATGCTGAAACTGGATGGAAAGACAGGATTGAGAGATTACGAACATAAATATGAGACTGTGGCAAATGAATCTGATGAATATCAGGGACTGAAACTTGGTGGAGGAAATCATGTTTCCGGTGAGGCATCTTATATTGAACATATTGGAAATTACTATTATCTGTTTATTACAAATGGCGGTTTGGAAGCGAACGGCGGATACAATATGAGAGTATTCCGTTCTGAACATGTGACAGGGCCTTATACAGACCCTTCAGGTAATGACGCCAGATATTCAGCCGGAAATACAGGCGCTGGAAATGTCAGCGGTTCAGTTGGTGTACGTCTGATGTCTTATTATAAATGGTCCCATATGGACTATGGATACTGCGCACAGGGTCATAATTCCGCATTTGTTGATGAAGATGGAAAGGCATATGTGATATATCATACAAGATTTGACAATCAGGGTGAAGCACATCAGGTACGCGTGCATCAGCTCTTTGAAACAAAAGATGGCTGGCTGATTGCTGCCCCATATGAGTATACCGGTGAGACATTGCCTGAAAAGGGATATACAGATGAACAGGTAATCGGAACCTATGAAGTGCTGGTTCACAGAAGCAATATTGATTTTGCAAATAAAGAATGTGTAACTGGACAAATTATTTCCTTAAATGATGACGGTACTGTTTCAGGAGCAATGAATGGTTCATGGACAAAGGAAGACGGAACACCATATGTTTCCATTCTTCTGGATGGTGTAGAGTATAATGGTGTCTTTGTTGAACAGATAAAGGAAGAGACCAAAGAGAAGGTAATGACCTTTACCTTGCTTGGAAGCAATGAGCTTGCAGTCTGGGGAAGTAAGTTGGAGGAAAATGATGAGCAGATGCTTAAGGATGATATCCGGACATTTACATTGCCAGCTTCTGTTATGGATGATATAACACTGAAAACAGCAGGCTTTTATGGAAGTAAGATTACATATCAGTCTGATAAGCCAGAGGTATTATCAAACGATGGAAAAGTAACCAGAGGAGAAACAAATACCACTGTAACAATGACAGTTACATTTACACATGGTTCTGCTGTAGAATCAAAGGATTATCAGATTACAGTGATTGGCACCGGCTCTGTAGACGGAAAAATATTAGTAGGAGAGTATTTTACAGATAAACCTCATAATTTAACGGAGGCAGTGACTGTGCCAAATCCGTTTAATAAAAATATTACTGCCGGTCTGGAGATTTATAAAGGAGTAAGTATTGAGTTTGATATAAAAGGTACAGGCGGAATAACCAGTAATATTCTTTCCTTTAATAATGATGTAAAGGTACAGGGAAACTGTTTGTATTTTACAGGAGGTTCCTATCTTGGCTATAATGCAGATGGTGGATTCTTTGATGCCAACAGAAATGCAGACTGGACTATGGCAACAGATTATATCAAAGGTGAGGCAAGAATCAGAATTGATATTACAGGAAGCGGATTTGAAGTGTATGCAAATAATGAACTGGCATATTCAAATAAGACGTTAAGCAGCAGTGTTTTAAGTACCAGCGATGATTTTAAAGGTTATTCGGTAGTATTGCCATGGTTAAATGAAAAAGCGGCAGAATTAAGCTTTGGAACTGGAAACTGGTGGCCAGAAGAATTGTTTAATGGAACAATCAGCAACGTAAAATTATACGCAAATGAAATTAATGAGCCAGTAAATCAGTGGACATATAATAATTATAATTCCGGTTCTTCTTATTACGAAGAAGGAATGAAAGTATTTGCAAATGACAAGTCCAGTGGAAGCAGAGGCGTAAATACTACATTCAAAGATGCATATAAGTTTACAGATTCCTATAAAATGGAACTTGACTTTGCAATGACTACAGGTTTTGCCGGTTCAAAAGGGTCAAATAATGAGTTTGTTATTACTGGGGAAGGAATTTCATATTTAGATAAAAATGTGAATTATGGTGCAGCAGCAAATTATATATTGAAGCTTTCCACCGGTTCCGTTACAGCAGATACAGAAACATATTATGTAAATGACAGCAGTCAGACAGTAAAAATACCAAAAGGTAAAACTGTACATTTGGAAATGATTGTAGATGCTGAGGGTGATGTACAGGCTGTATTTACTGTAGATGGTGTTTCTAATACTGTAAATACTCATGTAAATGGTTCCGCTAAGCTGGAAGGTGTTTATCTTCTGATTGGAAGGGGTACGGGAACAGCAAAAATAGGTAATATCAGTGTAAGCCCTGATAATACAGATGTTTCTGGACCAGAAGAGGAAGATACTGTCCCGCAGGTAACAGTAAATGTTACAGGAGTTGCATATCCGGATAAAGACAGCAATATTACAGTTACATTTACAGGCGATAAGGAGTTAAGTGAAAACTATCCGGTAAAAATAAATGGGACACAAATATCAAAAAATCTTAAAGTAGATATGATAACAGTAAATTCTATTTTATATAGTGGAAATACTTGTACAGTAGAATTGACAATGAAGGCTGTTAGCGGCTGGCATTCTGTAAATGGTTCTTATGATATAGAGATTGTAAGTGGTCCTTCTGTATTGGCGAAAGAAAATATTTCTTATGCTTTAAATATATCGAAAGATACAGAATATACTTCTATCAAAATAGTGAATGAGAACCAATATCTAGATGGATATTATAAGATAGAAGGCACTAAAATGTATGTAATGACGATTGTCAGGTCAGATAAAATACACTGTGACGGTGTATTGGCTGGAGATGTTTCATATGGATGGTGGAATGGTATTTGTTCTGAATTGTATTGTCATATGAATGGAATAAAGTATAGTCTTGGAAGTCACATATACAATGGGCAATACGCAAATCCTATTACATGGGGTGAAGGAGTTGACTCCAGATTAATTGCTTCAGAAAATGTAGTTCGCAGTTATATGGCATTAGGAACATTTGATAATGATACAGATACTGACCAGGGAGCTATTTTGTTAAATGTAGTTGATTTGGCAGATATAGGCTTGACAGTAAATGATATAACTGGAAAAGAAGTTACATTTTCAGGATTTTTTGGACCAAATGACGGTGGCATAAGATTTGAGGAAATAGATTCTAAAGCTACTTATACATTACAATAATATATCATTATCATAATAGAAATAGCCATAGGTCTTCATAGCTTATGGCTATTTCTTTAATATAATTATATATGTTTGGAGAGAAAAGGAATTGTATAAAAAGTCAGGAAAAATTCACAAAATGGTCATAATTAACATGTAAAATATCTTTCGAAAGATGATTTTTCATTCTTTCAGAAAAATTTTTTGGTTTTTTTCATATAACTCCTTTCTGTACAGGTTCCGGAAATTCCGGAACCTGTTTTAGAATACATAGAACAATATATTCTGAATATTTTTTGAGTTAAGTTGTAAAACCATTCATTCCATGTTATAATGTCGTCAAATGGAGTTTGATGACATTATATTATAAACTCTACAATCAAAAAACGAATAGCATTATTTTGGAAGCGAGGAAAAACATGAGTATTCTAATCAAAGCAGGACGGGTACTTGACCCGTCAACAAACACCGACGAAATACGGGATATCCTGATTTCAGATGGGAAAATACAAAAAAGTGCAGTCAATATCACAGATTCCGCCGACGAGGTTATCGATGCTTCCGGCTGCTTTGTTATGCCAGGTCTGATAGATTTGCATGTACATTTAAGAGACCCTGGTCTGGAATATAAAGAAGATATTGAAAGTGGTTCCAGGGCTGCCGTTAAAGGAGGTTTTACTACTATCTGCCCAATGCCCAATACAAAACCGGTAACAGACTGCAAGGAGGTTGTTTGTTATGTCAAAGAAAAAGCTGAAAAGGTGGGGCTTTTGAATATTCTGCCTGTAGGAGCAGTGACAAAAGGACAGGCAGGCAATGAACTGACAGATATCGAAGAAATGAAGACCGCCGGTATTTGTGCCATCAGTGAAGATGGAAAATCAGTAATGAATGCTCAGATTTACCGCGCAGCAATGAAGGAAGCTGCAAGATTGAATGTTCCGGTATTTGCTCATTGTGAAGATATTACATTAGTAGCAGGCGGGACTATGAATCTTGGAGAAAAAAGTAAACAGCTTGGACAGAAAGGTATTTCAAATTCTGTTGAAGATGTTATTACTGCAAGAGATATTCTTCTGGCAAAGGAGACAGGAGCCATGCTGCATTTATGCCATTGTTCTACTAAGGATAGCGCAAAGATGGTAAAGGCGGCCAAAGAAGACGGTGTCAGAGTAACAGCAGAGGTATGTCCGCATCATTTTACACTTTGCGAAGAGGATATCAGGGAAAATGATGGGAATTATAAAATGAATCCTCCTTTGAGAAGCAGAGAGGATATGGAAGCGCTGAGACAGGGACTTCATGATAATGTATTTGATGTAATTTCTACAGACCATGCGCCACACAGTTCAGAAGAAAAAATGGGCGGATTTGAAAAATCTCCATTTGGAATTGTTGGAAGTGAAACTGCTGTAGCATTGACAATAACAGAGCTTGTAGATACAGGGATAATTACTCCAATGCAGATGGCAGAAAAGATGAGCTGGAATCCGGCAAGGATTCTTGGCATTGACAAGGGCTCTCTGGCAGAGGGAAAAACTGCCGATATTGTGATTATTGACCCTTGTGCAGAATATTGTATAGATATATCTACCTTTGTGTCAAAGGGGAAAAATACGCCGTTCCATGGAAGAAAAGTCAGAGGAAAAGTTCTGAGAACAATTGTAGCTGGAAAAACGGTATATCAGGTATAACAGTATGCCAAGTATAAAGTATGCAAACAGTAATAAATGATATGGTTTTTATCGAAAAACAGAATAGCATGAAAGCAAAAAGAAAAACTGCAATGTACAATTAAAAGACAGATAAAAACAAATATAAAGACATCGGAAAAATAATGGAAAGTGAGAAAAACTATGATAAACAAATTAATCGAAAAAATCAAAAAACTGAATGCACCAGTGGTGGTAGGACTTGACCCGATGTTAAGTTATATACCAGAACATATTCAGAAAAAGGCTTTTGCAGAATATGGCGAAACCCTAGAGGGAGCAGCAGAGGCCATCTGGCAGTTTAATAAAGAAATTATTGATAAAATCTGTGACCTAATTCCTGCCGTAAAACCACAGATAGCAATGTATGAACAGTTTGGGATTGAAGGTTTAAAAACATTTAAAAAGACAGTGGACTATGCCCGTTCAAAAGACCTCGTGGTGATTGGAGATATCAAAAGAGGAGATATCGGTTCTACATCGTCTGCCTATGCGGCAGGACATGTTGGAAAAGTGCAGGTGGGAAATAAATGCTATATGCCGTTTGAAGAAGATTTTATTACGGTAAATCCATACTTTGGAACAGATGGTGTAAAGCCTTTTATTGATGTGTGCAAAGAAACAGGCAAGGGGATTTTTTTACTGGTAAAGACTTCAAATCCAAGCAGCGGCGAATTTCAGGACCGTTTGATAGACGGAAAGCCTCTGTACGAAATTGTAGGAGAAAAAGTGGCTGAGTGGGGCAGCGCTTATATGGGAAATTCTTACAGTTATGTCGGTGCAGTTGTCGGTGCTACTTATCCTGAAATGGGAAAAACTTTAAGAAAAATCATGCCAAAAACTTATATTCTGGTCCCTGGTTATGGCGCTCAAGGTGGTAAAGCAGCAGATTTGGCACCATATTTTAATGAGGATGGATTGGGTGCAATTGTGAACTCGTCAAGAGGGATTATTGCTGCTTATAAACAGGACAGATATGCCGGATTCGGAGAGGAAAACTTTGGAGATGCCTCAAGACAGGCTGTACTGGATATGATAGAAGATATTACTACAGCAGTTGGATTAAAATAAAACAGCGTTTTATTTCATGCAAAATTATTACATATATGCTAGAATATAGTTTTTGTAAAACTGCTATTTGTGAACAAAGTGCAGGAAAGTTTTTCACAGGTTAATCATGTTTCAAGGAACTTTGTTTTAATAACTTTCAATCTAACTAATATAATTATCTAAATAAAAGGAAAAAAATTATGAAATATAAGGAAATAGCATCGATATGCAGTCAGGAGTGTATTGCTCCAGATGTGTACAGCATGTGGATAAAAACAGAGAATATTGCAAGAGAGGCGACAGCGGGGCAGTTTGTATCGTTGTATGTAAAAGATGCATCAAAGCTTTTACCAAGACCAATCAGTATTTGTGAAATCTGTGATGATAAAATAAGGGTGGTATACAGAGTAGCTGGAGCAGGAACAAAAGAAATTTCCAGTTATATTCAGGGGAATAAGATAGAACTTCTTGGTCCTTTGGGAAATGGATTTTCTCTTCGAAAAAAAAGTACGATGTTGATTGCTGGAGGTATCGGTGTACCTCCAATGGTGGAACTTTCAAAGAGATTAAAAGAAAATGGTACAGAGCAGATTTTTTCCGTGATTGGATATAGAGACGGAAATTTATTTTTAAAAAAAGAGCTGGAAAAATACAGTACTGTATTTGTGGCTACAGAGGATGGAAGTGCCGGAACAAAAGGAAATGTGATGAATGCGATTCAGGAACATAAACTGATGGCGGAAGTAATCTATTCCTGTGGGCCAAAACCCATGCTGCGGGCAGTAAAGGAATTTGGCATTGAAAATGGAATTGAGACACAGATTTCAATGGAAGAAAGAATGGCATGCGGTATCGGAGCATGCTTGGGGTGTGTCTGTCAGAGTACAAAGATAGATGAACATTCCCATGTACATAATAAACGCGTCTGCAAAGATGGACCAGTATTTGACGCAAGGGAGGTGGAATTATAATGAATACAAAGGTAAATCTCGCCGGAATAGAGCTGAAAAATCCGGTAATGGAAGCATCCGGCACATTTGGTTCAGGTATGGAATATGGAGAATTTGTGGATTTGAATCAGCTAGGAGCAGTTGTTACAAAGGGTGTGGCAAATGTACCATGGGCGGGGAATCCTGTACCAAGAATTGCAGAGGTTTATGGTGGCATGCTAAATGCAATTGGACTTCAAAATCCTGGTGTTGAAGTGTTGTGTCAGAGGGATATTCCTTTTTTAAAACAATTTGATACAAAGATTGTTGTGAATGTCTGTGGAAAGACGACAGAGGATTATATTGAGGTAGTGGAAAGGCTGGGAGATGAACCGGTGGATTTGCTGGAGATTAATATTTCCTGTCCGAATGTCAAGGAGGGAGGAATTGCTTTTGGTCAGGACCCAAAGGCAGTTGAGGCAATTACCAGAGAGGTAAAGAAGTATGCAAAGCAGCCTGTTATCATGAAGCTCAGTCCCAACGTAACAGATATCGCAGTGATGGCAAAGGCAGCAGAGGCAGGTGGTGCAGATATTCTGTCTCTGATTAATACGATTACAGGAATGAAAATTGATATTGAAAGGCAGACCTTTGTTCTGGCCAACAAAACGGGCGGTATGTCGGGGCCTGCTATTAAGCCAGTGGCAGTGCGGATGGTTTATCAGGTGGCGCAGGTGGTCAAAATTCCAATTATTGGTATGGGTGGAATTCTGACCGCAGAAGATGCGATAGAGTTTATTTTGGCAGGTGCAACGGCAGTGGCAGTTGGAACGGCAAATTTCAGAAATCCAACAGCCACAATAGAATGTGTAAAGGGAATTGAGGAGTATATGAGAAGGCATAAAGTAGAAGATATAAAAGATTTGGTGGGAATGGTAAAATAAAGGAATTGTATCTTGAAAGAAACATGTTTTAATGATATACTTCATAGGAAAATATTATCTGCCAAGGGCTTAAAACAAGGAGAATATATAAAATGGAAGATTACAAAAAAGAATTTATTGAATTTATGGTAGACTGTGATGTATTAAAATTTGGTGACTTTATTTTAAAAAGCGGAAGAAAATCTCCGTTTTTTATGAATGCGGGTCTGTATATTGATGGATATCAGTTGAAAAAACTGGGTGAATATTATGCGATAGCCATTCATGGACAATATGGAACGGACTTTGATGTAGTATTTGGTCCTGCGTACAAGGGAATTCCTATCGGAGTTGCTACCGTATGCGCATTTTATGAGTTATATGGAAAGGAAATAAGATACAGTTCCAACAGAAAGGAAGCAAAAGACCACGGAGAAACCGGAATTCTTCTTGGAAGTCCGATAAAAGACGGAGACAGAATTGTGATTGTGGAGGATGTCACAACTTCTGGAAAGTCTATTGAGGAGACATATCCGATTATCAAGGCTCAGGGAGATGTACAGATTTTGGGTCTTATGGTGTCCTTAAACAGAATGGAAAAAGGAAAAGGCGAAAAGAGTGCACTGGAAGAACTGAAAGAAACCTACGGCTTTGATACAAATGCGATTGTGACCATGGCTGAAGTAATTGAACATCTTTACAACAAAGAGTACAACGGTAAGATTTTGATTGATGATGAGATAAAGAGCAGAATTGATGCATATTATGCACAATATGGAGCAAAATGCAATTAAGAAATAACAGGCAAATCATCATATATGAATAATTATGGAGGTAAAAATGGAAGAAAGAACTTATACTTTATTGGGCAGGACAGGGGCTGCCAATGTTGTACTTGGAATTATTACAATTATTGCCGGAATCGCAGTAGGTGTGATTACAATTGTAAACGGAGCAAAACTGATGAAGGGAAAGAAATATATTTCTTTTTAAAATAAAAAATACCCATTAGGTAATCAGCTGTTAATTGGGTTGATTGCTTAACTGCAGGGGCTGTCGCACAAAATATCAAACATGGAAATACAGCAGATATGGATTACAGGCTGAATATTTTTTAATGTTATTTTTTCGTGCGACAGCTCTTTCTTAAATATAACCGTCATTTTGATAAATAGAGGACAATATGTTTAAACGGAGACATTATAAATTTACTAATAAAACAGTTTCAAAGAGAGGAATCAGTTCCCTTATTCTCTTTTTTGCAGCGGCAGCGTTGCTTGGTTATGGAATCTATCTGTCTTTTCGTGCACATGGCGATGGAGATACCATAGTCGGTATTTTGGGAGCAGGCGGGCTTGTCAGTGCGACAGCCGGTCTTTTTCTTGGATTAAACAGTATCAAAGATGAAAATGTATTTCATACATTTGCGTGGGTTGGTTCCATTGGAAATGCAGTAATATGGTTTTTTATTCTCTGTCTGATTATGGTGGGAATATAGAACAGATAAAACACAGAAAAAACCAGATAAAGGTAAAAAATGATTGACAGAAAATACAAGCTGTGTAAATCAGAAAGGAAAAGCGATGGAGGACAGATTGAAAAAACAGATGGATTTTATTATGGAAGCTGACAAAATGAAAAACATCGGCAGACAAACTTATATTGCCGACGGTTCCCGAAAAGAAAATGATGCGGAACATTCATGGTCGCTGGCGCTTATGTGTATGCTGATGGCAGAGCATGCAAACAGTGAAATCAATCTTTTAAGAACTATGCAGATGGTGCTGGTACACGACCTTGTAGAAATTGATGCCGGAGATACCTACGCTTATGATACAGAGGGAAATGCTACAAAAAGAGAACGGGAGATTGCTGCTGCACAGAGGATTTTTCATATTTTGCCACAGGACCAGACAGAACTTTTATGGGAATTATGGAATGAATTTGAAGAAGGAGAAACAGCCGAGGCCAAATTTGCAAATACTTTGGATAAGGTTCAGCCGTTGACACTGAATCATAAGACTGGCGGTATTTCATGGAAAGAGCATGATATCAGGGCAGAGCAGGTAATAAAAAGAAACAGAAAGACCCCTGAAGGTTCAAGAACTTTGTGGGAATACTGCCAGAAAATTATTGATGAAAATATAGAAAATGGAAATTTGAAATAAAGCAGACAGAATTGTATAGATTTGTGATAAGGAAGGAAACTTAAAATGTTATGAACAAACTGACTTATTTAAAAGAAAATATTGAAATCAGCGAGCGTTATGAACTGACGCTTGACAGAATCAGACAGATAGCAGCTGAACCGGCGCTTGAAAGTCCATACACAGAGTTTTTTGCCAGAGAGGCGGAATTTCTGCTGTCAGTGATGAATCTGTTTGAGCAGATACAATATGGGGATTATGAGAACTTTACTTTAAAGGAACTGGAAGAGAAAAACAGAGTTTTATATGGAGAATTATGGGAAAATTATGAAAACAGCTATCTGAATCCCCGATATGCGGTTTGCAATCTGGGGACGGAGTATGGAACATATCTGATGTATCTGGCGACGGCTCTTCGCAGATGTATCGGTGCGGCAATCGTTCAGCGATTGACAGATATTGTTATTTATGCAGAATTATTTATTGAAATCTATAATATTTTTGAGGCAGGAGAAAATATTAGAAAAAATATTCATGAGGCGATTTACTGGTTTGAGCATGATTATTGTGAAGTTTTTTTAACAAATTCCATAAGAGAAATGCTCAATGAAAGTCTCTCTGTATACAGGGAGATTGTTATGGAGGCGGATTTCAATGATATACGATATCTGTACTGGTATGGATTGAATATTACAGAAAACAGATCGGAAGAGCGTCGTGTAGGGAAAGAGTGT
>CAJUDQ010000016.1:25291-67298 GCA_910585215.1 uncultured Lachnospiraceae bacterium | reverse complement strand
AAAAAGAAATTTATTTTCTAACTACATACAATTAATATATTAAGGAGGATTTGCCTGATTAAGGCTATAAATTTAGTTATGAAGACAACTAAGAATACTTTGTTAATTGTGGATGATTCTGAAATTACACGAGAACTTCTGAAAAATATTTTATCAGATAAGTTTGAGATTATTGAAGAAGATAATGGTGGTTCAGCAATTGAGATTATTGAATCAAAGGCAGATGAACTGGTTGCAATTCTTCTGGATGTTTCCATGCCGGGTATGAGTGGATTTGATGTACTTGAAACAATGAAAAAAAATAATATTTCCAAAATTCCTGTTTTTATGATTTCCGGAGAAGCTACATTTGATAATGTAGAAGAAGCAGCACAATATAACGTATTTGAATTTATAAAAAAGCCGTTTGACCAGCAGGAGATTCTAAAAAGAATCACACAGGACCTTATAAGCAACAAACGGTTGCCTGACAATACTCAGCTTACAGATATAAATATTGTAGAGACAAGACGATATATTCAACATTTGGAAAAAATATATAATCTATATCTTGATAATTTCGGAAAAGACAGGGGACATTATGAACGTATGACTCAGATAATGGAGATTCTTTTAAAAAGATATACTTCTGTGTCTAGGGAAATCAATTTGCAGCCGATTCATATAGAACTGATTAGCAAAGCCGTATATTTCTGCAATATAGGCGATATGGGAGTTTTAAAAGTTTTTCGTACAGATAATAAACAAAACAAGGATGTATATATGGACCATACTCTTCTGGGATCTGATATTATAAAACTGAATTATTCTGAAAACTGCAAATATTTTGTACAGATATGTTCTGATATCTGTGCACAACATCATGAAAAAAATGATGGTACAGGATTTCCACACAGACTTTCCGGAGATAAAATTTCCATTTATGCCCAGATGTGCCGGATAATAGATGAATTTGATAATTTATATTTTGAATATACAGAACATACACAGCTTCGTTTTGATTATTCTTTAAATAAAATTCTGATGGAATCAGGAGCAATAAACCATGATGTTTGCAGTCTGTTTAAAGGATGTAAATATGAAATTATAGAATATTATCAGAAATTTCATTCTGTTTTGCCTATGGTATGTGAAGGCTGAGATTTTAACCAAAACCAGCAATTTATCTCCCACTTCTTAAGTGGTGAGAGCGCGTCATATACTGCCAATTGTTTAATTGTCAAATGAATATTTATTTCCTTTTATACTTTTCAACTGATGGTTGAATATTATTTTTTGTGCTTCCACTGATGGTTTATTCTATTTTATTATCTGCTGTGTTATACTTTATCTACAGTAGCTACTTAATAGATAAATGGAGGTTTTTATGACAGTAAATGAAATTATATGTTCCAATATTGCGGAATTAAGAAAAAAACAGGGACTCTCTCAGGAAGAACTTGCAGGGATGCTCGATATCACCTTTCAGGCGGTTTCAAAATGGGAAAACCAGTTGTCTTGTCCGGATATTGCACTGATTCCCAAAATAGCGGAAATCTTTCAGGTATCCATTGATTTTTTATTTGGAAAAGAAGAACGAAATACAATAGAGAAACAGTCGGCAGAATGGCCAAATGATAATAATCTGTATGCAGTTATTTTTCAGGGACATCGAATTTTGAAAAAAGAAGAACTGACAGATGAGCTATCGGAAATCCAGCTGAAATATGATGGAGAGATGCAGGGAATGACGATAAAATCTTATTTCAGCATTACAGTACAGGAAAATATTTACGATTCTACAATTCAGTCTGGAACACATATTACCTGCGCTGATATCACAGATTCTAAAATTGAATCCGGAACACATATTACCTGTGCTGATATCACAGATTCTGAAATTGAATGCAGAGCACATATGACCTGTGCTGATATCACAAATTCTCAAATTGAATCTGGAGCACATATTACCTGTACTGATATTTCTTATTGTGACAGCGTTTCTGCCCAAACATTTATTAATGCTGCCAGTGTTTTTCAGGATGAAAAAGATGAGGGATAATCAATTGACACTCCCCATGCCTAAAGGTAGGGGATATAAGGCACATTCTGGTAAAAGAAAATAAAAAATCTTAAAAATTATTAGCACTCACCTCTTGACATTGCTAACAATTTAGAGTATGATACGAATCGAAGAACAAAAAACTCCGGTTCGTATTTTTTTAATAATCAACGCAATCAGCTTTCGGCTGGCTGCATGGCACATCCAACACGAACCGATGAAAGCCGGTGTGCAGAAATGAGGTGTATCTTATGAATATCAGTAAATTTACACAAAAATCTATCGAAGCAGTTCAGGCATGTGAAAAACTGGCCTATGAATATGGAAATCAGGAGATTGACCAGGAACATCTGATGGAAGCCCTGATTACACAGGAAGACGGTTTGATTCTCAAACTGATTGAAAAAATGGAACTTCACAATGAATCTTTTAACAAAACTCATTTTTCCAATAAAGTACAGGAATATCTTAGTAAAAAAGTAAAGGTTCAAGGCGGTGAGCTGCGCATCAGCAATGATTTAAATAAAGTTTTAATTTCTGCTGAGGATGAATCCAAGGCAATGGGAGATGAATATGTTTCTGTTGAACATCTTTTCCTCTCTCTTTTAAAGCATCCAAATCGGGCAATGTCAGCCTTATTTAAAGAATACGGCATTACAAGAGAACGCTTTTTAACCGCGCTTTCTACTGTCCGTGGCAACCAGAGAGTAACCAGTGACAATCCCGAGGCTACCTATGATACGCTTCAAAAATATGGCACAGATTTGGTTGAAAAAGCAAGAAATCAGAAGCTTGACCCTGTGATTGGAAGAGATGCGGAAATTCGCAATGTCATTCGTATTTTATCCCGCAAAACAAAAAATAATCCTGTTCTGATTGGTGAGCCGGGTGTTGGAAAAACTGCCGCTGTAGAAGGTCTTGCGCAGAGAATTGTTCAGGGAGATGTTCCAGAAGGCTTAAAAGAGAAAAAAATATTTGCGCTGGATATGGGTGCACTGGTAGCAGGTGCAAAATACCGAGGCGAATTTGAAGAACGTCTGAAGGCTGTTTTGGAAGAAGTGAAAAAAAGCGATGGACAGATTATTCTGTTTATTGATGAGCTTCATACCATTGTTGGTGCAGGCAAGACCGAAGGCTCCATGGATGCCGGAAATATGTTAAAACCAATGCTTGCCAGAGGAGAGCTTCACTGTATCGGCGCTACTACTCTTGACGAATATCGAAAATATATTGAAAAAGACCCTGCTCTCGAACGGCGTTTTCAGCCAGTTATGGTAGATGAACCGACGGTAGAAGATACGATTTCGATTCTTAGAGGTTTAAAGGACCGCTATGAGGTATTTCATGGGGTAAAAATTGCCGATTCTGCTCTTGTAACCGCAGCCGTTTTATCAAACCGCTATATTTCCGACCGTTTTCTTCCTGACAAGGCGATTGATTTGGTGGATGAAGCGTGCGCATTGATTAAAACAGAAATGGATTCCATGCCCACAGAGCTTGATGAGCTGAAACGTCGTGTTATGCAGATGGAAATAGAAGAAACAGCTCTGAAAAAAGAGACAGACAAGCTCAGTCAGGACCGTCTGCAAAATCTTCAAAAAGAGCTTGCAGAACTGAAAGACAGCTTTAATACTCAAAAAGCACAGCTTGAAAACGAAAAAGCTTCTGTGGAAAAGCTTCGAAAGCTCCGCGAAGAAATCGATGCGGCAAATAATGAAATTCAGATTGCCCAGAGAAATTATGACCTTGAAAAAGTTGCAGAAATTCAGTATGGCAGACTTCCCGAGCTTACCAAACAACTTGAAACAGAAGAAGAAAAGATAAAAAATCAGGATTTATCTCTTGTAAGAGAGAGCGTTACTGAAGAGGAAATCGCAAGAATTATTTCCAGATGGACAGGAATTCCGGTATCAAAACTGACGGAAACTGAGAGAAATAAAACACTTCACCTTGCCGAAGCGCTTCACAAACGCGTAGTTGGTCAGGATGAAGGAGTAACAAAAGTAACAGAAGCAATTATCCGTTCCAAGGCAGGAATTAAAGACCCAAGCAAACCAATCGGCTCGTTTCTGTTTCTTGGTCCTACAGGCGTCGGAAAAACAGAACTGGCAAAGGCACTGGCGGAAAATCTGTTTGACAATGAGCAGAACATTGTCAGAATTGATATGTCGGAATATATGGAGAAACACTCTGTATCCCGTTTAATCGGAGCACCTCCGGGATATGTCGGATATGATGAAGGAGGCCAGCTCACAGAAGCAGTCAGAAGAAAACCTTATTCGGTTGTTCTGTTTGACGAAATCGAAAAGGCTCATCCTGATGTATTTAATATTCTTCTTCAGGTTTTAGATGATGGAAGAATTACCGATTCACAGGGAAGAACCGTAGATTTTAAAAACACGATTATTATATTGACTTCTAATATTGGTTCCTCCTATCTGTTAGAGGGAATTAATGAGCAGGGAGAAATCGGTGAAGAGAGCGAGCGCCTTGTAATGACAGAGCTAAGGGCACATTTCAGACCTGAGTTTTTAAACAGACTGGATGAAATTATTATGTTTAAACCTCTGACAAAGGATAATATCGGCAAGATTGTCGATTTAATTCTGGCAGATATTAACCGGAGACTTAGAGAGCGAGATATTACGATTGAGCTGACAGAAACAGCAAAACAATTTGTAACAGAAAACGGATATGAGCCTATGTATGGCGCAAGACCATTAAAGAGATATGTGCAGAAACATGTAGAGACACTGGCAGCAAGAGTAATACTTGGCGGAGATATTTCACAGGGAGACAGTATCGTAATTGACTGTATCGATAATAAGCTGACCGCGGTAAAAAAATAATATATTCTGGACTGTGAAAAATAAACTTTTCAGAAAAAAGCACAGAAAAGCCGCTGATTAAGGATTGAATCTTCCTTAATCAGCGGCTTTTCTGATATTGAACTATAAGTTCTATTGTATTGTTTTTATTTTCTGTTTGTGTTTTCTTCTGCTATTTTTTCCGTCTCTTTACTGAAAAACTTCCGATTCCGGCTGTCACGAGCATAGAAGCAAGCATAACAAGCCATGTTCTGTTCCAGATATCCTGACTTGAATCTCCAGTAACAGGAAGTTTTCCATTATTCGCAGTACTTTCTTCCTGATTGTTGCCTGCTGCATCGATAACAATTGTATAGTCAGATGCATGTGTGAAAGTAAATTTTGTGTTGCCATTCACATCTATTTTTCCTGAATCTGAAATCTCCATCTGTCCGGTTGTTTTGTTGTAGTAGTAGAGCTTTGCCATAAGACCAGCATTTTCTTTTCCCACATAAATCGTCAGAACAGGTTGAAATCCAAATTCTCCTTCATGAACAAGGGTCAGGTTTTTAAATGTTTTTCCTGATGTTACTCTGGTAAGAATATTTTGTGGTATATTGTCAGTATCCAAAATTACTTCCATACTGATATTTCTAAAGTTTTGTCCTGTTACAGTTTTCCCGTCTATAGTCCAGAGAATTCCTGCGCCCATATCAAGCTCGAGACTGATATCCTCTCCTTTGATTTCCAAAATAATCTCTTTTGGAAGTTCTGTACTGCCATTCATCTGCACGTCAACTTTCTGCTGAGTTAAGCTCTGCTCAAGTACTTTACGAATTTCATCCGCTATTACTTCCCATCCAAACTTTCCATTTTCACCCTTTATCTGAGGAATACCACTTATCTTTTCTATTCCTTCCACTGTGACAATATAATCTTCTGAAATATCAGACAGAGAATAGATTCCATTTGCATCTGCAGTTAAAACAACTCCATTTGCTTTTACTGCAAATTCCTTTGTTTTTCTGTAGCCTTCTGCAACTGTAAGACCAAAGCTGCAGCTTTCCAGATAATTTACTTTATCTCCAGTTCCTTCACTGTCAGTTCTTTTCAGAATATAACCGTCTTTTTGTGTCAGGGTGATGATATATTGATTGATTGTATATATCGCCTCAATTGTCATATCTGTCTGAATATTTTTAAATTCTGCCACATTCCACTTCGGCGCTGTTCGATCGTAGCCTTTCTTTTCCGGAATTTCCGGAATATCTGTAATTTCTCCATTCCACAGAACTTCTTTTACTGATACTACGGCATTATCTACAACAAAAGTAACCAGAAGCTTTCTGCCCGCATCAATCACTACCTTTGCTGCCTCTGAAGAGAGATAGTTCTCACTTTCCTTCAGACGTACAAAATATGTACCTGCCTCAAAATACATTTCTTCATCCGTAACATCTGTATAGATAACACCATCTGTACTGTATTCCATCTGCAAAGTCAGGCCTTCTATCCTTCCATCTGCTTTACCGGCAATGCTTTCATTTATTTTTTCCAGTGATGGCATATCAGGAGATACCGCCTTTGCTATTACGAAATCAGCGGAAGCTGTATATTCTTCAATTTCATCAGTCTGATGAAATATAACTTTTACGGAATATTTTCCAGCGTTCTTTGGAATTTCCTTCAGTTCTTCAGAACCTTTATAATACTTGACGGTATAGCCTGCCTGATTTGTATCTTCAATAATCGGCTGATTTGCTTCTTCTCCATAGGTCCAGCCTTCTATAGCAACACTTCCCGTTCCTGCTTCTCTTTTGACTGATATGGTATAAGTCGCTTTATTTCCCGCTTTATCTTCTGCTTCCACTGTATATTTATCATCGGACGGTTTTAATACAAAAGTTCCCTCTTCTGATAATGATACCAGTTCATTATTTACTGTCACCTGTTTCAAATAATTATCCTGAACTTTAAAAGTTTGTGTTTTCTGATATTCTGCTCCGTCAGAAACAGCAGAAAAACCCTCTGTTGTCTGTACCATGATAACAGGTGCAATATTGTCCAAAATCATTCCTTCTGAATTGATAAAAGTACAATTTCCGGCTTTATCGGTAATTTTGGCATAAATCACATATTCATTATTTGGAACAATCTGAAATGCATTGTTATATTCTGTCCAGTTTACTATATCTTCCGTAACAGGCTCCTTTGACAGATAATAAAATATTTTATCTACTCCGCTTCCTTTATCTTCAGCAGTAATAGTAACTGTCTGTGTATCCTTGAAGAACAGATTGAAAATGGAGGTGAGTTCAAGCCTTGTATTCCATATATCATCCGCTACTCTGATTTCTCCTGTCGCAGGCGTTATATCTGCAATTCCTTCTACTGTAACTGTCTGATTCTTTGTAATATCTGTCAAAGAATAGCTTCCGTCTGCTGTTGGAGTTAATAGGATTCCATCTGCCTTTACAGCAAAATTCTCCGTTTTGCTGTAACCGTCTGCCAATACAAGCTTAAAATTACAGTTTCCAAGATATTCTATAATACCTGTAGTTTCTCCACTGTCTGTTGTTTGCAGAGTATATCCCTCTCCCTGTGTCAGAATGACAGTATATTTGTTTATGGTATATATCGCATGAACCGTCATATCTGCCTGAATATTTGTGAAATCCTCCACATCCCATTTCGGTGCAATCTGGTCATATCCCTGTTTTGCCGGAATTTTTGGAATATCTGTAATTGTTCCATTCCAGCCTGTTTCTGTTTCTTTTACCACAATATCATCTGCCATAAAAGTAATTTTCAGCTTTCTTCCTGCTTCAATCACAAGTTCGGTCGGCTGAGAAACAAAATGGTTTTTGTTTTCCATATATCTTACATAATAGGTTCCCTGTGCAAACGACATATCAGGGTCTGTAACAGCGGTATAGGTGATATTATCTGTACTGAATTCCATATCCGTTTCAAGGCCGTTTATTTTTCCATCCTGTTTGCCATCAATCGTTTCATCTGTCTTTGAAAGAACAGGCGCACCAATAGATGCCTTTGTAACTTCTATTGAAATAACAATAGTGATACTTTCATAATTTGAATCTTCTGGAGTATAAATAGCCGGAAATTCCTGCGTTCCCACATCGCCCACTTTTGTAAGAAGACCGTCTTCAAGAACTGAAATATCAAATTCAAATCCTGTCGGAAGCGTGATTTCTCCAAGAGTTGTGTTATAACCTGCTGTAATGTTGTCTGGCACTGTTACCTGTGGCTTTGCTTTTTTGATTTCTGCTGTAGCTGAAATAGTGCTGGTTGAAAGCTCATAGTTTGTAAGGCTGTCATTTGTCAAAGCAATTGTGCCTGTTGCTTCTTTGTCTGGACCTGCATTTGCATCGACAAATTCCATGGAAGCCTCATATGTAATTTCTTCGCCTTCTACTGCGCCTTCAAATTCCACAGAAACAATATCCGCTGCTGTTGTTCCATCATATACCTTATCTTTTACTACAACAGTTTTTACGCTGACAGTTTTTTTATTAATCGCTGCCTGTGCCTCGGCAGTTGTGGAAGTCAATTTATATGCAGCGGCGTCTGTTCCATTTAATGTAATTCCTGAAACAGTTACCTTCTTGTTCGTACCTGCATTTTTATCAGCAAATACTGCTGTACCTGCACTGGCTGTCACACTGTCGCCCGTTTCAATTCCATTCAATGTAATTTCTGATATTTCGGCATTTGCAGTTCCATCATAGTTTTTATTTAAAACCTGAACTGCTGCTACTGTAATATTTTTTGGCTGGACAGTGGAAGACGTATATGCCAGAGTATAACCGGAATATTGAGCACTGTCTATGCTGATATATACTGCGATATATTTTCCAACATCTTCTTTTTGCAATGTATAGCTGTCAGATGTGCAAGAAATCTCTTCAAGTGAATCTATATCTGTATTTTCAGTGATTGTTTCGCTGCTGCGATACCATTGATAAACCATAGGTTCATTTTTGTCATTTTGTGCAGAAACACTCAGCTGCGAAGTATAGTTTGCTGTTCCGGTAATTTGGGCATTTGTAATGTCTATCATTTCCTGAGCTGTCAAAATCTCCAGTCTGCTGCATTCTGAAATATTTCCAGCTTTATCTTTTATCACCAGATAGGCATTATATAAAGTACCTGCATCAAGTCCTGTGCTATCAATTGTTCCTTTGGTGTTTGCTGCTATTTCCGTACCCTGTCCAACAGATGTGATTACCGCACTACTTAAATTTTCCGCAGCAACTGTCTTCAAAGCATCGTCAGCATCCCTGTTTAATATAAAATAATATGTTCCAGCTTCGTTTGATTCTATCTGAACAGACACACTGGTATCCTTTAATGTTCCCGAAACAATTTTAAATTCCGTAATTTGTGGAGATGTTTCATCCTCAACAATTCCATTAGATGAAATATATGTTATATTGCCTGATGCATCTGTCAATTTTGCATAAATTACATTTTTTGTATCTTTTGCAAGCTTCGGCTTAGAAGAAGACTGGTAGATGTTCCATTCTGCATCTTCCAGATTTTTGAGGTCTTCCAGTGAATAACTCTGTCCCTCTGTTGCTATCAGATAGGAAATACCTACATTGCCTTCATTATCTTCCGCTTCTATTGTAATTATTTCCTGTGAAGTTTTATAGATTTCAAAGGTAACAGTTTCAAGTAGTGACTGCCATTTACTGTCTGATACAGTAATTGTTCCTGTCGGTGCCTGCGTATCTTTCCAGACAGCAGTTAAAACAGTATTTTCTGCATCGGAAGGCAGACTTGAAACAGGAAATTCTGTCTGATAAATATTTTCCTCCGTATCTTTCCAGCCTTCAAAAGCATATCCTGCTTTGGACATTTCCGTATTATCCGGCAATACAATATTTCCCGTATTATCTAATTGTACATGATAGGAAGAAGCAATTGCTCCTCCTTCTGCATTCAGTGTAACAGTCTTTGTACTGTCTCCCTTTGAACAGCTTACAGTAATAACATTGTCTGCATAGGTGGCTGTATAGTCATGACCTGCCGCTTCTGTTTTATCTGCCATATAACTGTCGCTGCAATAGATACATGTATAGGTAGTATACCCTTCACTTACACATGTTGGTGGTGTTGTAACTGAATCATAGCGATGCTGGCTTGCAACTGAATATTCGCTAATCTCTAAATAACAATCTTGCCCTCCAAGATATACCATTACATCATCCAAAGGAGCATCCTTTGCTGTTACTGTATAATGATAGGTATTACCATCAGAACCATTAATTACTGCAGTAAAAGTCATAGTAGTTCCACTTCTTGATAATGTTGCATCTATTTTGGCTCCATTAAACATAGAAACAAAATTGTCCCAATTCCAATCACTGCTGTAACTTACCTGATTTCTAAAAGGAGCAGCATCACTGCTTCCAAAATACGCATTACTCCACGAATCAGCTCTCAAATACCAATCTTCTGCCTGTTCATTAGTTCTATCTAAATTCGTAGTAATTGCTACTGCATAATTTTTATAATTATCTGTACTTAACGAATTATAATTTGTAAACTTCCACTTAATTGTAAAATCTTCTGTTGCTTTCAGGCCAAAGAAATTAGAATAATCCCACCAAGCCAGCTCCCCTGGAACATCTCCATTCATGGAACCTACCTGTATAACCGTTTCTTCTTTATAAAGCTTTGCTATATCTGCCTGACTTAGAGCTCTACTGTATATCTTCAGATTATCCATCAACAAAGGCGCAGAGCCCCAGAAAGAACCATAACCCAGATAAAAATCATCTGCTGAAGAAAGTAAATTCACAACATTGGAACACAAAGCAGCAATATCTGAACTGCTTCCCAATGCAGCATACTTATTTTGAGTATAGACTAAATGTCCGTTAATATATATACCAAAGCTGTTTTTATCTACAGTTACAGTTACAAGATTCCACTCCTGTACCTCAATTGCATTTGTTATAATATCCGGTTTATTACAGTCAAACCAGCCTCCGGTCCCATTAAATCCCAGATATGCATTTGGTGTGAAAAACAATCTTCCGTCTATACCGTCACTGCTATCTGTATCCAAAAATGACCATACTGCATCCCATGCATCACTGTCTAATCGATTTACCCACAAAGAAACGGTTGCTCCTTCCAGACTTCTTCCTTTCAAAGGATTTGGAAATTTTGTATAACTAATACTCTGTGCGCCGTCAAATCCAAAATATTGCTGCAATACTTTGCTGTTGCGTTCTTTGTTATACTCATATTGCGGCATTGTTCCATTAGACTGCTTCAGCATTGTTCCAGTTTGAGAAGTATTCAGCTTATTGACAAGATTGTCTTCAAAATCATAAAAAGCTTCCAAACCGGTCTCACAATCTGCGTTTGCAATTCCCCCTGCTTTTACAGTAATTGGATACTGTTTATTGTAGTAATAATCCCCTTTTGAAATTCTGGCCGTCATAATTACTTTAACATCTGTATTTGTCGGAGTAACTTTGCCATCGTTTGTAATCACGTTTGTATTTGATGAAGTCCATGTAACCGTTACTCCGTCAGTAGTCTTTACCGAAAGGTCCAAATCTGTATAAGTACTGTCTGCAAGAGAAGATTTGAAATCTATTACATTTTTTGCTACTGCCACATCATCCGGTATGGTCTTGGAACCCCAAATGCACTCGCCAGATACATTTACAGCAGAAAAGCATAAAGTCTTTACATTAGAGCCATCTATTGTCTGTTCTGTAAATACTCCTTTATATTCTGTATTATTTATAGTAATGGTTGCATAGGCTGTTCCTTCTTTTTCCACCCAATTACCAGTATAGGCACCGCTAATTGTTCCATCTGCATTTAAAGTAATATTTACAGGTTTGACAATATCCAGATTTGCTTCCACTGTTCCATTATCTGCCGCCTTTGGATTTAAATATTGATGAACAATTAATTGATAATTTCCTACAATCTGTTCTGCCGGAATTGCTTCCTTTTTAATATTCTCATCATTGATTGTCTCTCCTGCATACTCATAAGGCGCGGCTACAATCCATCCATCTTCATTTTGATACAACTGATGCACACGAAGCTGGTGACCTGCTGTTCCATCTGCAAATTTTGTATGATAAATCACATAAGCGTTTCCGTCTTTATCCACAAATGCCGAATTATGTCCCTGTGCAACCTCTGCAACAGCCATGGTATCCCATTGATAATTGCCCATCAACTGCAAGCCTCTGCTTGGACGGGATTTAAAATTATTACCGCCTCTGTCATAAATGGCACTGTCACCGTTTACGTCTACATATGGGCCGTCTGGATTTTCAGAACGGAAAATCCTCATATTATAACCGCCGGTTGGAGAATAGAACCCATAAGAAATAAACAAATAATAATAGTTTCCTATTTTTTCAATATATGGTCCTTCACCGGACAAATAGAAGCCTCCTGCAACTTTTTTGCCGAAATACGGGTCTGATGTAACATTTCCATCCCTTGTTGATTCATTTGCAGCAGCTCCGTTGATTTCATAGGGATAGTCAACTGTATAGTCCCTTAATCCTGTATTTTTGTCCAGTTTAATCATATAAATTCCGCCAGACCATGAACCATAATTCATCCAAAGCTCACCTTGGTCATCATAAAAGACAGACGGGTCAATGGCGTGCGGCCAATAAGTTCCATAACTGCCATGGCCATCCGAAGTAGCTGTACCATTAGAATCTACCCCTGTAATTAAATTATTATATCGTGCTGGCAGACTGCTTAATGGTTTACCATTATTAATCGCCAGACTTAAATCGGTTTTATTATAAGATGTAACACCTCCAGATGTAAAACCAGAATAAATAATCGGTGCCTCGTAAACATAAGGACCTTCTATGGCATCAGATGTCAACAATACGACTACCGTATTCCATGCATTTCCGTTTAAACTCAGATACATACACCATTTTTTCATTACAGGATTGTATATAATATCTGGTGCCCACATATTTCCCTGAATACTCCACGGTGCCTTACCGGCACTTGGATTTGCTGTAATTGCAGTATTCCAGTCACTGGCAGGAAATTTACTAAAATCTACCTTTATTTTTCCATTTTTTGTTTCAATTTCCTTAATCCCATAACCACCTGACCGAAACGCCTCTTTGTAAGAAACCGGAGTTACCTTTTCATTTAATATTTTATTGTTTGTGTCTATATTTTTCTCTGTTGCACCTTTCTTTGGAATATCAGCTATTTCATCACCTGTCAATGCAGTATTATAAATACGAACATCATCTATATAACCGCCAAAGTTTTCTAAATCGCCTCTTTCTGCTCCTGCTCCCAATACCAGCTCTGTTCCATTATGAAGATTTGGAAGCACAGTTTCTCCCAAAGATGCTTCTGAAGCATGTGTCACTGCCAATATGTCATTTACGTATATTGATACACTTGTTTTAGAATAGACATATGTCAATTTGTACCATTTATTGCAATTAGCTTCTTTGGTAAAATAATCGTACTCATTATTTACAGTATTTCCATTTACCCATCCGTCTCCTGGATAATATGCCTTATATGGGTCACCAGCTCTCTGAATAAAGCCTATTGTACCATCAATATACAAAATACTATTTGTCGCAGGACTTGATTTACATCCAATACTGAATAAATAATTCCAGTCAGAGCTGTTTTTTGTTGGTCTTACATTCATAGATACTGTAACGCCATTGGAAAAATCAATATTGGAAAAATAATCTGCTTCCATAATTGCATAATTACCATTTTTGCCTCCGGAACCAGTTTCAATACATAAAACCTTATCATTCACATCATCTGGATTTGCTGTAATAGCAGTACTTCCATTCATTGTAAAATCAGCACCGCCATCATTAAAATCAAACAATGCGACTAACCTGTCTGAAGCTCTGGTATTCCGCACTCCATAATACGCATTATTCTCATTTTCATTTGAAATAGGAGTATCACTCCAGTTCTGCAAATCAACAGTTTTGGCCACTCCCATATGTGAACCAAAGACATAATAAGTTCCATCTTCAGCTACCGTAATAGAAGGGTCGTGTACTGACTGCCTCTGAAAATTTACTTTCTGATATAAATTTTCAATATCTGCATCTGTCAGTTCAATCTTCCCATTTTCAATTCGGGTTTCGTACCCCCCCCCTCCATTTTTATCTGCTGCATACATAACATTGGTCGGAACAATCATTGACACGCTCAGTGTTACTGCCAATATTTTTCGTATGCTCTTATTCCAGATTTTTTTCACCATTTGCACACCTCCACTATAATTTTATAGATTTTTTAGTCCTGTCCCTACACACAACCCCACTTATAAGAATGATTGTACCAACCTTCTCCAATTTTGTCAATATATATAAAATTCCCCTTTATTTATATCTTTTTATAAATAAATTTATCTAAACATATCGTTTATATTTGCTTAAATATCAAAATATATTTGCCATTATTCATACAAAATATCTGAATAATTTTCTGTTTCTAACATCAAAAAAGCTGCAGGACTTTGTCACTTTTCAGTGAAAAATTCTGCAGCTTTTTGCTGTTTGTTTCTATATTACTGTTTTATTTACTTGCCAGCTTTTTTATTTCTTCCAAAGTTTGTAATGGCAACAGCAAATCCACAGCTTACCATTCCACATATCAACAGCCATCCAAGCAGAGGAGAATCTCCTGTCTTTGGAGGTGTTGTAACAGAATTGGAAGGTTTTTGAGTTTCCGTACTTTCAGATGTCGTTGTTTCTTCCTGCTTTGTTGGTGGTTCTTTTTCCTCATCCAATGCCACCCATGATACTCCGATTGGTGACAAACTGGAGACAGTCACTTTAAGACCATTCTCTGTCTTTTCCGCATTCAGAATCTCTACATCACCCGGATGATAACCATTCATGGAAACAGTAAACATATGTGTTACCATAAAATCAAAACCAAATCGGTTCGTTCCTTCCGGATATGGAATTATAAGTGTAACACCTTCCTTCGGGAAATTCTCGGCAGTAACTGTTTTCCATGTAGTTCCATCACTCTCCAAAGTTTGCAGTACTACATCATAAAAAGCACTGTTTTTGCTGGAATGTCCATTTTCAATAACTACCTTTGACAGTTTTTCTACAATCTTTTCCTTTGTATCCAGTTTTGCTTCCACAAGACTTTCAGGAATTTCTTCCCATGTGTCAGAAACTACAATTCTCTTATCTGTTTCTTCCTCAAGCAGAATAATCTGTTTGGTGATTGTATAAATTTTACCATCAAATGTTACAGAAGCAACATGTGTAGCTATGCCATTCTTTGTAGTAATTTTTACCTCAGCGTTCACAACATTAGTCTCACTACAAAGTGTACAGATAAATTCTGCTGTTACCGAGTCATCACTTTTCCATATAAACACCGGCTCCTTGTAGCTGTGACCCGTTGCCGGAATTTCTTCGGTTCTGATACTGTCACAACGTGAGCAGGTATATGTCTTTTCACCTTTTTCTGTACAGGTTGGTTCTTTTGTTATTGTTCCCTCCTGAGTCCAGTCGTGACCAAGCGCTGGTACTGTTTTACCATTTCTGCTCATTTCTTTTTTACATACACTGCAATATACTACTTCATCATAAGAACCTTCTGTTTCGCAGGCTGCTTCCACTTCATTTTCTTTTACAGCCTCACCAGCTGTATGACCAAGTGCTGAAACAGTCTTGTGCACTCTGCTCATTTCTTTTTTACATACACTGCAATATATTACTTCATCATAAGAACCTTCTGTTTCACAGGTTGCTTCTACTTCATTTTCCTTTACGGTTTCACCGGCTGTATGGCCAAGTGCTGAAACAGTCTTGTGTACTCTTTCCAGTTCTTCCTTACATACACTGCAATATACTACTTCATCATAAGAACCCTCTGTTTCACAAGTTGCTTCCACTTCATTTTCCTTTACTGCTTCACCGGCTGTATGGCCAAGTGCTGAAACAGTCTTGTGTACTCTTTCCAGTTCTTCCTTACATACACTACAGTATACTACTTCATCATAAGAACCTTCTGTTTCACAGGTTGCTTTGATTTCATTTTCCTTTACCGTTTCACCAGCTGTATGACCAAGTGCCTCTATGGACTCTTTTTCAATTTCACCACAGCCAGTACGGGTACATGTTCTGGTTTTTTCACCATCTTTTGTACAGGTTGCAGGAGATGTGATACTCCATTCACTCCACATATGATCAAGCGCTGGCAGTATTTGCTCTTCAACCTCACCACAATCAGTACGTTTACAACTGTGGCTTCTTTTACCATCTTCTGTACAGGTTGGTTCTTTTTCAATATTCCATTCAGTCCAGTCATGGCCAAGCGCCTCTATCGGCTGTGTAACACCCTGATGACAGCGTGAACAGGTAAAATCAAGTATTCCATCTTCTGTACAGGTTGGCTCTTTTACTATTGTACCGCCATCATTGGCAATATGACCAAGTGCATCGACTATTTCTTCTTTGGTTTCCCCACATACTGTACAAGTACAAATCTTCGTACCTGTCTCTGTACACGTTGGCTCAACTTTTATTTCGCCCTCATCCCATGTATGCTCTGCAAGTGGTATTGTTTTCTTCTCTGTACTGAGAATTTCATCACATACACTGCAACGTACTACCAAATCATAAGAGCCTTCCTTTATACAGGTTGCTTCCACTCTGTTTTCTTCCACAGGTTCGGATTCTGTATGGCCTGTTGCTTTGATTTCTTCTGTTTTCGTTTCCTTGCAGGCGGTACAGGTATAAGTTTTTACACCTGTTTCTGTACAGCTTGGAGCTTTTGTCTCTTTTCCATCATCCCATGTATGCTCTGTTACCTCAAGTTCCTCTGTTTTCGTTTCCTGACAAACAGAACAGGTATAAGTTTTGATACCTGTTTCTGTACAGGTTGGCTTCTTTGTTACTGTACCTTCACCCCAGTCATGTGCATGAACAGCGATATTATCAACTGCAGAATAACTTCCTGAACGGGCATTAAGTAGGAACATTCCTCCTAAAGCAGCTGTTGCTGTAGATGTTCCTGTCAGTTCTTTATCTCCTACTTTTGCAACTATATTTCCATTTTCATCCACACTGACACTCACATGAACCCAAGTATTTTTTGGCAATGTAAAACTGTAATCTGTACCTGCCACAGTACAAGTAGTTGAACCTTTTGCAACAGTAAGTTTTAGGAAATATCCCTCTGTTATATCATTATTTTTAGTATTTGTATGTAAAGCATCGGTAATAGCAAACACTGTAGCATTATCACCACCAGAGTTTAACATAATATCAGCTTCGACCATAAAATCTTTACTTACATTCGCTTCTTTAGGAAATACTGTATAGGCTACCCTATTTCCACTTGTTGCCGGATTTGCATAACTCAAATAATATCCATGAGCATCCGATGCAGCTATTATAGATAATTTATCTGATGCATTAGGGGAAATCCAGCCTGTATCATTTCCTGTCTTTCCAGCCAGCTTGTTAAAATTCTCATAATACAGATATCCCGTAGTATCTGTTACCTCAATTGGAAGAACAGAAAGCTCAACATTGCTGATGGTTCCTTTATATCCGCCTTCCCACCATGAGCCCCATCCAAAATTAAGATAGGTTGCCGCATTCTGAAGAAAATCCAGAATACTTGCCCATGAAGCCATATCCGTACTTCCTGGTACTTTGCCTCCTATATCTGCCTGATTATATGCCAGTACATCATTCACATATACTTCAAATCCGGTTGGAAGAATCTTGATTTCCACAGAAGCCGAAGTAGTGATAAAATTAGTTCCCCATGCCCAACTAGAGCCATTGACAACATTTGCATCAAAAATTTTTCCAGCGCCGTGATTAAATCCTAAATAGGAATTACCCTCAAAATACAGCCCTCCTGTATTTCCGGTATTAAAGCCGATAATATCAGTCAGCCACTGGTCAGCTCCAGCAGTAGGGTTTACATCAAACTTAATAGATGCACCGTTATACATCTGCAGCCCTTTTGTAGTTCCATCATAAAATGGATTGGCATACTGATAAGTACCTTTCACTGCACTTGTTAAATCCACTTCCTGACCAGTAAAATATTTCTTTAATATTTTATTCTCTGTATCTGTCTGTGGAGAATAAACCATTATTTTATAATTTTTATTTACAGAAGCTCCATTGACTGTAAAGGTTCCTGTAAGTGTTACTTCTGTATCTGTATCTGGTTCAGTTACTGTTCCGTCAGAAGCAAGAACTGCTTCATTTGAAGACTTCCAAGTAATTGTAGAAGCATTGATTCCCTTTGAAGGAAGTGTCAAATTTATGAAAGTTCCCTCTGGCATGGATAAATTGGCAGCAGCTTTTTCTGCAAGTTCTGTACCATCTCCGACATATTTATATCCCCATACACTGATTTCATCATCTCCAAGAACAGTAAAGGTCCATGTAGTATCTGTTGACTCTTCCATCTGCTGTTTTACAAAAACACCCTTATATGTAGTATTTCCAATTTTCAACGTTACATAAGGCTTTCCTTTTTGACTGAAAGCCCATGTTCCGGTACGGTCGCCCGTAATGGTTCCATCAGTATTAAAAGTAATATTTTCTCCTTTTACAACCTCAAGACTTCCATAATTAATATTCAACTTATGAAAAAGTACTTCATACATACCAGTAACATCTTCGGCAGTTACCTGATTTGTCAGTGTTTCTCCTGTGTACTCAAATGGAGCAGTTACAAGCCAGCCTTCTTCATTTAAAAACATCTGATGTACACGTACCTGATGTCCTTCTGTACCATCATTAAATCTTGTATGATACACAAGATAACTTCTTCCATCACTATCCAAAAAAGCAGAATTATGTCCCTGTGCCACCTGTCCAACAGACATATAGCTCCACTGATAACCGGACATTGGACGATTTCCTACAGTTCCATTAATGTTATTTACTGCACTTGTATAACGCGCATCATCTCCACTGTAATCCACATATGGTCCTTTGATATCAGAAGATCTGAAGATACGCATATTATATCCTCCAGTTGCCGTAAGACCACCGTTTGACATAAACAGATACCAATAATCACCAATCTTTTCGATATAAGAAGCTTCTCCTGACACATGCTGCCCTCCGGCAATCTTAATACCCTGATAAGCATCGGATGTATTGGCAACGGTTTGATATGTCTCGGTATAATCGCGAAGTCCTGTCTTGCTGTCCAGCTTCAGCATATAAATTCCACCAAACCATGAACCATATGTCATCCAGAGATTTCCCGCATCATCATAGAGCACACACGGGTCAATTGCATTCATGCCATAAGTACGGCTTCCATTACGATTTTCCAAATACCGAGGGTCAACCGTATTATTTCCAATTACTTTGGCATAATCTGTCTCTGCTGCTTCTGTAGAATTTGTAAAACCGGAATATACAATTGTATCTACATATGTCCAGTCTCCCTCCAAAGAATCAGCAGTGAGAAGTGCAATAGATGTATACCATTTATCCCCGTTTACACTCATATACATACACCATTTGCCCATTTCTTCGTTCCAGATAACATCCGGTGCCCACAGATTTCCAGACAAGTCATAGCTGCTGCTTCCATGTGAAGCCCATGCTTCTCCCTTTTTAAAAAGATTTTTAAAATCTGTGTTAATGTTATTGGTAAAAGTTTCCCAATGAATCAGGTCTTTTGATTTTGCCCATGCCATATGTGAACCAAAGACATAGTACATACCTGTTTTTTCATCTTTCACAATACTTGGGTCATGGACACTGACATGCTGTGGAACAACTTTGTCTGAATCTTCAAACTCTCCAGAGTTACTTGGTATACCTTTATTTGCATATAATGCTGCCACTTCATTTGAAGACAACGCACGGGTATAAAATGTAACTTCATCTAAAGCCCCAATAAATCCGTTACCTGCAGCAGCATTCCACCAGTCTCCACCGCCAAGTGACAGTTGATTCCATCCTTGCAATTGATTTGAAAAGAATGAAGAACCATCTTTTTTAAGCATATATCCTGCATCTGTTGCCCCATTCTCATGTAAATCAGATACCAATTGACCATTTACATACATTTTGAGTGTTCCATCAGATGATACGGTTGCTGTAAAATAAGACCAGTCTGTAGTAGGAGCCATACTTTTTCCTGTAGCAAATCTATCCAAACGATTTTGCTCATTATCCCAGCTATGTTCTGCATTATTTGTGCTAATACGTACCATCGGCCAAAGATTCGATCCATTACTGCCAAATAATAAATACTGACAATTAGTGTCTATAAATGCAGCACTGTTTGCTTTACTGGCATCATCCTGTTTTACCCAATAAGACAAAGTATATTCAGTGGTATCTTCTGGAATTCCTTCATAACTTTTGATTGCTGCATCAGCACTACTAAAATATAATGCTTTTCCTGACATGCCTTCTATATAAGACAGCTTATCACTTCCATTTAATGCAGTTGTATTATAAACTTTATTGTTCAATGAATCATTAAAGTCATAATACATCAATAAATCTGACTCCAAATCAATACTACTCTCATTAGCTGCTATTGCTTCAATCGGCTTAACAATAAATATGCCATCAATAAAAGCTGTATTGATAATCATAAGAACTGTTAATACATAAGAAGCAACTTTTTTCCCTATCTTTCTTTTACCCCCCCCCTCTAAAAATATTCGACCTGAGGCTATACCAGCCTTGTCGGTCTTTTCTTTTACCTTCATTTTTTACCTCCTTTTTCATATATAATCTCTCAGGATGGGAAGAAATTATATTTTATAAATTCTCGCAGATTTCCCCTATATTAAAATCTACTTATAAGTATGATTGTACCAACCTTTCATTTTTTTGTCAATATATATAAAATGTATTTTCTCTTCATTTTATTTTTTACAAACTCACCCAAATGTAAAAGAACTATCCACCAAAAAAAATGGATAAATCCAGTTTTATTCATATAAATTGTATAATTTTTTCTAAAACGATAAAAATAGCATTCTGGACTTTTTTGTCCTGTACAATAGGTGGCAAAGTGAACACGCTCATAAGAATAAGGATTGCCAAACAACAGGTAAAAAGCATTAAAAAAAGCATCACGGAAAATATATCAGTTATTTCCCTGATGCTTTTTTAAAAATTCTTCTCTGCTTATGGTGTTTCCTTAATAATCACCAGCATATCCCCTTTATTTATATTTTCACTTTTCATCTCATTAATCTTCATAATCGACTGAATCGTTGTGCAGTATCTCTTCGCAATCTCCCACAGCGTATCTCTCTCCTTCACCACATACCCCGCCATACTAGGAATATTCTGCAGCTTCTTCAAATCAAACGGAACACTCTGTACCTCCTTGATAAATTTTGAGCTTTTATTATCCAGTACCAGCGTATCCAGTACTGCCGAGCATTTCACTTCTATCTCATTATTTCCGGACATTACCGTAGATATCTGTTCCAGCGACGGACGAATAAATGACATGGACTGCTCTGTTACTCCCTGCGCTTCAATTAAATGCGAAAAAGGCACTACTTCATCCGCAATATTCAGTGGCATCCTGTCATCCGATGAAACATACATAATCTTCATCTTGACAATCCCTTCCACTCGAAGTCCTTTCTCCTCTACAAAGACATCTTCTATACATGCAGCTCCCTGCGCGCTCAAAAGTTGAAGCACATGTCCGCTGTCTTTGTCCAGCCGCAGCTTATCATTTATTTTGCACTTGGAAATATTCTTTGTTACAAGAGTACTGTAAGACAATTCCTGATAAACAGGGGTCAATTCATTTTTCAGTGAATACACATCACTTAAAATAGAAACTTCATCTTCCTTGTATACTCTCATGGCAAGTTCCAATACCACTTCCAGCTCTACCATGCGCTGCTCTCCGTCATAATCCGGTTTGATATTTACGTTGACACTGGATATGGAAGTTTCAATATCTCCCAGCATATCTTCATCACAGCCTGACACATCAATGCTTCCATCAAATGGAACAGATGCCTCCATCCACTGCACCGGAGTATCCTCTTCCTCGTCATCATACAGCATAAAAAGCATAAGCTCTCCGCTTACTCCCACTTTTTCAGGATAAAGCCGCGTGGAAATATTATTTAGAGCTACTGTACTCCACAAAATCTCCGAAATATTTGGTTTATTTGCCGAGAGTTCAATATCCTCCCTGATTCTATAAGTATCTTTCTTATTTACCACTATTTGCATAATCTGTTCTTTCCGTCTTAAATAATTGACAGAATCATCTTCTGTAATTTCCTCCACCGCTTCAATATCATGTACCTGCTCTGCAGATACATTCAGTGTCAAAACCGCCTTTACGCTTATTTTTCTGGTATTAATAATGCCGATATTCAGGTCATCTATGGTACACTTTACATTGACCACATCATTATTTCCTATTTTATCACCATTTATAATCTCGTCAAAGGGAATGGAATTCCCCATACTATGTATCACCTTTTTATCACTGCTGCATCCGTAGAGAATTTTAAAATCCATTCTGCCACGGATATTTACTCTGCCTTCGCTTGCCTTCACACTTTCAATATGCACCAGTGCATCCTTTGTAATATATTTCTCAATATCCGCATTTATATCAGGAACATTAAAATCATCATCCAGTGTAAGCTGTGTCACTATCTGCCCCTTTAAATTATTCATATGTATAAATGATTTGGCTGTTTCCATGTTTTCCTCCATATATTTTTCTGTATTTTTCAGTCTATATATTATTTATATGAAAAAATACAGATATTATGCATAAATTGAAGCTCCTGACATACAAAAGCAGGGACTTCCATCTCGATATCAATTACTGAAAAACTACCGCCTTGTCTGTATGCTGAACCTTTACTACAATACAGGGATAGGTTTCTATCTCCAGCACTTTTTCTGTCCGCGAAGGACCTTTGAGCATAGATGTAACATAGAGGGCATCGGAAGATTCATACAGTTCCTGTATCTCTATACTGTAGCTGCTGGTAGGCTGCGCGCCATATCCTATAATAATATACAGATAGTCCTTGTCACTGTAGGTTTTTCTGAAATTTTCGGTCTTGGAAGATTCAATAATCTCGCTTACCTGTTCCGGTATTTCTTCCTCCGATAATATGGTAAAATCAACATCATTTTCCTTTGTTTCATCATACTTCTGCACACTGCAGCCTGCCAGAAAAATACAGAGCAGACCTGCAGCACTCAATGACACAATCTTTAATTTATTTAGAAATTTCAAAGCTATGACACTTCCATAATACTTTTACAATTATTACAGTATATGCATAGAGCAGAGAATTTTAGAATTTTGTTTTCCAAAGAAGAGAAAAAGACAAAACAATTTTTTAAGTCCTGTAAAATAAAAGAAAAAAGACCACTGGAACTATTCTCTGTTCCAGCGACCTTTTATTTTTGCTTTTTATGCGTCAGCTTCAGTTGTCTTTAAGGATTCCTGATATGCCTTAAACTTTTCCTGCACAGCCTTATATGTCTGTTGTGAAATATCTGGAAGTGCTTTTCCCCAGCTCTTTGTTGCCTGCTTAAAGCCTTTTTCAAATGCTGAGAGCATTTTCTCCATGCCTTTCTCATCTCCACCTGACAAAGCCTTTGCCATTTCAAAAATTCTGTCGGAGGTCTGGTCTACACCCCAGTAACCATCTTCTGAAATAAGCCCCTTTGCCTTTTCTGCTGCCGCTGCATCTACGGTAAACTTTCCGCTTGCAAGCATCGACCACATATCATCTGAATTTTTCACAGCAAGGCCCTGCTTTTTAAACATATCCTGAACCATGCTCTTAAAGCTGTCTACCTGCCTCTGACTGTCGGCTTTCAGCTTTGCCACCAAATCAGCTCTTTCTTTATCACTCATCTTTGAAGAATACACAACTTCCTTTGAGGAAGAACCCTGTGCCGCTGATTCCTTTGCGGACGAAGTCTGTACTTTAGATGCTGTATCTGCATATGTACTGTAATTGTCCGCATATGATGTAACTCCATTTACACTCATAATGACACCTCTTTCCCGCATCCATGCGATAATATACAATCAATCAAAAATTGATTACCTAAATACGCAACCAGCCAAAGACCAATTGCATAACACATATCTGTGCTTATATACTATATCGGTCTGCCTTGCCAAATTATTTACAGATTTTTATCCATATTTCCAAGAATTGTCTCTTCCTGTTTTTCTATATGAATCAAAATCGCTTTTTTTGCTCTTTCTATATCCCGTTCCTGAATGGACTGAATAATTTCATCATGTTCAAGTATCAGATTTTTCCTTGTCTGGCGGTCCTTGATATATTCCAGACGATACCGATACATCTGTTCTCGTAAATTATAAAGTATCTGATTTAAACGACGATTTCCGGTAGAATTGTAAATAATCTCGTGGAATTGCACATCTGTTGTGGCAATCTCTGTCACGCTGTTTTTATTGATATACAATTTAAAACACTTTAAATTTTCCCTTAATTTTATAAGGTCTTCTTCAGACCTGTTTTTACAGCTAAGCTCAATTGCCAGACTTTCCAAGACTTTTCTTACCTCCAGCACGTCTATCAGGTCTTCCTTTGTGATTTTTGCAACCTCTGCGCTTCTGCGGGGCGTCATAACTACCAATCCTTCCAGCTCCAGCTTTCGGATGGCTTCTCTGACTGGTGTGCGGCTTACTCCCAGCTTATTTGCCAGCTTTACTTCCATAAGATGCTCTCCGGGTTCCAGTTCACCGGTGAGAATTGCCTCACGCAATGTATGAAAGACGACTTCCCGAAGAGGAAGATACTCATTGGTATTTAAACTGATATCTTTCATTGCTTAATCCTCCATCTGTAATATATACCTGTCTGCATCTCTCATCAGCTTTTAATGAATCATAAGCCTGTTTTGCCGTATCCTTTTCATCAAATATGCCGAAAACAGTCGGACCACTTCCACTCATCAAAGAATTTATCGCACCCAGTGAAAGCATAGTCTGTTTTATCTCTTTTATAACCGGATACATTTTTTCCGTTACCTCTTCCAGTACATTTCCCATCTTTTTCGTCATCGCATGCAAATCGTTTATCTGAATACATCGAATCAGACCGTCTATATCCGGATGGTTCTCTATTTTATCCACATTCAGCTCCGAATATACCACTTTTGTAGACACGTTGATACCTGGTTTTGCAAGAATAATATAACACGGAGGAATATCTCTGATAGGGGTAAGAATATCACCGATACCCTCTGCAAGAGCAGTTCCGCCCATAATACAATATGGAACATCTGCTCCAAGTTTTACGCCTCTCTCCATCAGCTCCTTTTTGGACAGCCGCAGGCCAAACATTCTGTTTAACCCTTTCATAACGGCTGCCGCATCTGAACTTCCTCCTGCCATGCCTGCTGCCACCGGAATTAATTTTTTTATTTTAATATGAATACTTTCCTGAATATCAAATTCGTCCATCAACAATGTTGCCGCTTTATAGGCCAGATTATTCTCGTTCACTGGAAGATATCTCAAATTGGTCTCTATATCAATATAGCGCTTTCCGTCTGTACAAAGTCCCAATCGTTTAATATCTATCCCGTCATAAAGTCCCACCTGTTGCATAATCATTTTTACATTATGATATCCGTCTTCTCTTTTTCCTATTACGTCAAGGCCCAGATTGATTTTTCCATGGGCCCTGACTCTTACAAAATCGTATCCCTTCTCTTCCATAACTTCCTCAGTTTTATGTTTGCTTATTCCATATCTTCGTCGTTATCCGACATATATTCACGGCCGGCAACGCGCTTCTTTACACGCTCTTCCTCAACCATATCCGAGAGCATATTTTTTACAGCATCAGGATTTTTAATATTTTCAATATCCAGTTGAGGAGTGGACCTGTCTGCAGATTCTACGTGAATTGTACCTGTTCCCCACATTCTCTGAAACAAAGTTCTCTTTAGTGTAAAATCCATAATTCGGTACAGCCTGATTTCTTCTTCTTTAATATTCAGAAAACCGGTCCTGACAATTAATTTATCATCTGTTGCTGCATACTTTGTAAATGTCCACGGCAATCCGAATATAATCCTCTTCCTGTCACTCCATCTGTATGCTACTGTTACTTTTGCCATTCCATCTCCTTACATCATGTAAATCCTTACATTATGAAATTCCTTACATCATGGAATTTATCATTTCAAGAACCTTTTCTCCAAGCTCTGCGGACTTCTTATCTGCATCCTCAAGACTGGTTCCCTTCACACCATAATAAAATTTCACCTTTGGTTCTGTTCCAGATGGTCTTACACATAACCATGCATCATCATTCAAATCATAATATAAAACATTGGAGGATGGAAGACCGGTTGGTTTTACCTCTCCAGTTGCCATATCCTTAATAGTATCTGCCTTATAATCCCTTGCAGAAAGCACCTGATAATCTCCTACCATCTTTGGTGTATTTGCTCTGAGATTCTCAAGAATTTCCTTAATCTTTTGGAGACCTTCAATTCCCTTCATTGTAATGGATTTTACATCATCCTTGTAATACCCGTATCTGTCATACATTTCAATCATGGCATCCCAGAGTGTCATATTTTTTGATTTATAATATGCAGCTGCCTCGCAAAGTGCCATAGTCGCAACAATCGCATCTTTATCTCTTGCGTGAGTTCCCACAAGACATCCGTAGCTCTCCTCAAAACCAAACAGATAAGTTCCCTTTCCTGTCTGTTCTGTTTTTAAAATCTGCTGTCCAATATACTTAAAACCTGTCAGACATTCAATAAGCTGTACATTGTAATATTTTGCAATTGCATCTGCCATATTTGTAGATACAATTGTCTTTACAAAAATGCCATCCTCCGGTATTCCTGATTTTTCCTTTATCTGGCTTAATTCATATTCTCCAATTAAGCAACCTGACATATTTCCTGTCAGAGTGATATATTCCCCACTCTTTGTATCCTTTACATATACGCCAAGCCTGTCTGCATCCGGATCAGTTGCCAGAACCAAATCTGCATCCTTTTCCTTTGCAAGCTTTAATGCAAGCTCGAATGCTTCTGCAGCTTCCGGATTTGGATAGCTGACAGTTGGAAATTCGCCGTCTGGAAGTTCCTGTTCTGGTACTACATATACGTTTTCAAATCCGATTTCTTTTAATACTCTTCTGGCCGGAATATTTCCTGTACCATGAAGCGGTGTATATACAATTGTCAAATCTTTCTGATATTCTTTAATCAATTCAGGATTTTTCACCTGTTTCTTTAACTGTGCAATGTACTTATCGTCTACCTCTGCGCCGATAACTTCATATAAACCAGCCTGTTTTGCAGCTTCCTTGTCCATTGTCTTTACTGTCGCATAATCGGTAACTGCCTTTACTTCATCCATAATACCGGAATCATGTGGCGGCGTAATCTGTGCGCCATCCTCCCAGTATACTTTATAACCATTGTATTCCGGCGGATTATGGCTTGCAGTAATATTAATTCCTGCAATACAGTTTAACTCTCTCACTGCAAAAGAAAGCTCCGGCGTCGGTCTTAATGATTCAAATCGATATGCTTTAATTCCATTTGCTGCCAGACAAAGCGCTGCCTCGTCTGCAAATTCCGGTGACATACGACGTGAATCAAACGCAATGGCAACACATTTTTTATCTGTGTTCTGTTTCAGTATATAATTGGCAAGTCCCTGAGTTGCCTTTCTGACTGTGTAAATATTCATACGGTTTACACCTGCACCAATAACACCGCGAAGCCCTGCTGTACCAAATTCGAGCTCTGTATAAAATCTGTCTTCTATCTCCTTCTCATTTCCTTCAATTGCCTTCAGTTCCTCTTTGGTAGCCTCGTCAAAATAAGGATTTGCCAGCCACTCTTTATAAATCTCCATGTAACTCATTCTAAAATCTACCTGCTACTAAAAACATATACAAAATATATATGCTAGATGATTTGGAACAATCTATTGATTTGTTCTTGCTGAATGGACATAAGCCATCCGTACATGCCCACAAACCACATATCTGTATATTTTTATGGGCCTTCATCTAAATAGTTTTTCCTTTCTTAATTTTTTTGCTTTTTCTCATTATTAAGCAGTCAGCGCAAGCGCTGGCTACCTGATTTGCCCTTGACTTTCGGGACTTAACCATTGGCAGTTGCATTGACAGACAGCTCTTTTTTCTTTTATCAAGTTATTTCAACTGATAAAAACATTCTTTTTGCAACTTTGCCTGCTGTAAAGTCAGCACAAACTATACCCTGGATTTTAGGTATTTTTAGATATACTTATCTACACTTTACTATTATTTTATGAAACATTCCCCCTTAATCTATGACTTTCTTAACCATCATTTTATGAAATGATGGGAATAAACTATGAACCACTCTGCTCTAAATCAGGAAATTTGATATATACATCCTTTTCTGTAGCATCGAAGGTATAATTATATGCTGTTGTAATATAACCTTCTGCTCTTATCACAAAAATATGATTTCCCTGAACCTTTGGAAATGTAGCAGGCGCTTTTCCTTTATAAACTCCATCCATATAAATCTCTGCATTTGCAGGACCAGTTACTATAATATTATTATTCTTGGAAGCTCCTGTGCTTGTCTCCACGCCGTCTTCCCTTTTCTGAGTTCCACTGTCAGAAGTTGTTTCTTTTTCTTTGGAGGAGGTTTCCTGACCACCTGTCGAAGTTTCTTTCTGCCCTGTCGTAGTTTCGATTTCTTTTGAAGTAGTTTCCTGTGTTCCTGCCGATTTTGACAAATCTATGGTTTTATTCATATAAATACTGCTAATAACAATTTCTTCCGTATAATCTGTATATTTATCTGATGTAATTACAAGTTTGTGTTTCCCATAGGAAAGAGGAACAGGTTCTGTAACATCCACCGCATCACCGTCAATAAAGACATTATACTGTATTCCTGCCGGCTGGATATTAAACTTGACATTTCCCTGACGCTCAACCTCTTCCTGAAACCCAGCAAGACTTACGCTTGTTTCATCATTGCGCTTGACCGTTATCTCCATGGAACCACCCACACCATTCTTCGATGCAGTCAGAGTATAGGTTCCCTCCGGTGCGACAATCATCATGTCTTCTGATATCACAGTCATAATTTTGGTTCCTACCTCTATCAGACCTCCCAGAAGGTTTGTTTCTCCGGTTATTTTAATATATCCATGACCAACCTTTACATCAATGGAATAAATCTGCTTGTCGATTCCCTTTACTACCAGTGAATCTACACTGTGAAGCTGATGAATATCTATTTTTTTTCCATTTGAAAGAACTACGAGATTGTCGTTATAAGAATATCTGTCACTGCCAATGCTGATAAGCTTGGCATCATAATCTACAGACCATTTGGTAACGGTTGTATTTTCCCATGCAGTATCAGCTTCCTTAATTGAAAGAAGCTTCTGTTTTCCAGATGTAAAATTTACTTCTGCAATCTCTCCCTGCTGTAAATCCTGTATCAGCATTTCAGTGCCAAATCTGTTTTGTATACGGGTGCCGCCATTATAGTTCAATGTATAGATACTGTTGTCCTTCACGCTCTGCACTGTAAGCTGCGAGGTCTGTATATCTATATCTGTCACCACTACAGTATCTGTGGTTCCACTTCTTGTGTCTTCCACCTCTGTCGTTGTTTCCTGCTGTCCCTTGTATAATCCTGCTGTTCCTCTCCTAGAACTGCCTGAGCGTTTTACACATCCTGAAAACAACAACAGGCAGCTTAGAAAAAGAAACAATACTCTATATTTTTTCTTAGACATTTGACATCCTCTTATGCATATCTGATACGTGTTTCATATACCAAATTAAAAATTTTATATATCAATTGTATACCAAACAACAAAAAAATACAAGAGCAAAATTTTAAAACAGATTTTTTGAAGCCACAAATTTACTTTTATTTTTCTGCTGTATATATACCTTCTGCATCTTATCCTTCATCTGGTCCGGCAGATATGCCTTGTTCCCGTTATAATAATGGTTTAAAACTTTCCAGAATTTTTCAGGATAACTCAGAAGAATTTTCAGAATCTTCCTCTCCTGTTCTGATAACGTTCTTATTTTATCGTAACTTTCCAAAAGCTCCAACCCCAGTGTCTGATTCCAGTCATGCTTTTCCATTACCTTGCGCAGAAAGAAATAAAGGTCGCGGATTAACATTCCTCTGCCGCTGTGCTCAAAATTAATAATTGCCATGCCATTTTCCTGACAATGTATAATATTATGATAACTGTAATTTCCATGACAAATAGAATGGGAGGAAACTGCCTGCCTGTGCGCTTCTTTACATCCGGAAGCAAAAAGCTCCTGCTGTGCATTCTGCGCCAGCTCATAAAACTGACTGAAATGTGCAAGTATATCATATTCAAAATCTGTCTTTCTGGTTTTTCCTCTGATATAGCTGCGTATTCTTTTCAATTCTGTATTGTGCTTTGTGATTTCTTCCAGACTGTCAGACAGTTCAGGAATATACTCTGTATTGTCAAGCTTTGCATGACTGGTAATATTATGAAGTCTGGCAAGGGTTTCTACCGCCTGTATTAAATCATGCCTGTTTCTGACATCGCATTCGCTGCCGTTGAAATGCTTTGTAAGAACATATTTTATACCTGCCGTATCAACAGAAAACAAAACATCCTCTTTGTTTTTTATAATAGAATTTACATTTGAAAATCCACAGTCCGAAATATAATTTAACAATTCCTCTTCATAAATGAGACGGCTTAATGTTCCCTTATATTCAAAAAAACGGAAAAAACCCTTATCTGTATCTATTATCAGAGCCCCGCGGCCTTTTAGTATCTTTTTCACTTCTATATCGTATTGTTCCAGTACATAGACACTTTTGTCATTCAACAGAATCACTCCTCCATTTATTTCGTTTCATAGAAAACTACTCTGCAAATTTCCTATGGCGCTGCCAAAAAACAGCTATTTTTGAACAAAGTACTTTGTTCATTGTCATTTTGTTTCGATATGCTATTCTATGAAACGAACGGGTGATTTATGCGAATAAAGTGTTTTTGACAACACAATAAAATTTGTGGCGATTTATGCCATTATTCATAAAAATGATATAATTTATTTTTTTCGGGATTGCGATACTCATGTTTTTCATAATATCCGATTAATACGCCGGAAGAATCCCGAAGCGCAACCATATAAACGTCTTTGTTTTCCTTTTCATTATGGAAAGTATAGGTAATATTGTGAGACATGCTCTCCTGAAACCAAGTGAGAACTTTTTCTATTTTAATACAGGAGCTTTGGTTGTGACAGGATAAAAGACTTTTTCCAATTAGAGAAGCACCACCACTTTTTGAATACCTTGAAATGGCGGCAGGATTCATATAGATAATTTCATGGGTGAGGCTGCAGATAACAACAGCACTGGTGTCCTGGTCAATAATACTCTGAAAATATGGGGATAAATTCATAAAAAACAACTCCTTTTTCTTCTAAAAATAATGAATGACAGTAGATTGTAAAAAGAAACAACTGTCAATTTAGTTTAAAATATTATACAGAAAAGCTTCAAAAAATTGCCACATTAAGAAGAAATTTCTTAATGCAGCAACCTTTTTCACTGTCTTATTTTTCAAACAAATGCTCTATCAGCTTATATCCTTCTTCAGTATAAATCCCGTTTTCCTTTGCTTCCCTCTCATTATAATTCCAACTTTCTTCCCGTTTCCTTGTACTGTCATACAACATATATGGTACAGGGTCTGAAGCGTGTGTGCGTATTCTGACCGGAGTCGGATGGTCCGGTAACAGCAGCAGACGAAACTCAATTCCTTTTCCTTCTAGCTTCTCTACCACATATTTTACTACATTTTCATCAATATACTGAATCGCCTGTACTTTTTTTTCATAGCTTCCCTGATGTCCCATCTCATCAGGAGCCTCTATATGAACATACACAAAGTCAAAACCATCCTCTGTCAATGCTTTTACTGCCGCTTCTGCCTTGCCCTTATAATTTGTATGAAGTCCTCCGTTGGCTCCTTCTACAGAAATATTTGTCATTCCTGCACCGACAGCGATTCCCTTCAGCAAATCAACCGCTGAAATCATTGCTCCTTTTTTTCCTGTCTTTTCTTCAAAGGAAGACAGTGCCGGTCTTGTTCCTGCACCCCAGAACCATATGGAGTTTGCCGGATTCAATCCCTTTTTGATTCTCTCTTTATTAATTGGATGCTCTGCTAAAATATCATAGCTTTTTCTCTGCATTTCCCGCAGCACATGATCCTCAGGCAGATATTTTCCAATTATCTGACCCAGTATATCATGTGGTGGTGTAAGTGGCACCACTTCTCCATTATCCCAGATGGTAAGATGTCTGTAACTGATACCATCATAAAATTTATAAGTTTCATTCTGCAGTTCTCGTCTAACTGCCTCCAGTAAAACAGACGCATCTTCAGTGCTGATTTCACCGGAACTGTGGTCAATAATCGTTTTTTCCTCATAAGGCAAGTCATCTGTTGATACTGTGACAATATTGCAGCGCAGGGCAATATCTGTCGGCTTCATATCCACACCGATACTGAGCGCTTCCAGTGGAGAACGCCCTGTATAATAAATCTTCGGGTCATATCCAAGCACTGAAAGATTTGCAGTATCGCTTCCCGGCTTCATGCCCTTCGGAATCGTATGTACAAGTCCTATTTCTGACATTTTTGACAGCCTATCTATCGCAGGAGTGGAAGCATACTCCAGAGGAGTCTTTTCGCCCAATTCTTTTATTGGCTCATCCGCCATACCATCACCTAAAATAATCATATATTTCATAACTTATCTTTCTCACCTATTCCTATTTATAGCTATTCCATTCGAATCCTTGTAATAATGCCCTCTGTCGCCTCTGCAGCCTTTTCAAATTCTGCTTCGGACATTACCTGTGTCACAAATGCAAATTCACCTGTGACTCCATCTACACTGACAGGCTTTACTTCACCAAACTGGTCTGCGATTTCTTCCATTTTCATATCGGCACTTCCTGATATTCTGACAAAAAATCTGCTCTTTGCATCTGCAATATCGGAAAGCTCCAACTTTTTGCTGCTCCAAATCTGCATAATATGTGTATTTTTATGCTTTGCAGCATCTACCACATCCGATACTACTGCGCTTGCTGTCGGCAGTTTTCCTGCGCCGCTTCCATAAAACATCACATCGCCAAGAACGTTGCCCTTTACCAAAATTCCATTCAATACACCATTTACGCTGTATAGAGGATTATTGTCATCAATCATAAATGGAGCTACCATTGCAAAAAATTTGTCTCCTGCACGTCTGCTTTTTCCAAATAATTTAATTACTTTGCCAAGCTTTGCAGCATATTTAAAATCAATATCTGTAATCTTTGTAATTCCCTCTGTATAAATATCTTCATAATCCACATGCTGTCCATATGCAAGAGAGGTGAGAATTGCGATTTTACGACAGGCATCATAACCTTCCACATCTGCTTCCGGATTTCTCTCTGCATATCCAAGCTCCTGAGCCTCTTTTAAAACAGTGTCAAAATCAAGCCCTTCCTTGCTCATCTTTGTCATTATATAATTGGTCGTACCGTTTAATATACCTGTGATTTCCATAATCTCATCTGCAGTCAACGACTGATTTAATGGCCGGATAATTGGAATACCTCCTCCTACGCTGGCTTCAAACAGAAAGTTTTTATTCATTTTTTCGGAAAGCTTCAAAAGCTCCGGTCCGTATTTTGCCACCAGTTCTTTGTTTGAAGTACAATAACTTTTGCCATGCTCCAGAGAAGCTTTTGCAAAGGAATATGCCGGATTTGTGCCACCCATTGCCTCTACGACAATATCTACTTCCTCATCATTTACAATGGTATCAAAATCATGTACCAGTATCTTTTCAATTGGAGAATTCGGAAATTCTCTTAAATCAAGGACATATTTAATATTAATATCGTCTCCGATTCGCTTTGCAATACTTTCTTTATTGGTTGTAATTACTTCCACAACACCAGAACCTACTGTACCGTATCCTAAAACAGCTATATTTATCATTTTTTGTCTTGTCTCCTTTTTATTTTATATCTGCTTCATGGCAAACCGTTCCATTGCCGATATTTTTATAATTAATTAGATTATAAGTACCTGTTATTTTAAGTACTTATTTATATTATAACTATCTTTTTTATTGCAAATATTTGTTACATGCCATTATCCCATTGCAAGTATCTTTACATATTGTATGCCATCTTTCTGTTCAAGTTCCGTCATCATCAATAACATATCCAAATGTGGCGGAATTTCCACACTTAAAGTCAGGGATGCCACTCCATTAATGGGAATTGTCTGATGAATCGTCAAAATATTTGCCGAATAACAGGCAATAATTTTCAATACCTGCGACAGCATCCCTGGCTGGTCATCCATCTGCAGCACAAAAGTAACTGTTCTGCCCTTTACATTTTCATGAAACGGAAAAATATCATCCTTATATTTATAAAAAGAACTTCTGCTAAGCCCTACCTTTTCTGCTGCTTCCTGAATCGTCATAACTTTTTCCGACTCTAAAAGACGTTTTGCCTCTATTACTTTGAGCAAAACTTCCGGTACTGCCTTCTGCTTTATCAGATAATACTTTTGATTCTCTTTTTCTCCCATTTTGTCTGCTCCACAAAACTTTCCCACTGCTTAATCACATACTGTCATCATATACCGATAACTAGTTGCCACTAATAGTTACCGCTAAGCATTTACTGCTTGACCATTTCGTCAATCTTTTCCAGTTCTTCATCAGAAAGAAGGTAATCTACATTAATCAACACAATCAGGGTATCTTCACTTTTAATTACCTTCTGCAGATATCTTGTATCATCACTAATTACAATTGGCGGAACATTAAAAAGGTCCTTTTCGTCCACATCATGTATTTCCTTCACACCATCTACTTCCAGTGCTATCTTTGAACTTTTTACTCTCACAATAATATACTGCCTTTCCTCCCTTGACGATTGAGGAAGACCAAATTTCGCTCTGAGGTCATAAACAGGGATAATTTCACCCCTTAAATTAATAATTCCCTTGATATAATTTACTGTATTCGGAACTCGTACAATCTGTTGTTCCTTTTCGATTCCCTGTACCAGATTAATGTCTACTCCATAATTTTCATTATCCAGTTTAAATACTACAGGCTTCATTTCCTCCATAATTTTTCTCCTTTTATCATAATCTTGACGCTTAATCAATTTACTGTCTGATTATTTTTCCCTAACTGTCCTGTTTTCCGGAGTTGATAAACTTTAAATATGCATTGATAAACAAATCAATTTCTCCATCCAGCACGCTCTGAACATTTCCTGTTTCTTCATTTGTCCGGTGGTCTTTTATCATAGTGTACGGCTGTAACACATACGAACGTATCTGACTTCCCCATCCGTTATCTGATACCTCACCACGTATACCTGATATCTTTTCTTCATTTTCTTTTTTTGCCTTTAAGTAAAGCTGAGCCTTCAACATTTTCATACACATATCCTTATTCTGAAACTGTGAGCGCTCATTCTGGCACTGTACCACAATTCCGGTAGGAAGATGCGTAATACGTACTGCAGATGAAGTTTTATTAATATGCTGTCCGCCTGCACCACTCGAACGATACGTATCAATTTTCAAATCATCTTCGTTAATCTCAATATCTATATCCTCATCAATATCCGGCATAACATCACAGGAAACAAATGAGGTCTGACGTTTTCCTGCAGCGTTAAATGGTGATATCCTCACAAGTCGATGAACGCCGCTTTCACTTTTCAGATAACCGTAAGCATTTTCACCCTTGATTAACACGGTAACTGATTTATAGCCTGCTTCATCGCCTTCCAGAAAATCAATTACCTCACAGGTAAACCCTTTCTTTTCCGCCCACCTTGTATACATTCGGTAAAGCATGGACGCCCAGTCACAGCTTTCCGTACCGCCGGCTCCTGCATGAAGAGTCAATATCGCATCATCTCTGTCATATTCTCCCGACAGCAGTGTGGTAATTCTGAGTTCCTCATAAGCAGCTACAAAGGCAGCCACTGCATCTTTAACCTCCAAAATCAGAGATTCGTCCTGCTCTTCATATCCCATTTCGAGCAGAGTGCGTGCGTCTTCATATAAGGTTTCCAAATCATGAAAGCTCTGTTTTGTATTTTTCAGCGCATTTAATTCTCTGGTCTGATGTCCCGCTTTTTCAGGACTGTCCCAGAAATCCGGTTCTTCCATTTTTCTCGATAATTCATTGATCCTCATTTCCTTATTGTCGAGGTCAAAGTGAATCCCTCAGTTCTTCTAATGGGCCTTCATAGTTGTTTAAAGTAAATTTAAACTGGTCTAATTCTACCACAAAATCACTTCCTTTTTTTATATTTTTAAAGCTGCCTGTACAAAATAAACTTACACTTTTCTCATACAGCACTGCTTGTATTTCTTTCCTGAACCGCATGGACAAGGGTCATTTGGATAAATCTTCTTTTCTTCCCTCTTTTTCGGTGCCCTGACTGCAGATTCATCTTTATTTGTGCCAGTTACTTTGGCTACCTGCTCTCTCTCTATCTTCTGCTGAATCTGAACATGCATAAGCGATTTTACAGTATCTTCCATAATTCCCTGTTCCATATCCTCAAACATTTCAAAGCCCGCAATTCGATACTCGGAAACAGGGTCTCTCTGACCTAGTGCACGCAGGCCAATGCCCTGACGAAGCTGGTCCATGTCATCAATATGGTCCATCCATCTGCGGTCAATTACCTTCAATAGAATAATTCTTTCCACTTCTCGAATCTGTTCTGCCTCTGGAAATTCTGCTTCCTTCTCCTCATATTTGTGAACAGACTCCTCTTTCAGCTTCTGTTTAAGCTTTGCCACAGTCATATCCTTTGCTTCCTCTTCATCAAACAGCACAGGTGCAATAGGAATTACTGGAAGAAGAAGCTCGTTTAATTCCTTCATATTCCATTCTGTTGCCGGCTGGTCATCAGTTGCCACCATATCCACTTTCTGTTCCACTACATCGGTAATCATTTTATAAATTACATCCCGCATATTTTCTCCGTCCAACACGCGGCGGCGTTCCTTATAAATAATCTCTCTCTGGTCATTATTGACAGCATCATAGTCAAGAAGATTCTTTCGGATTCCATAGTTGTTGTTTTCAATTTTCTTCTGCGCATTTTCTATCGCACCTGACAGCATCTTGTGCTCAATTCTGTCATTTTCTCCAATACCGGTTGCATTAAAAATAGCAATCATCTTTTCCGAACCGAAGAGTCTCATAATATCATCTTCCAGAGAAATAAAAAAGATAGATTCTCCAGGGTCTCCCTGACGGCCGGAACGTCCTCTTAGCTGATTGTCAATACGTCTTGATTCATGACGCTCTGTGCCGATAATTTTAAGACCGCCGGCGGCTCTTGCCTCGTCATCAAGCTTAATATCGGTACCACGTCCTGCCATGTTTGTCGCAATGGTAACATTGCCGTGAATCCCCGCTTCAGCGACAATTTCCGCTTCCATTTCATGATACTTTGCATTCAATACTCTGTGCTTAATGCCTGCCTTTGTCAAAAGTTTGCTTAATTCCTCGGATGCTTCTATGGTAATTGTACCGACAAGCACCGGCTGCCCTTTTTCCTGACTTGCCTTAATTTCCTCGACAACAGCGTTCAATTTTCCTTTTTTGCTCTTATATACGGCATCGTCTCTGTCAATTCTTGCCACCGGCACATTGGTCGGGATACTGACTACATCCATTCCATAAATATTGCGAAACTCCTGCTCCTCTGTAATCGCTGTACCGGTCATTCCCGACTTCTTTTCGTATTTATTAAAAAAGTTCTGAAATGTAATAGTTGCAAGCGTTTTGCTTTCTCTTTTGATTTTTACATGCTCCTTTGCTTCAATTGCCTGATGAAGACCGTCAGAAAAACGTCTGCCCGGCATAATACGTCCTGTAAATTCATCGACAATCAAAACCTCACCGTCTTCATTTACCACATAGTCCTTATCCTTAAACATCAGATAATTTGCCTTTAATGCAAGGGACATATTGTGCTGAAGTTCAAGATTATCAGGGTCTGCATAGTTCTCCACATGAAAATATTTTTCTACCTTTTCTACGCCCTGTGCGGTAAGATTTACAAATTTGTCCTTTTCATTTACCACAAAATCTCCTGACTCCTCAAAGGATTCTCCCATCAGAACATCCATTTTGGTCATTTCGTGATATTCTCCCTGCGTCATCTGTCTTGCAAGAATATCACACATTTCATAGAGCTTTGTGGATTTTCCACTCTGACCGGAAATAATCAGAGGAGTTCTCGCCTCATCAATCAAAACAGAATCCACCTCATCCACAATTGCATAGTGAAGTCCGCGCTGCACCATCTGTTCTTTGTAAATAACCATATTATCTCTCAAATAATCAAATCCAAGCTCATTATTTGTAATATACGTAATGTCACAGTCATAGGCTTCTTTTCTTTCCTTGTTGTCCATACTGTTTAAAATACATCCGACGGTCAGTCCCAGAAATTTGTGAACCTGCCCCATCCATTCCGCATCACGCTTTGCCAGATAGTCATTTACAGTTACGACATGTACGCCCTGACCGGCAAGAGCATTTAAGTATGCCGGAAGAAGACACGTCTGCGTCTTTCCTTCACCGGTACGCATTTCTGCAATACGGCCCTGATGAAGAATAATACCACCCATAAGCTGAACCCTGTAATGCTCCGTCTTTAAAACTCTTCTGGCGGCCTCCCTGACAACTGCATAGGCCTCCGGCAGCAGGTCATCCAGAGTTTCACCTTTTTCGTAGCGTTCCTTAAATTCTGCAGTCTTATCATGAAGCTGCTCATCGGTCATCTCCATCATCTTGTCCCTCATGGAGCAGATTTTATCTACAATCGGCGTAATACGCTTGATTTCTCTATCACTGTATGTACCAAATACTTTTGAAATTAATCCCATTTTAATCCTCCAACAATACGATTGATTAAGAAACAAAAATAAACATAATGCAGTGCAGGTCATCAAACTTTGTTTGATGGCATATAAGGCATTATGTTTATATATTTTACCACGTATCACGGGTTTATTCAACTATATAATTTAACGGATTTATAAACTTTTTGTGACTGAATTTCTGTTATACCTTTCTAAGCCTCCATGTCCGACTGTTAAAATCTCCCCAGAGGTCCACAGTCAATCCGATATTCATCAGTTCATCTCCCGAATAACGCTTTCCCTGGCCGTCTCCCAGAATCTCATATACTGCATCGGTATCCAGTGCGGTAAATTTCATTCTTGAAATTCCGCCATTTACTTCACAGAGAATCCTGAAATATGCTGCAAATATATCTTTTCCGTCTTCTGAGATAAACTGCCACGCCGTTGTATTTCCTTCAAACGGGCTTTGCAGACGGTACATATCCCCTGACTGAATAAAGGTTCTCAAATCCTTATACTGTTTTATCTGTGTTTTAACCTCTTCTTTCTCTTCTTCTGTAAAAGCTGTAAGGTCCAGTTCATATCCAAAGTTTCCACTCATTGCCACATCTCCACGCATAGAAAGTGATGTTATCCTGTGTGCCTGATGATTTGGAACTGCTGATACATGACAGCCCATGGCACTGACAGGGTATGCAAGACTTGTTCCATATTGAATATACAGGCGTTCTACAGCATCTGTATCGTCACTGGTCCATGTCTGCGGCATATAATAAAGCATGCCCGGGTCAAATCTTCCACCTCCGCCGGAACAACTTTCAAATAAAACATCAGGATGTCTCGATACAATTTCTTCCATTACATGATACAGTCCAAGCATATATCTGTGAGACATTTCCTTCTGTCTTTCCGGTGAAAGTCCTGCAGAGCCAAGCTCACTCATATGTCGGTTCATATCCCATTTTACATAGTCAATCTCCGCCTCGTCAAGCACCCCAGAGACAGCGCTTATAATATATTCACAGACATCCTCTCTGCTCAAATCAAGAGTAAGCTGATTTCTACATTCGGTCCGTTCCCGTTTTGGTATATGAATACACCAATCTGGATGTGCTCTGTACAGGTCGCTATCTGGTGAAACCATTTCCGGCTCAAACCAGAGGCCGAATAAAATCCCGTATTCCTTTACTTTTTTTGCCAGTCCGCCAATGCCGTCAGGCAGCTTTTCTTTATCGGCATACCAGTCTCCAAGAGAACAGTTGTCACTGTTTCTCTTTCCAAACCACCCGTCGTCAAGTACCAGAAGCTCAATACCAAGCTCGGAAGCAGTCTTTGCAAGCTCTAATATCTTTTCTTCATTAAAGTCAAAATACGTAGCTTCCCAGTTATTTGCCAGAATCGGCCTTACAGCATCTCTGTATTTTCCGCGCACCAGTCTCTTTCGATAAATTCTGTGATAAGTCCTTGACATTTCTCCAAATCCGTGAGAAGAATATACCATTACTGCTTCTGGAGCCTGAAAGCTTTCTCCACTTTCAAGCAGCCATGAAAAATCATAATCATTGATTCCTATATAGGCTCTCGCCTTAAACAGCTGGTCTACCTCCACACCGGCAGTAAAATTTCCACTGTATACAAGATTAAATCCATATACTTCGCCATATTCTTCATTGGCATTTTTTGATGCCAGTGCAAAAAACGGATTTAACTGATGACTGGATGCCCCGCGTCTGCTTTCTATCGACTGGATGCCACTTCTTAAAGGATTCCTTTCAATATGTCTTTCCCTGCCCCATGCACCAGACAATTCCACAAAATCGTAATCAGAGGTTTCATAATCCACGCTTGCACTCATTACCTTTTCAAGCAGAATTTGTTCTGGGCTTTCATTGATAATCCGTACGCTTCTTGTAATGACATCAATTTCATTGTAAGCGGTATACATAAGTACAGCTTTTATGCTTTTTAATGTATCTGTCAGTACAATCTCAAGCGTATCTGCCTCTGCATTCTCTTCAATGTAGGTTGCTGGAAGCCCTTTTAACTTCGGCTTGCCGGAAGTGATTTTATAACTGTCATAAATAAACTCTACTGCTCTGCTGCCATCTGAAAATACTGCCTGTATTGCCGGAACACGATAGTCAGTACCACCTCCTGTAGGATATTCCTGACATACAAAATTAAGAGAATAGCTTCTGTCTTTCTTATCTGGTACTGCATCAAAACAAGTGGCTCTGTTTAATTGTGCATTTTCCATATCAGGAGTTTTTATTTTTTTACCCCAATATACATGAGAAAGATACTTCTCCTTTGCCACCTTCATAATATAACTAGTATTTTTCGTTGTGAGGTGAAATACCTTCTCTTTTTCATCAAATGTAATACTCATAACTTTTATTCCTTTCCAAAAAGTCAATAAATCCTTTTCTTTCTTTTTTCAGTTTACCACTTTTTTCTTGTTTCTAATATATCAGTGAACTGCCACTGCTCAGCTTTACTTGAAATAGATATTTTCTACTTAAAAGCGCTTGACACCGAAAATATTATTTATAATTTTCAACTATTTTTGAATCACATCTATAATTTCCGCAACATACATTGTGTGATAATTTCCACCGTCATACCATTTCTTTACTGCCTCTTTGTCTGTAAAACATTCCTCTTTCATATCCTGTGTATACATCTTTCGGCAGACAAGAGTAAGTTCTGCCTCCGCAAAAACAGGTGCGCCATTTTGCAGTGTCGGGTGAAGATTGCTTTTCTCTATTTTATCTTCATCCCTTCCAGATACCTTTCCCATATATCCAAGCATTTCCCGTTTCTCTTCCCCAAAAAACGAAAGAGAAAATGTTTCTTCGTTATCTACAAATTCTTTGGTATATCTTGTTTCGCGGATAAATACAAAGGCTACATTTTTGCCCCACATTACACCAAGGCCTCCCCAGGATGCAGTCATGGCATTTATTTTACCCTTCTTTTCAGCGCCCACAAGCATCCATTGTTTTCCTATCATATCAAATACATTTCCAATCACTTCAGTTGTGGTTAATTCATTTGCAGTCATAGTTTTCCTCCAGAATTAAAAATTTTTACCTAT
>CAJUDQ010000016.1:13708-25281 GCA_910585215.1 uncultured Lachnospiraceae bacterium | reverse complement strand
TATATGTTCTTCAGTTAAATTTCAATAGCAAAATGTGAGGAAAATTTATGAACTGCCTTTTTCTAATTTTTTTCTGTATATCTGATAATAACAGTTCCATTCAAAATCATCCTTCGGTGTATAATTCTTTGGAAAAAAGGCTTTCAACTTTTCCTTTGTTTCATTTTTCTGAAGTTCTTTTCTAAGTTCAATCCTGATTCCATTTAAATCAAAAAATTTTCCAATTTCTTCAATTCCTTTTTGAATCTTTCCTGCTTCTATATAATAATCAACATTATATCTTGTATCTGCTTCCCACCTGGTAATTGTATCTGCTTTTTCTTCTATCCACTCTGTTAAAATAATTTTTGAACCATTATCTCTGGACATTCTTAACAATTTATCTATATCATGAGTATTTGGAACAGTAACACCCTGACATTCCAAAAATGCCTTTAATATTTTTTCTACTGATTGTTGAAGATGATATGCCACCGCATTTATAAATGCCTCATCATTTCTTGGAATCTGAAATATACTTACTGCAAGCTCATAATCTGTATAAGCAGATCTAAAAAAACGAATGTCACACATATTCTGCCTCCCTGTCAAAAATAACTATACCTTTCTGCTCTATCTCTTTTCTCAAACGTTCCCCTATCGCATCCATATAAACAATATCTCTTTCATGCATATTCTCATCAGGATAATCCCTGAATCCTTTTTCTATATTATAGCGCTCAATACAAATATCAAGGTCACTATAACTGTTACAGCGAAACTCTACACTGCTGCCAAATATAATAGCTGCCTTTATATTTCTGTCCTTTTCAAAACATTCAATATATCTTCCCACCAATTCCTGCTTTAACGGATGTATATATTGTGCGTTTTTATAATTGATTCCTGTCTTTACTTCAAAAATAAAATGTAAATCATAATTGTTAAACCGTTTCATAAATTGCTCCATTTATAGTCTGTTTGAAATTTTTACAATATTATGATTGCTGATGCATCCAATTTGTTTCAAACTAATTTTCTGCCAGCCATATACTGAATAATTGCTGAAAGTATACCACAAAAGCCAGATTTTAACAACATCCTAACAGTGTAATTTTATAATATAACCAAATAGCAAAGTGTCATGGAAATATTAACATCTCCATGACACCTTTTCTGTAATTATGTATTAAAACAATATTTTATAATGCTTGTCTGCAAGCAAATTAAGCATTCTTTCTTTTCTTGTTTACTGCAAATACTGCGAGTCCTGCTGCTGCAAGTCCAGCAAATACAGCAATAGGAGCTGAATCGCCTGTCTTTGGTTTGCTGCCTGTATCAGTAACAGTCTTTCCTGTTGTAGTTGACTGTGCTGTTGTAGTTGGAATTGGCTCTTCCTTTGGAGCATCTGCAGAAGCAAATAAATATGGCGTAAAGTGGTCTGTTTCAAATGTGAATTTACCGTCTTTTACTTCTACAGCTTTGTCAACCTCAACAAACTTCTTTGCTGTATTATCATATCTATATACCTGAATCCATTTTGCATCTTTGATATTCTCAAATACTGAAAGAGTTACTTTTACTTTTCCGCTTGGCTGTTCTGCGTATGCAACATTGTCTTTTACTAATGAAAGGTCTGCTGCTGCTACTTTCTTGCCTTTTAACTCTTTATTAACAAACTCTGCAATTGCATTATAGTCAGTGCTGCTCTTTTCAATGGAAGCTACTCTGAGTGTTACGTTCTCAGGAAGCCCTGTAACTACTGCTTCTTTGTTTACTTTCTCTGCATCTGCATTCGTTACATCAAAATTATTTGAATCTACATCTGGATTGTCAATTTTATCTGTTGTTGTTTCACTTTCAGACGGCTTTGTTGAATCTTCATCTGTAGATGGCTCTGTTGAATCTTCATCTGTAGACGGTTCTGTTGGGTCTTCATCTGTAGATGGCTCTGTTGGGTCCTCCGATATCTTTTTATCTATAACAGCCTGAATCTCTGAATCGGACAAAGCAACATTATAAATTGCCACATCATCAAACATATATGCTGCATCTGCATCTGCCCAGTCTCATGCCTGATTTCCGCCAAGACATACATACTTTAAATCTGCACCATTAGAAAATAAACCACCCTGATTGTGTGCATCTGAGCCATCTGACTCCCAATATCTTACATTCTTTCCATCAATATAAATTTTTAAAGATGTGTTATCCAAAACAGCTGTATACAAATGCCACTGTTCATCATCCAACCATGATGTGTCTGTTATAATTTCGCCATCTTCACCCAAACCCAGTTTACAATCATCTTTTGTATAATCTGTATAACCTGCGCAGTTCACCTGTGCAAGAAGCCTTGATTGCAATATAAACATTGGAAACGTATTTTTTTCATCTTTTTGTGCATATGCTGAAAAAATCGGTGCAAAAAAATAATTTTCTGCTGTTCCTTTATTTACCCAAAACTGAATTGTCAATTGTTTACTTTCAGCCGAATGACTTAAAACACCTTCTGGTAAAACCAGATAATTGCTTCTTGCTGTTGTATCACCTGTAACATTATTATGGAACACCTTTCCAAAATTTTCATCTTTATCAGTTTCAATTGCTCCTGAACCTACTATTGTTGCATCATCAGCACCTGATTCAAAATCATTAAAATAAACTGGTTCTGCTGCAAATGATGTAAAAGCGCATCCCAAAGCAATCGTTGCTGTCATTGCAGCCATTAAAAATTTCTTCATCTTTTTTCCTCCTTAGATATAATTATTGTGTTGTTCAAAGATACCTATTATTTTATGAGTACCTAATATTTTTAAGTATACTCCCTTTTACCCCCTTTATGTCAAGATAATTGTAAAAACTGTGAACAATTTTCTGATTTTTGTTCACAGTTTCCCTTTCTTCTATCATCAAATCTTTTTCCAAAATATCATTTTGAGATTTCCCAGCTTATCAGCAATTCAACTTTGTTTTATATTCTCTTAATTCTCTCCATTGCCTCAATCGTATTCTCATAAGTTCCAAATGCTGTCAGTCTGAAATACCCTTCTCCACTCGGTCCAAACCCTGAACCCGGAGTACCTACTACATTGGCCTTTTCAAGCAGACAGTCAAAAAATTCCCATGATGTCATATTATCTGGTGTTTTCAGCCATATGTATGGTGCGTTGATACCGCCTGATACAGTATATCCTGCTGCTTTCAGCTCTTCGCGAATAATCTTTGCATTATTCATATAATATGCAACCTGTTCTTTTGTCTGTTTTCTTCCTTCTTCCGAATATACCGCTTCTCCGGCTCTCTGAATAATATACGGCGCACCGTTAAACTTCGTTCCATGTCTTCTTGCCCACAGACTGTTTAAACTTACATCTCCGCTTTTCAGCTCCTTTGGAATCACGGTAAATCCAAGACGTGTTCCTGTAAATCCGGCATTTTTGGAAAAACTTCTGATTTCTATTGCACATCCCTTGGCACCCTCACACTCATAGATACTGTGCGGCACATCCTCCTCCGAAATATATGCCTCATAAGCAGCATCATAAATAATGACAGCTCCTGTTTTCAGCGCATAATCCACCCATTTCTGAAGCTCTGCTTTTTTAACTGTAGAACCTGTCGGATTGTTTGGAAAACATAAATATATCATATCCGGCTCCTCCTCTGGAAGCTCCGGTGCAAAATCTGTCTCTGCAGTACATGGCATATAAATCACATTGCTCCACTTTTCAAATTCCTTCTGATATATACCAGTTCTTCCCTCCATGGCGTTTGCATCGACATATACCGGATAAACAGGGTCACATACTGCAATTTTATTATCTACGGAAAAAATATCTCCAATATTTCCTGAATCACTCTTTGCACCATCACTGACAAAAATTTCATCCAGAGCAATTTCAACCCCTCTGGATTTATAGTCGTTCTCGGCAATTGCCTTTCTTAAAAATTCATAGCCAAGCTCCGGTGCATATCCCTTAAAAGTTTCCGCAGCACCCATCTCATCCACTGCCTTGTGCAGTGCCGAAATAACTGCAGGTGCAAGCGGCTGTGTAACATCACCGATTCCAAGACTGATTACCTTCTTATCTGGATGTTCTGCTTTAAATCCCGCCACCTTTTTTCCAATTGTTGAAAACAGATAACTGCCTGGCAGTTTTAAATAATTATTATTAATTTTAAACATCTTTTTCTCCTCTTCTAATAATCATTTTATAGTTATATCTTTTCTTAAAATAAATTTCAATATTTCTCAAAAATTAATATTTATAACTTGACTTACAGTATTTTCCTATAGTTTATTTTTTCTCTTTTACCAAATCCTCTATTATTGAGTTACTTTCCAAAAAATATTTGTCTTTGATAAAATCAATATCATCTTCCTGATTCACTATATGCTTCATCAATTCTCCAAGAGTATCGCAATCTCCCGCAAGCGAGTTCAAAATAGAAGAAGCCTGCTTTAGTAATATTTCTTCATCAATGCGCAGATTATTCTTTTTATATAACAACTTATGGTTTATCTCACTCCACCCCTCTTCAAAAATACTTCTTGTCTGTATTTCAATCGGAACAGTAATATCCTGTTCTGTATGTCTGATTGTATAATGAATGGAACGATATATGGAATCACTCTGAAACTCTACATTTTTTAAACCATTATATATTTTTTTATCATCTCCTTCTCTCAATTTCACCTGAGGTTTTTCACAAAAATTTTTCTTAAAGCTCTTGATAATGGTATTATGTAATGGCAAATAATCACTTTTAAATACATATAGTGCCCGTATTCCTATAATATCAGTAATTTCATAAAGATATGTGTCTTTATCATAAACACTATCTGTCTCTTCATATTCAACCGCTTTTCTGATTATCTTCTCTATCAAATGTTCTACATCCTTTATTCTGAATCGAACAGAATGTACCTCTGGCAAACCATTTAACCGGTTTACATAATCTACTGCTATTTTTTGAAACTTTTCTATCTTATCTTCATAATCTTTCGCTATCTCTGACAACGTATCCCATGAAACTCCTGACTGATAAAATTTATCCTCAATATTATATTTTTTCAAAAAATCGTGCTGCTCTATCTTCATTTTCCAATGCTCCTATTTCCATTTGCTACAAAAAAACAACAAATTGCGGTTTCTAATGTCTGAGCAGTAAACAATCTAAATTTAAAATTATACAGCCACAAACTGCCAAGTTCCAAAAGACTTTGTTTATTGATTAAATCTGCATTATCAGCATGACGCCGCAGTCTGGCAACCAAACTATTAACTGCAAAAAGCTCATTCATATATAAATCATCATTCCCAATATCGTCTAGCAACTGTATAGGCTGTCTTCGCACAAACCAATAACAGCTATAGGCATATATCTTATTTAAATTGGCATGTTCAATACCATGAAATTCCTTCATCCTAATCATATCGACAAAATAATCACATATCGCATATCCCAAACGTCTGGTATTTATTACTGCATGTTCTGAAAGTCCCTTTCTCTTAATAAATTTTTTTGCCTCGGAATACCAGATTCCAAAGCGCTCTTTCACTTCTTCTATTGTATAATATTTCAGTATTATCTCATAATCAATCTCATATCTTTGTCCTGCATTTGTTTCCATATGTATCACTCCCTGATTACCGTTTTTTATTGAATATAAATATATTCGTCAAAGGAGTCTGTTTATAAAACAAACTCCTTTTTCATCTACTTTAAATTCAAAAATTCTTTTGCATACTCACTGTCCAAATATTCAAAAAAGGCGCTCCTATCTTCCTCTGCTATCTTGTTTTTGTAATTTGGCCCTTTATTCTCAGATGTATCCTTTTTATACTGATTTGAAAGAAAATCTTTTTCAAAATTATCCATTTCTGTCAGAACATCTGCATCAAAACGATAGATTTCTTTCCTGTTCTCCATAAACTCTCCTTTTCATTGATTTTCAATATATTATAGTATTTATGACTGTATTATACTACAACATCTATTATTTGTAAACCAAATCCTCAAAAACTCTACAACTTAATTTATCATAATGCAAATCACCATCTCTGCTGTCTCTGCAAGTCCTGTACCGCTGTCCATACTGGTTTTCTGCAAATACCGATATGCCTCTGCCTCTGTCATGCAATGCTTCTCCATCAATATGCCCTTTGCCCTGTCAATTGTCTTCTGCTCTTCCTCCGACCTTTTTTTTGGTATATTTTTAAGCTTTTTTCTTCGTCTTTCAATATTTATAGAAAGCATGGCTACCGTATTTATCAAATCTCCTGCCCGCAGCGGCATAGTCACTGGTATTACACCCTCATAATTCATTCCATTGATTTTTGTCGCCGATGCCAGCAAAAGCATCTCAAATTCTGCTGGCATATTTGCCCGAAGCTCGCTGTATATCATATCCTTCAGTTTATATCCGCATACAACAATGCCTTCATTATAGCTGTCTATTGTACTTAAAACCTTTGCGCCCGAGGTGCATACGGCCGCAACCAGATAACCGTTTTTCATTAATAAATTTTTAATGCTGACTGCATCCTCTATTTTAGGGAATGCCACTACAATATGAGCCATAAAACACCTCGACTTTTTATTTAAATTTTATACAGATACTTCTGAATCTCCCAGTCTGTAACCTCAGCTTCATATTGTCGCCATTCTTTCAGTTTCAATTCTATATACTGCTCCGAAATATGTTTTCCCAGTACACTCTGCACAAACTCATCCTTCTGAAATTCTCTGACTGCTTCATGCAGATTTCCCGGAAGTCTTTCTATTCCAAGACTTTCCACCTCTTTTTCCGTCATCTGATATTGATTTCGGTTCACTGGTGGAGGACATACAAGCTGATTCGAGATTCCATCCAGTCCTGCTGCCAGACAAAGCGCCAATGCAAGATATGGATTGCAGGCAGGGTCAGGACTGCGAAGCTCGATTCTGGTTCCATGTCCCTTTGCAGCCGGAATACGGATAAGAGGAGTTCTGTTTATTCTTGACCATGAAATATAAACCGGCGCATCATACCCCGGAATCAGCCTTTTGTAAGAATTTACCACAGGATTTAAAATCAGAGACATTCCCCGTATATGCTTCATAATTCCTGCAATAAAGTAATACGCCTCCCTGCTCAGTCCATTTTCATCCTCTGAATCCTCAAAAATATTAATTCCATTTTTGGACAATGACATATGAGTATGCATACCGGAACCATTCCATCCAGATTTTGGCTTTGGCATAAAGGTAGCATGAAGTCCATGCTGCTTTGCAATAGACTTTACTGCCAGTTTAAATGTCATAATATTATCTGCTGTTTTTAACGCATCTCCATATTTAAAATCAATCTCATGCTGTGCCGGAGCGATTTCATGATGAGAGGATTCAATTTCAAATCCCATTTCTTCCAAATTCAGAATAATATCCCGCCTTGCATTTTCTCCCAAATCCAGAGGACTTAAATCAAAATATCCCGCCTGTTCATGGGTGACTCTTGTCGGCAGGCCATCATTATCGGTATGAAACAGAAAAAACTCACATTCCGGCCCGACATTAAATGTATATCCAAGGTCCTTTGCTTCCCGAATTACTTTTTTTAAAATATATCTGGAATCCCCCTCTGACGGCCTTCCATCCGGTTTCATCACATCACAGATAAGTCTTGCCACTTTGCCTTGCTGCGGTCTCCATGGAAATACCGCCATTGTATCAAGGTCCGGTTTTAAATACATATCGGATTCCTCTGGTCTCGCAAGTCCGTCAACCGCTGCTCCGTCAAACAGACATCCATGCTCGATTGCATTTTGAAGCTGTCCCGAAGTAACAGCCATATTTTTCATCATTCCAAAAATATCAGTAAACTGAAGACGGATAAATTCAACATCCTCCTCTTCTACCAGTTTCATAATCGTATTTTTTGTATACATTTATAACCTCTTTTCTGCCGCATTACGGCTGTTTATTCCGCAGGAAATTACTCTATAGATTTATTTTTTATACAGACAGTCTCTGGCTGACTGCATAAAAGTGCTATATGAAACGGAGATACAAAAAAGGCATAATAATCCTTTTGATTACTATGCCCCATTGCATATCCCGTTATATTTATGTATTCTAACATAATTTAAAAATTTACGCAAGAAAAATTTATTTTTTCACCTGCCTCCCCGCATGGTCAATTTCATACCCCTCTCTGATAATCAGCTCAGACACTGATACAAACTGATATCCCTTATTTTTCAGACCGTCGATAATTCCTTGCAGCGCCTTTGCAGTATAATCTGTACCATTATGCATAAGCACAATCGCACCGTTTTCCAGTGCTTTATGTTCCACCACCCGTTCCGTCATTTCCTTTACTCCATAGTTTTTCCAGTCCAGACTGTCAACACTCCACTGAATCGGATAGTATCCACTCTCCTGTGCTGCCATAATCACAGTATCATTATATTCTCCATAAGGCGGCCGGAACAAATCCATCTCCACTCCTGTCAGTTCAAACACCTTTTTATGTACCCCATAAATCTCCTGCATACATTCTTCCTTTGACAAACTGTTCATATGCTTATGTCCGTCTCCATGACTTGCCAAATCATGCCCTGCTTTCGCAATTTTCTTTACAGCATCTGGATAATTTTCCACCCATTCTCCTGTCATAAAAAATGATGCCCGAATCTCATTCTTTTTTAAAGTACTCAATATACTGTCAAGGTCGTCAATATTCCATGCACAGTTAAAAGTCAAAGCCACCAGTTTATCCTCTGTATTTACAGAATAAATCGGCAGCTTTTTTGTCTCCATTTGGCTATACATTCCCTTTTGACTATATGCTCCCTTTAAATGATTGCCTGAGTTCGCCGCCTGCCCTGCCATCAAGGCTGTGCCGAGAGACAGAGCCAGCAACGCTCCCCAGAAGATTTTAAAGATTATCTTTTGAGAAATGATTTTCCGAAAAAAATTCTCCATAAAATCCCTTCACTGAATTTTTAATATTGTTTTACTGTCATATACCATTTTATACTGTATACGGCGTTACTTTCCGCATAATATTACATTGCATCTATTACATTGTATCTATTATTTTGTATCCATTTCTGTATCTGTGTCTGTTTCTGCCTCCAGCACAGAAATGGTAACATGAACACCGCTGCTGGCAACATTATATTTGTCAGTAACAGACAAAATCAATTCATAATTTCCTGGTGTGTTGATATCCACATTTCCTGAATATTTCACTTCAGAAGCCGCATTATTTATCGTATTTCCTCTGGAATCCACAGCCGTAATTCCCATTTTGCTGAATATATCTGATACTTTTGCGTATTCTCCGGCTGTTACTTCTATTGTTTTATTGTTTACCATAAGTGTAACCGGATTGGCATATACTGTAACTGCCACTTTTACATCTGGACTTTTTATTCCACTGCTGTCTGTATAGCAAAGCTGCAAAGTATAGGTTCCTTCTTTATTTAAATTGTACTCTCCTGAAATAACCGCCGTAGAACCTGAAGCATCGCTTATGACCTTGCCGTCAGAATACACTGCTGAGCAGCCCATTGCCTTTATCACATCACTTATCTTTGTATATTGTCCTGCCAAAATACGAATAGAAGTACTGTTCATCTTTAAAGTAACTGTCCGTTTTTTGGTAGTTGGCTGCGGAGTCGGCGTAGGGGTCGGCTTTGGCGTTGGTACAGGAGTTGATGTCTCCGGCATGGTAGTACTTTCTTCTGGTGTAGTTGTTTCTGCCGGCGTAGTTGTTGGTCTTGGTTTTACAGTGGTTGGCTTTGGCGTTGTCACCTCTGTTTCCTGTACATTGACGGTTACCGTTTTTGTATCTGTTCTTCCTATTGCATCCTTTATGGTAAGCACCAGCGTATAAGTTCCAAGCTTGTTAAAATCAACTTTTCCACTTGCCTTTATCTTTGCCGTTGCATCATTTCCACAGGTATCCTTTGCCGTTGCTCCAATTCTTTCTACAATTGTATCCAGTGAATATTTATTTACTGCAATATTCACAGAAGAATCCACTGTAATTTCCGGTTTGCACTGATGCCATGGATTTTTTGGATCCGGGTCTGTCGGGTCCCATCCACGGTTTGGACTGTTTTCCGGTATCTTTATCATTTCTGGTTTCCCCAAAGGTCCCGGTGAAGTTTCATCATCATATACAACTACTGGTGTTCCCACTGGACAATTTTCAATCAACCAGATAGCATCTCTTACGCATACCCTCACACAGCCAAGGGATGCTGCTTCTCCAAGCTTATTAAACTGTTTATACTCCAAATCACTTTTATCCCTTGAAAAATAAGGAACCGAATGAAACAGAATCGAGCCATAAAACCGATAAGCAAACTGTCCATAGGAGCCATCCACCATTAAAAGCCATTCATAGCTAATAAGCGTGGTAAAATCACCCAAAGGAGTATCACCCAGTTTTTTTCCTACTGAACACACAATCGCTTTATGTGGAACAGTATATTCTCCTTTTTTATCCTTTTTATAAATTGTAATACAATTTTGTATCCGATTTACTTTTATCATATAAGGCAGTGCATCTTTGGTCTCAATCTCCTGACTCGAAACCTCCTCATCTATATTGCCTATTTCCCTGTCGGCAGTAGCATCTTCCATAGCAATAGTTTCTTCATCTGCTAATGTTGTTATCTCCAAATCCTTGTCAGCCTCATTCCCTTTGCTCTCTTTTCGTGACATTACTGCCACAAGAGCGAAAATTACAGCGATACTAACTATAATTACAGCCAACATAACTACTCTTTTCTTATTATCTAATAAGAAATCCTTTACTTTCTTCATTTTATTCTATGCCCTTCTTTTGAAATTAATTATCTTTTTTATCCAATACCTGCCGCTTTTTTTGCAAGCATATCTGCTTTGTCATTATATTTATCCCCTGAATGGCCCTTGACTTTGGTAAATTTTATTTTTATGTACTGACTATATTTGTCATAAACCTCCTTATAATGTTTTGTCCCCTCCTTATTTGTTTTCCATTCTCCAAGGCACCATTTTGCGATTCCTTCATAATCATATACAATTTCAAGAGATTCATATTTATGCTCTGCAGCATATTTCATGGCAAGCTCGGATGCAAGTATCTCTCCAGCCACATTCCTCATAACTGCCATATCAGAATCATTTCCCTTCTGCTGCAGATAGAGTTCCTTTTCCCCATCTAAAATCACTACACCACTGCCATACTCTTCTGTTTCAATATTATAACTCCCATCTACATATGCAACAATCATACAGGAGGTTATTTTTTCCTGCCTGTCTTGTCCCCACCCCAGATACTTTGCTGCATCTTCTGCTGTCAGAAAACTTTTATAAGCAGCTCCAGAAAACCCTTCTATCTGTTTTTTACATTCCTCCCATGAATTAAATATTCCTGTTATTCTTCCTTTTTTTACTGCATAAAATTTATTTGCCATATTTGTCAATATCTCCTTTCAGACATTTTATTTCACAGGAAGTATACCTTTAACATTTTATCACAAAACAGGGTTATTGCAATGCATATCAAAAAAATTTTTATAAAAAAAGAATAATTTTTTTTTTTTTTT
>CAJUDQ010000016.1:0-13698 GCA_910585215.1 uncultured Lachnospiraceae bacterium | reverse complement strand
GGAGTTCAGACGTGTGCTCTTCCGATCTTCAGGATATTTTTATGGATGATAACTGCCGCGAACTGATTCTTTCCGAAGAAATCACAGAATTTAATGTCTTATCTTTTTTTATGACTCCCGAACTGATGGAATATTTACATGGTGTCTGCTACCAGCAGAATAATGGTCGCTACTTTACTATATATTCTCCTGTAAATGCATTAAGCGAAACCTTTATCAACCAAATTTCCTATGGAATGCTGCCAAAACTATATGGTGAAATGTCCACCACTGCCCTGGATATTTCGGGAATAACACAACTTGCCAATCAACCAGTTTTAAATCTGAAAGGGCAAGGTGTTCTAATTGGTGTTGTTGATAGCGGAATTGATTATACTCATCCCGCCTTTATCGATGAATATGGAAAAACCAGAATTTTAAGAATCTGGGACCAGACAACAAATGCAGGCCCTCCTCCTCAGGGTATCAACTATGGAACAGAATATACAGAAGATGATATTAATCAGGCACTGAAAGCTGAAAAGCCTTTGGACATTGTAAATACCACCGACAGTACAGGACATGGCACCTTTCTTACAGGAGTAACCGCAGGGTCTGCAGACCCTGCAAATGATTTTACAGGGGCAGTGCCTGAAGCCAAAATAATTGTTGTAAAATTAAAACCAGCCAAAAAATTTTTGAGAGATTTTTATTTTATTAATGACAATGTACCTGCCTATCAGGAAAACGATATTATGCTCGGTTTAAATTATATGCGCCGATGTTCCGTAGAATTTGGCCTTCCTATGTCAATTCCCTTTGGACTTGGTACAAATCTGGGTGGTCATGACGGCTTTTCTTCTCTTTCTTATACTATGAATTCTATTTCTTCCCTGCCGGGTTTTTGTATCTGTGTTCCTACCGGAAATGAAGGAAACAGCCGACAACACTATCATGGCCTGATTGCTAGTGTTTCACAGCCGGATTTAGTGGAATTGTCTGTATCTAATAATGTTTCTGGTATTATATTAGAAATCTGGGGACAAAATCCTGCAGTTTTGTCTGTCAGTATTGAATCCCCTACTGGAGAAGCTCTTCCAAGAATTCCTGCAAGACTTCAAACCACCCAAACCTATAATTTTATTTTTGACAGAACCACAGTAGTAGTTGATTATGAACTGGTAGATTCTTCTACAACAGATGAGGTCATTATCTTAAAACTGAAAACACCTACTGAAGGTATATGGAAAATAAATGTTTACTCGAATATTGACAATTCTATCTTTGATGCCTATCTTCCGGGTGTAAACTTTATTGGCAATAATGCATATTTTTTAAAACCCGACCCCAATATTACACTTACAGGTCCATCCTCTGCAAGTAATGTAATAACGATATCTGGATATGATGCAGTAACTGGCGCTTTTTATCAGGATGCTGGAAGAGGTTTTACCAGAATCGGTGCTTACAAGCCTGATATTTGTGCGCCATGTACCTCTGTTACAGGTCCCAATCTGAGAGGAGGATATGAGCAGCGCAGTGGAACCAGTCTGGCAGCTGCCATTACAGCTGGTGCCTGTGCACAGTTTCTTACCTGGGCAGTGACAAACAGAAACTCTCCCCTTATTACCTCTATTAATATCAAATCTTCTCTGATTCGAGGAGCCATCCGAAAACTGGGAGAAACTTATCCATCCAGACAATGGGGTTATGGAACACTGGATGTATACAATTCCTTTGATGTACTTAGAAAGGGCGGAGAAATATAACTTGCACCCCCTCTCTGTTTGTGATATGATATGCAAAGGCCGCTTTTTAAAGCACTGTTACGGCTTTTTGGCAGCCAAAATCACAGCAGGAGGATATTTTATGAAAAAACTGAAACTATTGTTTCCCATTTTTTTATGTATGCTATTACTTGCATCATGCAGCCAGAAAAAAGAAATTACATCTGTAGATGACTTGCCTGGCAGCAAAATAGGCGTACAGATTGGAACCACCGGTGCCATCTATGCCGATGATTATGAGGGCGACGATGCCGGAAGTGTTGTAGAAAAGTATAACAAGGGTGTAGACGCCATACAGGCATTAAGACAAAATAAAATTGATTGTGTGATTATTGACGAAGAACCGGCAAAGGTATTTGCAGAAAAAAATAAAGATTTAATCATTCTTTCAGAAGAATTTGTCATAGAAGATTATGCGATTTGCATTGCAAAAGAAAATTCGGAATTAAAGGAAAAGTTAAACGCTGCTCTGGCTGAAATAAAGGCAGATAAAACACTTGAATTATTAGAAAAAAATTACACGGGAACCGATGAGGAAAAAGGAAAAACTCCTTATCAGATTCAGGATATTGAACGGCCAAACGGTACTCTTGTCATGGCTACCAATGCACAATTTCCACCATATGAATATTATGAAAATGGAGAAATTACTGGTTTGGATGTCGACATTATGAGAGCGATCTGTGATAGACTGGGCATGACACTAAAAATCGAAGATATGGAATTTGAGGCGATTATCAGTGCAGTTCAGTTTGGCAAGGCAGATGTAGGTGCTGCTGGCATGACAGTAAATGAAGACCGGCTTAAATCAATTGATTTTACAGATTCCTACACTACTTCCAAACAGGTAATCATTATAAAGGACCCAAATACCAAAACAGAAAAACTTTCGTTTGCTGAAAAATTTAAAGAAAACTTTATCGTTGACCAGAGATGGCAATATTTGACTAAAGGCTTGTTAAATACATTGATTATTACTGTATTTGCAACTATAATTGGTATTATTCTTGGATTTTTAATGGCTATTATTCGAACCAGTCATGATAAAAATGGCAGCTTTAAGATATTAAACTTTATCTGTAAACTATATCTTACTATTATGAGAGCCACTCCTGTTATGGTACAGATTTTGATCATTTATTATGTTATCTTTGCCTCTATAGACATTAACAAAATTCTTGTAGCCATTATATCTTTTGGTCTGAACTCTGCTGCATATGTTGCCGAGGTAGTCCGTTCTGGAATTATGGCAGTTGATGAGGGACAGTTTGAAGCCGGCCGAAGTCTTGGCATGACCTATCGCATGACCATGATACATATTATTATGCCGCAGGCAATTAAAAATATTCTTCCAGCCTTGGGCAACGAATTTATTGTACTGTTAAAGGAAACCTCTATCAGCGGCTATATCGGTCTTTCCGACCTTACAAGAGGTGGTGTGATTATTCAGAGTATCACCTACGAAGCGCTTTTACCTCTGCTTGCTGTAGCTCTGATTTATCTTGTACTTGTACTGCTGTTATCTGCAGGAGTAAACAAGCTTGAAAGGAGGATGAGAAACAATGAGCGATAATATTTTAATTAGAGTAAACAATTTAAAAAAATCCTTTGGAGAACATGAGGTATTAAAGGGAATTACTACCACTATTTCCAAGGGAGAAGTAATTGCAATTATTGGTCCATCTGGCTGTGGAAAGTCTACCTTTCTCCGTTCACTGAATCTTCTGGAAACTCCTACTTCTGGCAAGATTTTATTTGAAGGAACCAATATCACTGATAAATCTGTGGATATTAATAAAATCCGTGAAAAAATAGGAATGGTGTTTCAGCAGTTTAATCTGTTTGCCAATATGACTGTAAAACAGAACATTATGCTAGCGCCAGTAAAGCTTGGTTTAATGGAAAGTACAGAGGCGGACAAAAAGGCAATGCAGCTTTTGGAACGAATTGGGCTTCCTGATAAGGCGAACTCTTATCCTTCCATGCTGTCAGGCGGACAGAAACAAAGAATTGCCATTGCACGCTCTTTGGCGATGAATCCAGACGTTATACTTTTCGATGAGCCTACTTCAGCACTGGACCCCGAAATGGTTGGGGAGGTGCTAAATCTCATGAAGGAGCTGGCAAAGGAAGGAATGACAATGGTGGTTGTAACACATGAAATGGGATTTGCAAGGGAAGTTGCAAGTCGAGTAATGTTTATTAATGAAGGGGTGATTCAGGAGGAGAATTCTCCGAAAGAGTTTTTTGCAAATCCGCAGAATGGAAGACTTAAAGAGTTTCTTTCAAAGGTGTTGGTATAAAAAATAGTTGAAAAAAACACATAAAAGAGACTGTTGTAAAAATAGATTCAGGCACAATATATACGTTATTATTCCCTGTCGATAAACGATATATTGTGTCTGACTATTATTTTGCAACAGCCCCTTTTATGTTCTCCCCCGAAACACATTCTTACACTTTGGACATGTAATCTCCACATTTCCTTTATGTCTTGGAATACGAATCTTCTGCCCGCATCCTGTACACCTGAAAATTTTATGCGTTCTCATCTCTCTGATTCTCTGTGGTATCCTCTTAACTCTTCCTTTCAATCTCTCATACCCCATCGCTTCCTTATATCTTGCCTGTATATTTTTTGAAAACGCTCTGTAATAGGAATAAACCAGAACTCCCAAAGATAAAAAATACAGCAGATTGCTCCTTGCAAACGTTGAAATCACCAGCAATATTAACGCTGTTGTCACCAATGTCCGGCAAAACTTATCCACCCCATATCTTCCATACATAAAACGTGCTAGTTTCTGTCTCATAAAATCCTCCTAATTGAACAATCTTTTTCATCAAATTATAAGTCAATTTTTTTGATTATTTTTAATAAATCTTTTCTTGAAGTTCTCTGTTAAATTCCACAGATAAATTTTTTTACCATTTTATCTTTCTACAAGCTTAATTTCCATATGTGAACCTTATGTTTCCATTTGATAAAAATAAAATAAAAACAATCTAAAGATTTCATTGACTTCTGCTTTTTTTGAGTTATAATTAGCTTATGGGTGGCTATTTCCCGATGAACCAATTCCGAATTAACCCAGAGAGTGTGCGTTTCTATGAATGATAAATTTGAATTTCTTATTATGGGGCAGCAGTTTAAACGATTGTATGAAAAATGCTACGACCAGCTGATGACTGAATATGACCTGAAGAAAATAGATATTGATGTATTATATTTTCTGTCGCACTCCGGCGAGTATGACACCGCGAGAGATATCTCGAATTTCATCTATGTTTCCAAGGCGCATGTTTCCAAATCGATTGAAAGTCTTCACACAAAGCAACTGATTGAACTGGTCCCTGACCCTTCGGACAGAAGGTATGTACACATAAAAATAACCGAACAGGGACAGCCTGTTGCAAATCAGGTCGTCTTAATCAAAGAAAAGATAAACTCAATTCTTTTCCGTGGAGTTTCAACGGAAGAAAAACAGCTTATGATAGAGCTGACAAACAAAATCATATGCAATATTAATGACGAACTGGAGCGAAGCTGATATTTCAGACATCAACGCGCTCCAGTTTTATTATCCTCTCAATTCAATCACAGGACCACCTTTTTTTTCTATATAATCCCTTGTAATCGTCACCTTTCCAATATTGTCATCCTTTGGTATTTCATACATAATATCCAGCATATATTCTTCTAAAACTGCCCTCAACGCCCTTGCACCGGTCTTTTTTTCCAATGCCTTCTCAGCGACTGCTTCCATGGCACCTTCATCAAATTCCAATTTTACTTCATCAAGTTCCAGAAGCTTCTGATATTGCTTTAAAATCGCATTTTTCGGCTCTTTTAATACCTGAACCATCATATCTCTTGTAAGCTCCTGCAAAGTAAAGATAATTGGAAGACGTCCGATAAACTCCGGTATCATGCCAAAATTTCTGATATCCTCCACTGCTACTTTTGAAAGCACATCTTGGTTGTCATACTTATCCTTTAAATCCGCCTTAAAACCTATGGAACTTTCTGTATTCAGCCTTCTTTTAATCACTTCATCAAGCTCGGGAAAAGCACCTCCACAGATAAACAAAATATTTTTTGTATTAATTGTAGTAAGAGGCACCATTGCATTTTTACTGTTGGCCCCTACCGGAACTTCCACTTCACTGCCTTCCAGAACCTTTAAAAGTCCCTGTTGAACAGCCTCTCCATTGATATCCCTTGTTGTGGTATTCCGTTTTCTTGCAAGCTTGTCAATCTCATCAATAAAAATAATACCAATCTCTGCCCTGTCAACATCATTGTCAGCAGCAGCAAGAAGCTTGGAAACAACACTTTCTATGTCATCTCCAATATATCCCGCCTCTGTCAGAGAGGTGGCATCTGCAATTGCAAGCGGCACATCCAGAAGCTTTGCGAGCGTTTTTACAAGATAGGTTTTTCCACATCCTGTTGGTCCAATCATCAACATATTGGATTTCTCTATCTCGATGTCTTCCATCTGTGACTGTCGGGCAATTCTTTTATAATGATTGTAAACTGCCACACTAATCGTTTTTTTTGCCTGTTCCTGCCCGATGACATACTCATCCAGTTTTTCCTTTATTTTATGCGGAGCAGGTATTTTATTAATATCAATCAGCGGTTCTGTTTTCTCTCCCTTTGGTCTTCTTTTGACTTTCTGTCTTCCTGGTATGCCCGGAAAATCTGCAAGATTTAAAAAACCGATATTCGGAAAACCATTCATTCCATTTCCGTTCTGCTTTTTGTCTTTTTCCTCTTTTTCTTCTTTGCTCTCTTCCCCCTTTTCTATAGTTACGGCAGCTTCTTTCTTCAGCTTCTGTTCTTCCTGCTTTGATGTATCTGCAAACATTTGTGTAAAAACATTTATCCCTGGAAAATCTCCCATATTCAGCTTTGAAAAATCAGTATTGCTTACAGTATCAAAGGTTTTCTGCATACAATCCGAACACACACATATATTTCCCGGCATCATCATCATCTTTCCGGCTTTGCTCTCTGACCTTTTGCATAAATAACACACCTTTTCATACTCATCATTGTATTCTTTATTCATTTTATCCTCCATTAAAAGAATCTGCTCTTTCATAACATTGAGTTTTTACAGTCTTTAAATTCTACAATGTTAAAATAGATAGAACATATTTGTCCTACCTATTTTAACTTATTTTTATTGATTGGTAAAGTGAAGTTTGCTATTTTTCACTGTTAATTTATAACTATTAGTCTATCAGTCTTTCTAATTCATCACGAGTAAGAAGATTTTTTACTTCTATCTGTTTTTCTTCGTACCGGTTGCCATTCGCTCTCATAATGGTAAGTGTTACAAAATCCCCTGCAGCATAATAGCTCATCTGATTTTGTACATCATCATAAGAACGAACTTCCTGGCCATCTATGGCAATAATTACATCTCCAATCTGAATACCTGCCTTATCTGCCGGACCATTCTCTGTAATCTTCTTCAAATATGCACCTACTGGAATATTGTACATCTGATTTACGGAAGAATCAATCGAGATAGCGGACTCAATACCCATATATCCTTTTTTATCCTCGTCTACCTTGTCTCTCACCTCTCTGTTCATCAGTTCATTAATAATATCTCTTGCCTGTGAAACAGGAATTGCATATCCCATACCTTCTACCGTGCTTGAAGAAGAAGAGCCATTTGAAGACTGTTTTGCAAAATTAATACCGATTACCTCACCTTTCAGATTAATCAGGGCTCCCCCACTGTTTCCGCCATTAATAGAAGCGTCTGTCTGAATTGCTTTAATCGTGGTATTCTCTACCGTTAACTCTCTGTTTAAAGCGCTGACATATCCGACAGTTACAGATTGTCCAAAACCAAGGGCATTTCCAATGGCAATTACCTGATCTCCAATTTCAAGTTCATCAGAATCTCCCAGCGTGGCGATACGAATCGCACTGCTTGTATCTTCTGTAATTTCGCTGAGCTTCACTGCAATTACTGCAATATCATTAGAAGAATTTGTTCCCTTAATATATGCAGTATCAACAGATGTTCCGTCAACAAATTCTACTGTAAGATTTGTGGTATCTTCTACGACATGATTGTTTGTTGCAATTAAAAGCTCTGTATCATTTGTTCCGATAATAATACCAGAACCTGCCCCCTTCACCTGATAAGTTCCTCCATACATAAACGGGTTCATGCTTGACTGGTAAATAGATGTGCTGGTAATGGAAACAACTGACGGCAGTACTGCTTTTGCAACATCTCTGACGGAAAGAATTCCGGAAGGTGAATTGTCAGCGGTTATGATATCTGAGCTACTTTCAAGCTTATTGTTAATCCCACTTTGTGTGGAAAGAATCGATGTTCCCTTTTTATAGTCCGATGCACTCACATAATCGCCCAGATTCATTCGAAATGCAGCATAGATAATCCCTGCATTCAGCAATACTGTAATTACAAGAAATGCAACACAAGTCCGTACTACTCTTCCCATAGTTAATGGCTTCTTTTCTTTTTTTCTTTTTACCTTCTTTTTTTTCTGCCCGTTTGCCTCTGCATAAGCGGCTCCAGTTCCCGGTTGCCATGCATGCTCCTCTGCCCCTGTGCTTTGTGAAGAAGTATAGTTTTGATCATAGGCGGCATTATTAAAGGTGCGGGAAGTATCATTTGTTTCATAAACAGTGCTGTTATTAAAATTTCTTCCATAGCGATACATTGTGTCTGTATCTGGTGTATTACTTTGCACTGCGGAATCAGTTGATTCCATATAAAAATCTGTGGAAGCCTCTGTTGTGCTGCTTTTTGTTTCACTATTTTGGACTGCCTCGTTCTGGACAGATGATTCTGTTATATTTTCCGGAGTCCCCTGCATAGAAAAGACTCTTTCAGATGCACCATCCCTTTGCATTTCATGATTTTGCATTTCATTATTTTCTGTCTGATAATTTCCGGTTTCATGATTTCCGTTCAGACGATTAAAATTATTATCCATTCTATATTCCTCACTTTCCTGAATAAATCTCTGTTTGTTTATCATAGTTTGAATTTTAACAAGGGTTTGTGTTAAATGTGTGAAGAAAGATTGTTTATTTTATGTTATATTAAATTTCCTGACAAATCAATAAAAAATAAAGAAAACTGCCATGATTTTTTTACATGACAGTTCTTTTTTCATACTATTCGGTTCCGGCATAATCTTCCAGTTTTACTGTTTTTGCACCTGTTTCATTATAGATATCCTGACTGATATCAGATACAGTAGAAGACGGTGTATATCTTTCTTCCGGAAAGAGGAATTTATGAAGCTGAATAACATTGTAATCCAATCCCGAGGCAATAACCGTATCTCCACTTGGAAGTGTAATATGCAAATCCCTTGTTGTAGTAAGAGTAAATGGGAACGCCCCTGTTTCTCCAAAAGAAAAATTCAATACAATTGGTATCAGCTTTATTACATCTTCATATGGAATGCTTGTCTTGAAAATTTTCTCTTCTGACTGGAAAATTTCATCACACATCTTCATTACATTCTGAACTCCTGCATCCTTTGCCTTTCCTACCATTTTTGTAATAACATTTCGCTGTCTTGCAGCACGTCCATAATCGTTGTTCACCGAGGTTCCATCCTCATTATAAAACGCAGTATAACGGATACGGCTGTATGCAGTTGCCTGCAAACCGTTCAGATGAATATTTTCTCCAAAAGTAGTCACATCCGGCGAATCAATTCCTGTAATTTCTCTTGTCTCTGTCAAATATCCATTAATATAATTCATTTCATCTTCTGTAATATTTACTTCTATACCGCCCAGTAAATCAATAATGGTTGCAATTCCATTAAAATTTACCATAACGTAATCCTGAATATTCAAATCCAGATTTTTATTTAAAGTATTGACAATTGCCCCTGCGCCTCCTTTGCTGCCGCCGTAGGAACTGTTTACTTTATAAAAACTTCTAAAACTGCCATCATTATTTATAATCTTGAGATAAGTATCACGATAAATAGATAAAATCTTTACATCGCTCGTTTCCTTATGAATACTTAAAATCATAATACAGTCGCAACTGTCTCCCCCTTCGACACGGTCCTTTGCAGTACCGTTGTCCAGTCCAAACAATGCGATATTCATATAATCATCCAAAATGCTTAAATCCAGTTCATCATTGGTCTTGATATCTTCTTTGATAAAATCTGAATCAAAAACATTGTCATATCCCTCTTTATCTACCATTCCAGCCATAAAACTCTGTCCTATGGAGGACTTTAAAAACTTCTGTCCCCATGTAGAGTTTAGTATTTTGCTGGTCATATTTGGGGTAGCATACAACACAATCACTAATGCAAATAATAATGCAACTAATGCTTCTATCGTTATCACCAGCTTTTGCAGAAATCCTCTCTTTTTTTTCTTTTTCGAATGTTTTCCTTTTTGTGTGCTGGTCTTTGCATTGTTGTCATAGTCAATAAATTCAAAATCATCCATATTATTTGTTCTGCTCATAATTATTTTCCCCTTCGCTGTTTAGTATTCTCTAAAATTTTTTCTGATATTCAGGATTCTTATTTTCCTAATATCTGTATAGTATCAGTTACAATCCCATTACAGTTTACCTTTCATCCTTATCGATGTCAAGCAAAAAAATATTTAATATGCGTTTTTATTTACAAACCCCTTGAAAAAAGTCAGAAATAATATCTTGATATCAAAACCAAGTGTCCAGTTTTCTATATAATACAGGTCATATTCTATCCGTTTCATAATAGAAGTGTCACCCCTGTAGCCGTTGACCTGAGCCCAGCCGGTCAGCCCCGGCCTCACCTGATGCTTTACCATATATCTTGGAATCTCTTCTTTAAATTTCTCTACAAAAAACGGCCGTTCTGGTCTTGGTCCAATCAGACTCATATCCCCTTTCAGAATATTAAAAAACTGTGGTAACTCATCTATGCTTGTCTTTCTGATAAACTTTCCTACAGATGTCACCCTTGCATCTCCTTTTGTAGTCCAGCATTTCTTTTCTTCCGTTTCTTTTTGCACTACCATAGAACGAAACTTGTACATTTTAAATGGTTTATTATGCAATCCGACTCTGTCCTGCTTATAGATAAGTGGTCCTTTTGAAGTAGCTTTAATCAGAACCGCTACAATCAGCATAATTGGTGAAAACAGAACAATCCCAACAAGAGCACCAAAAATATCTACACATCTTTTTACGAAACTGTTAAAAGTATTGGAAAGTGGCACATATCTGATATTGATTACCGGAAGTCCCATCAAATCTTCTGTATAGGGCTTGGTTGGAATAATCTTCATATAGTCAGGAATAAACTTGGTATGAACTCCTGACTTCTCACATTCGGCCACAATATGTTCCAGCTTGTTATATTCACTCAGTCCCAGTGTAATAGCAATTTCATCCAGTCTGTTTTCCGGAAGAATCACCTCAAGATTTGCAATCCTGCCCAGAATCTTCACTCCTCTGTACTCTTTTCCACTTACAATATTATCATCCAAAATACCTACAATTGTATAGCCCCACTGAGGATTTGCACGAATTCTGTCTATATATCCCTTTGCAGTCTGACTGTAACCAATCAGCAGAATATGTTTCTGATTGAAGCCTTGCTTGCGCATGGCCCGAAGCAATGTATGAATCCCAAGTCTTACTGCTACTCCCAGAATGATATTTATAATATAAAAGATAAATGTCATCTGTCTGGAGAAATGTTCCTGTCTTGTAATAAACAGAATCGTAAGTATCAGCATGACTCCAAGCGAATTTGCCTGAACAATCTTGCTTATCTCAACCCTGCGTCCCATCACTCTCTTTGGAGAGTACAGGCTGCAAGCGGAATACATCAGAAGAAACAGCGGAACAATCCAGATAAGCGCCAGCATATAATCGGCAAAGCCAAGCTTTGACTCTATACCTTCAAAGAAAATACTCTTAAATTTCAGATACCATGCCAGCATATAGGATAGAATTACAATAAGTATATCCAATACCAGATGGAGCCTGTTTAAAAACTTCTGATTATCTTTTATCATCATTATCTCCTACATGGTTCATGTCTTGCCAGAAAATCCTTCGCATATAGAAAAGTATTTTTTATCAGCTCGCCTTCAATTATGATATAATTTATCAGGTTTTTCCATCTAAACTTTACTTTACGACAATTATGCACAGTTCTCAGTCCCTCCAGAATTCCTCTGCAATAAACACTTCCATATCCCTTCTTTTGAAAAAATACCGCCTTTACAGCAGTCCCTGCAAGAAGCGGAAAAAAGTTTATTGCAAGCTGTAAAAACGGCATATTTTTATAATTCAGATACACCGAATTTCTTGCAGCAAGCCTTACTTTAAAATCATTGTATTTTGAGCCGCTTGTAGCGCTTCCAATATGATATACCATTGCTGATGGACAGTACTCATTACGGTAGCCCTCTATTCTTGCACGATATCCTACATCAATATCCTCGAGATATGCAAAATGCATCTCATCAAATAGACCTATTTTTTTAAACACCTCCCGTCTGTAGATAGCAGCTCCTGCACAGGCCGAAAATACCCTGCACGGAGTGTCAAACTTTTCCACCGGCTGTCCAATTCCCTGCTGAAACGCCCATCCCACAACGGAATACAAATCTCCGGCATCATCTATTATTCCTCTATTATAATAGGAAATCATTCTGCTGCTTACAGAAAAAATTTTTTTTGAGGAATTTATGTGATTATACAACTCATTCATGTAGTTTTTGTGAACAACGGTATCATTATTTAACAAAATCACATAAGGAGTCCTGCTTTTTCGAATCCCCTTATTTACAGCCACACTGAAGCCATAGTTTTTATCCATCTCAAATAATCTGATTTCAGGATAATATTTTTTTATATATTCAGGGCTGCCGTCTGTGGAACAATTATCAACTACAATTACAGTAAAGTCCTTGAAGGTCTGAGCTTTCAAAGACTTTAGACATTCCTTGAGATATTCAATTCCGTTGTAGTTTGGAATTATTACTGTTACTTTCATCATACGCCTACTTAAATCTTTCCTCTACTTTTTTTTGCAGAAATGCTCTGTATGCCTTACAGGACTGAATATATTCAAGCTTAGCCTCCAGACTTCGAATTTGATTTGTCAACAGCTCACAGTCATGGCTGTACTTTTCTCCAAGTGCGAGATTTTCCTGAGTTTTCACTTCCAGCATATCAGACATTCCATCAATTACTTTCTGTTTTTCCTCAGATTCATGTCTGTAATATTCCAACATACTATAAAAGTCTTTCATATATGCGCCAAATTCTTCATAAAATTCCTTTGACAACAGATATCCCACCGGATTCATAGCCCTTATCTTGTCTGTCACTTCAAAAAATTTATGATAATCATCATAAAATTCCTGGTGCTCCTGAATAGTATGAAGCAGCAATTCATAAGTTCTGTTTTCATACAGAGCATCTTTCTCTGCTCCTGAATATATTTTCAATATCTTCAGATTTCTTTCGTCACATACATTTATTGTGTTTTTTTTGTATTTTTCCAAAATACAGTTATAACCTTCATTTCCATAAATATAGCTGATAAAATTATGATTATATTCCATATAGCTCTTACAGTTTGCAATATCCAGTCCAAAGATTTTATAAAACTCTTCCTTTGTAAACAAATAACTGATAGTTTCGCTGTATTTCATTAAAAATGCATATACTGCCCGAAATTTAATAAATTCCTTTTCAACGGCAAAAGGAAATCTCCACTCATAATCAATCACTTTGTCAGACTGTTCCTGACAGATAATATTGTCAAACGTCAGGTCAAAAATCAGATTGCGATATCCTGTAAAAGAACCTGACGGAACGCCAAATACTTCTGTAAAGCCTGTTTCCTGACTGATATCCGCCTGTTCTTTTTCACTGCA
>CAJUDQ010000015.1:34665-69710 GCA_910585215.1 uncultured Lachnospiraceae bacterium | reverse complement strand
ATCTACACGTACTGACACACTCTTTCCCTACACGACGCTCTTCCGATCTATCGCATGTGAACGCTGCCATACTACTGATAAGGGATGTACGTTTCAGGATGATATGCAGGAGCTTAATCCAAAGCTTTTAGAAGCTGAAGCGGTTGTCTTTGTCTCTCCAGTTTACTATTATGCCATAAATGCACAGATAAAAGCTGTTATTGACCGCTTTTATGCAAATGATGCAGCTCTTCACAAGAAGAAAAAGACAGTTCTTATGCTTACTATGGCAGATACTACCATGGAATCCGCGGATGGAACAATTGTATCATTTAAGGGAATGGCACAGTTTCTTGGATGGGATATTGCAGGAATCATTGTCGGCGTGAACTGTGGGGATGTGGAAGCATTGAATCAGACAGAATATCCAAATCAGGCATATCAGTTGGGAAAACAGATTTGTTCAAGTGACACATTATTTTAGAACAGGTAATTTACTTTTTACATATTTTAGATGCTCTGTAAAATAAATAACATATAAAAATATTCTGCGAGGCAACCATTAAAATCATTTTATGAAAGAAAATGATTTTAATGGTTGCCTTTTTGGATATATCCAATAAACACGTATTTTTTTTCATTCTTTCACATAGCAGTCACATTCACATGTAAAATATTATTTAACCATATACAAAGTAAAACAGTTATAAAAAAGGAAAGGTGATTGCCATGAAAAAGAAAATTGCAGCGGTATCCATCACTGTTTTATTGACAATATCGTCAATATTTGGATGCTCGTCAGACAATAAACAGAATGATAATGAAAACAGTAATACAACACAGGATAGCACAGTTTCAGAAAAAGGTTCATCATCTGATTTACTGGATAAATCATCAAATAGTGCAGCCGCTGTTACAAAAATAACAGAGGAAGAGTATGAAAATGAAGATTTTACAAGAGTTCTGGTATCTGAATCAGGAAATGATACCAGTTTGACAGAAGACGAAGTAAGTATTTTGCAGAGTACAAATGAAAATACTATTTATTTAAAAGGAGATTCCGTGGAAACTTCCGTACAGGGAACAAGTATAGATAATACTATTCTTACCATTTCTTCACCCGGAAGTTATATTATAACGGGAACTTTAAATGATGGACAGATTCTTGTAGACTGTCAGGAAACAGGAACTGTTGAGCTTGTTTTTTATAATGCAACTATCAGTAACAGTACAAATTCACCTGTTTTTATTAAGAACTGCAAAAAAACATTGCTTGTATTGGCAGAAGATTCTGTAAACTCGCTAAGCGATGCCAGTGAATATACGTATATGGATGCTGAAAACGAAGAACCCTCAGCATGTCTTTTTAGCAAGGACGATTTGGTGATTTGCGGCGGAGGTTCTCTGACAGTAAATGGAAATTTTAACAATGGAATTGCTTCAAAGGATACTTTGAAAATAACAGGTGGAACGATTGAGGTAACAGCTGAAAATAATGGCATAAAAGGAAAAGATTGTCTGATGATAGCTGGAGGAAGTTTCACAGTTACATCAAAAGGAGACGGGTTGAAATCGGATAATTCAGATACTTCTCTTGGATATGTTTCTATTTCAGACGGAATCTTTACAATTATTTCTGAAGAAGATGCCATTCAGGCGGAATCCATGCTTAAGGTGACAGGTGGAACCTTTGATATTACAACAGGCAACGGTGCAGGTACTGTTGTCACCAAAGGAGCTATGCCAGATGAAAATTTTATGACAAGAGACAGAGAGAAAGGATGGGATTTTGATAATCAGTCTTCTGGAACAGAAGATACAACAAGTATGAAAGGAATAAAAGCCGGTACAGAGATGATTATTTCAGATGGAACTTTTGATGTGGATTCCAGAGACGATGCATTTCATTCAAATGGAACCTTTCATATGACAGGTGGAACTATGCTGATTTCCACAGGAGACGACGGAATACATGCAGATGATACGCTGACGGTTACAGACGGAGATATTAATATCACACAGTGTTATGAGGGGATTGAAAGTCCTGATATTGTCTTTGAAGGAGGAACCGTGCATGTCAAAGCCAGTGACGATGGTATAAATGCCGCAGGAGGAGAAGTAACCTCTTCTGGCAGTCAGAACAAAATGGGAATGATGTCAAATTCTACAGGAACATTGACAATAAATAATGGTTATATTTATATAAATGCATCCGGTGACGGGCTGGATTCAAATGGTGATTTAATGATAAATGGAGGCACTGTAATTGTAGAAGGTCCAACGGATAATGGAAACAGTGCAATTGATTATGAATATGAATTTGAAATAAACGGCGGATATCTGCTTGCATCCGGAAGTGCGGGAATGGTGGAAAGCGTCAGCAGCGCTTCAAAGCAAAATTCTGTGACAGCATTTTTTGGCAGTTCTGTAAATGCCAATGGCATATTTGCAGTACTTGATTCAAAGGGAGAGATGATTATGGCATTTACTCCAAGCAAAGTAAGCCAGTGCTTTATTTTTTCTTCCTCAGAGCTTGAAAGTGGTGAAACCTATACAATAGTTACAGGCGGAAGCTGTGACGGTACATCAAAAGACGGACTGTATACAGAGGGAAAATATATGGATGGAACAGAACTTGAAAGTTTTACAGTCAATGAATCTGTAACTACTGTTGGTTCAGGCGGAATGGGCCAAAATATGGGAGGTCCGGGTGGAATGAAGAATCATGGAGGAAGAAGAGATTTCAATGGAGATGAAATGGGAATACCTGAAAATATGAAGGAACCACCTGAGATATCCGAGGAAGCAGAGCAGCCTAAAGAAATGGAAATGCCTGAAAATATACAAAACAAGGCTGAAAATTTAAACAACAAAGCTGAAATTGCATAAAAAAATATTTGATAAATAAGACTGTGGCAATGTGTTTTGCTTGAAAGAAGTTGTTTTGCGGCAGTCTTATTTTTTATTCCAGGATACATTTTTGTTTTTTCGGTTATCAATACAAATCAAATGTTGTATTCCAAAATATACAAAAAAAACCACAAAAATTCCTTGTATACATCAGATTTTTGATATATAATAACTAAAACTGCCTGAATTAGTACAGTAAATAAAAAGGCGATTGTTTTCATTCTGCAGTTGGCTTTTCGTTGGCTGCATGAATATTCAGCTAGTATCAATCTAAAATTTATAAAAAATTTAAATACAGAAAGGAGATTTGACTATGGCATTCATAGACAAAATCAAACAGCAGGCAAAGCAGAACAAAAAGAGAATTGTTCTTCCGGAATCAATGGACAGAAGAACTTTTGAGGCGACAGCGGAGATTTTAAGCGAGGATATTGCAGACCTTATTATTATCGGCAGCAGCGAAGAGATTTCAAAAAACAGCGAAGGGCTGGATATTTCAAAGGCAACTCTGGTTGACCCGCAGACAAACCCAAAAACAGCCGAGTACATAGACCTTCTTGTAGAATTAAGAAAAGCAAAGGGCATGACAAAAGAAGATGCGACAAAGCTTCTGATGACAGAGTATATGTTTTACGCATGCATGATGGTAAAGGCAGGAGATGCAGACGGTGTTGTTTCAGGTGCGTGCCATTCTACTGCAAATACTTTAAAACCGGCGCTTCAGATTATTAAAACAAAACCAGGAACAAAGCTTGTTTCTGCATTTTTCTTAATGGAAGTACCAGATTGTGAATTGGGTGAAAATGGAACTTTTGTATTTGGCGACTGTGGATTAAATCAGAATCCAAATCCTGAAGAACTGGCTGCTATCGCAGTATCTTCTGCAGAAAGCTTTCAGGCACTGGTAGGAGTAGAGCCAAAAGTGGCAATGTTATCTCATTCTACCAAGGGAAGTGCAAAACATGCAGATATTGATAAAGTGGCGGAGGCAACCAGAATCGCAAAGGAAATGGCACCGGAATTAAATATTGATGGTGAGCTTCAGGCAGATGCCGCCATTGTTCCATCGGTAGGTTCTTCAAAGGCTCCAGACAGCAAGGTCGCAGGACAGGCAAATGTGCTTATTTTCCCAGACCTTGATGCTGGAAATATCGGCTATAAGCTGGTTCAGAGACTTGCAAAAGCCGAGGCTTACGGTCCGATGTGTCAGGGAATTGCAAAACCTGTAAATGATTTGTCAAGAGGGTGTTCTGCAAAGGATATTGTCGGTGTTGTGGCAATCACAGCAGTACAGGCACAGATGAGTGAATAATTGAGCATTAACAATAGAGAACAGTAAGTAATAATCAATAGCAAACAATCATTCATAATAAATGATAGTCAATAACGAATTATGAGTAAGGAGAAAATTTTTATGAAAATCTTAGTTCTGAACTGTGGTAGTTCATCTTTAAAATATCAGTTGATTGATATGGAAAATGAAGAAGTTCTGGCAAAGGGACTTTGTGAGAGAATCGGACAGGACGGTGCTGTTCTGACACATAAGCCGGAGGGCAAAGAGAAGTATGTAAAGGAAACTCCTATGCCAGACCATCAGGTGGCAGTACAGCTTGTGCTGGATGCGCTGATGGATACAGAGCATGGAGTGATTGCAGATGCAAAGGAAATCGGAGCAGTGGGACACAGAGTACTTCATGCAGGGCAGAAATACAGCAAATCTATTGTGGTAGATGAGAAGGTAAAGGCGGTTATCCGAGAATGTTTCCCTCTTGGACCTCTTCACAATCCGGCAAATCTTATCGGTATTGAAGCCTGTGAAAAAGCACTTCCGGGCACTCCAAACGTAGCGGTATTTGATACTGCATTTCATCAGACAATGCCGCCAAAGGCTTATATGTATGCTGTTCCTTATAATTGGTATGAGGATTATGATATCAGAAGATATGGTTTTCATGGTACAAGCCATGCGTTTGTTTCTGCAAGGGCGATTGAGTTCGCAGGATTGGACCCTGAAAATTCAAAAGTAATTGTATGTCATCTGGGAAATGGTTCTTCCATATCAGCCGTATTAAACGGAAAATGTATTGATACCAGCATGGGACTTACTCCGCTTGAGGGACTTCCTATGGGCACCAGAAGCGGTGATATCGACCCTGCAATTGTACAGTTTGTTGCAAACAAAGAGGGAAAATCCGTAGATGAAATGCTGAACATTTTAAATAAAAAATCCGGTATGCTTGCGGTTAGCGGCAAGTCCAGCGACTTCAGAGACTTGAACGATGGTATGGATAATGGCGATGAGAGATGTAAGTTAGCACTTGAAATTTTCTGTTATAAGGTGGCAAAATACATAGGAAGTTATATTGCAGCTCTGCATGGGGTGGATGCGATTGCATTTACTGCAGGTGTTGGAGAAAATGACAGCGTAGTCAGAAAAATGGTGATTGAATATTTTGATTATATGGGAATTAAGCTTGACGAAGAAGAGAATAATAAAAGAGGAGATGACAGATATATTTCCACTTCAGATTCATCTGTCAAGATACTGGTGATTCCAACTAACGAAGAATTGAGAATTGCAAGAGAAACACAGGAGCTTGTATAAACAGGAAAAATAAAAAAACAGTTGACAAGCGATATCTATATGTGTATAATTGTCAGCGTGCGATTGGAAGAGAAGTAATATCTAAAAGGTAGTTATACTAAGAGGTAGTTATGCTGATTGACTTATCGGAACTTTTATCCCATGAGGATAAGGTTTTAAATCTCTCTGCAGATTTGGAAATGGAACATTTTGAAACAAGGCTGTTTGACTATCCGATTGCGGATAAAAAGCCCATACAGTTTCAAATATCGGGAACGGGCGATAAAAAAGTGGAAATTTCAGCTGATATTGAGCTTGCTCTTATGATTCCATGTGACAGATGTCTGGAGGAGGTAAAAACTCAAATTAAAATTCATATTTCACGGGAAATTGATTTAAGTGAAACAGAAGAAGAAAAAAGGGAAGCATTAGAAGATGTCAATTATATTGACGGAACAATGTTTGATGCAGAAAAATTCGCTTATGGTGAGATTTTGATGAATATACCCATGAAGGTTCTGTGCAGAAAAGACTGCAAGGGAATTTGTAATCGATGCGGCACAAATCTCAACTATAAGGATTGCGGTTGTGATACTGCAGAACTGGACCCACAGATGGCAAAAGCCCTGGAGGTCTTTAACAACTTTAAGGAGGTCTGAAACCATGTCTATTTGTCCAAAGAATAAATCATCAAGAGCCAGAAGAGACAAGAGAAGAGCAAACTGGAAGATGTCTGTTCCAAATCTTGTAAAATGCAGCAAGTGTGGCGCATTAATGATGCCTCACAGAGTATGCAAGGCTTGTGGTTCCTATAACAAGAAAGAGATTATTGCTCAGGATTAATTGGTATTTTATATAGTCGGACTAAACTGATGATATGGATACGTAATTAACCAAGTGTAAAAATAAGGCTTTGTGCATATGCAGGCCTTATTTTTGTTTGGGCAGTCATAATAAAAGTTGTCAATATTCGAACGAAATTCCTCCCCCGCTTTTTTAGAAGAAGTAGGGGTATTTTTGCTGAAATTTGATAAAAAATTTTATTGATTTGTTTCCATTTTTTTAGTATGATATATGGATAGCTAAATTTTCCAAAGTCGATATATTTTATATTTATATACTTCTTGTTTATATGTTTTCTATATTCATATCCTACATATTTATTTTGGAAAGTTTAGCATTTTCAAAAGTATTGAAACACCTGTTTTATGGAGAAAGGAAGAAAAAACATGTCTGAAAAGGTAATCGTTGCAGTAGACGCTATGGGTGGTGACAATGCACCGCAGGAAATTGTAAAGGGTGCCGTTGAATCTCTGCAGAAAAATTCAAAGATTTATATCAAGCTTGTAGGAAAGGAAGCTTCTGTTCAGGCGGAGCTTGCAAAATATGATTATGACAGAGAAAGAATAGAAGTTATCAACACCTCGGAGATAATTGAAACCGGAGAACCGCCGGTAGAGGCAATTCGAAAGAAAAAAGATTCTTCTCTGGTAGTTGCAATGCGACTGGTAAAAGAAGGAAAGGCGGATGCCGTCGTTTCGGCCGGAAGTTCAGGCGCAATTCTGGTAGGAGGACAAACCATAGTAGGAAGAATCAAAGGCATAGAAAGAGCACCTCTTGCACCATTGATTCCAACAGCAAAAGGTCAGTCACTTTTGATTGATGCAGGCGCAAATATGGATGCCAAGGCATCCTATCTTTTCCAGTTTGCCAAAATGGGCTCTATCTATATGGAAAATGTAGTGGGCATTAAAAATCCCAAAGTTGCGATTGTAAATGTAGGTGCAGAAGAAGAAAAAGGAAACGCACTTGTAAAAGAAACATATCCTTTGTTAAAGGCATGTAAGGATATTCATTTTATAGGCAGCATTGAGGCAAGAGATATCCCAAAGGGTGATGCGGATGTGATTGTCTGCGATGCATTTGTTGGAAACGCCATCTTAAAACTGTATGAGGGACTTGGAGAAGTATTTCTTGCCAAGGTCAAGGAAGGTCTTATGACCAGTCTGAGAAGTAAAATCGGCGCGCTTTTGATTAAACCGGCATTAAAGCAGACCATGAAATCATTTATGTCCAATGAATATGGCGGTGCTCCGCTTCTTGGATTGAATGGTCTTGTTGTAAAGACACATGGCAATTCAAAATCTGGAGATATCTGCAAATCTATCGGGCAGTGTCTTGCTTTTCGTGAACAGAAGATAAATGATAAAATCAAAGAAAAAATAAAGAATGAAGCATAAAAGCATGTAACAAAAAATATGGCAGAATAGAAAATATGATAAAAAATCATAGTGGACTGACATAATGGAAATTAAAATAGAAGAACTGGAAGAAATTATCGGGTATAAATTTAAAGATAAATCCCTTCTGGAACTGGCATTGACCCACAGTTCCTATTCCAATGACCGGAAAAAAGGAAAAATGTATAATAATGAACGGCTGGAATTTTTGGGAGATGCAGTATTGGAGCTGACCAGCAGTGAGGTTTTATTTCATGAGTATAAGGAAAAACCGGAAGGAGAGCTGACCAGATTAAGGGCAAGCCTTGTATGTGAGCCTACGCTTGCGGACTGTGCAAGAGCAATTCATCTGGGAGAGTATCTTTTGTTAAGTCATGGGGAAGACAGGACCGGAGGAAGAGACAGAGATTCGGTTATTTCGGATGCGTTTGAAGCGCTTATTGGCGCTGTATATCTTGACGGCGGATACAGTTCCTCAAAGACATTTATAAAAAAATATGTATTGAATGATATTGAAAATAAGCATTTGTTTTTTGACAGCAAGACGATTTTGCAGGAACTTCTTCAAAAGGACTATAAGGAACGGGTAGAGTATGTGCTGACCAGAGAATATGGCCCTGACCATGATAAACATTTTGCAGTAGATGCAGTTTTCAGGCACAGAGTCATTGGTTCCGGTGAGGGAACAACAAAAAAGCGTGCAGAACAGCAGGCCGCCTACGAGGCGATTTTAAAAATCAGAAAGTAAAAGGTTATGTATTTAAAAAGTATAGAGGTGCAGGGGTTTAAATCTTTTGCCAATAAAATAAAATTTGAATTTCATAACGGAATCACGGCAATTGTCGGACCAAACGGAAGTGGAAAAAGCAACGTGGCAGATGCGGTGAGATGGGTGCTCGGAGAACAGAGAATCAAACAGCTTCGAGGCGGCAGAATGGAAGACGTTATTTTTGCCGGAACAGAAAACAGAAAGCCTTTAGGATATGCACATGTGGCGATTACATTGGACAATACAGACCATAAACTTTCTGTGGAATACAGTGAAGTTACGGTTTCGAGAAGACTTTTTCGTTCCGGTGAAAGTGAATATCGAATTAATGGTGCTGTCTGTCGTCTGAAAGATATCCATGAGCTGTTTTATGATACTGGTATCGGGAAAGAGGGCTATTCCATTATCGGACAGGGACAGATTGACAAAATATTAAGTGGAAAGCCGGAGGAGAGAAGAGAGCTTTTTGACGAGGCTGCGGGTATTGTGAAGTTTAAACGAAGAAAGGCGGAAACTATCAAAAAGCTGGAAAATGAAAAACAGAATCTTGTACGTGTCACAGATATTTTAAGTGAGCTCGAAAAGCAGGTAAAACCGCTGGAACGCCAGTCAGAAAAGGCAAGGGAATATTTGAAGCTTCGAGAGCAGTTAAAAATCTGTGAAATTCATCAGTTTTTACTGGAAGTCGGTGAGATAAACAGACAGCTGGAAGAAATAAAAAAGAATACGGATATTACGCAGTCCGAACTGGACACAGGCAACCGGAAAATGCAGGAAATCCGGAAAACTTATGAAAAACTGGAGGCATATATTGAGCAAATCAATCATATGCTGGATGAGAAAAAAAATACTTTAAGCCAGATGAAACTGAACAGAGAGAAATCCGAGGGAGAAATTCGGGTGCTGACAGAACAGATTCATTCTTTTGAGATAAATGAAGAACATGACAAAAATAGAATACAGGTGCTGGAACAGACGCTTTTGGAGCATCAAAAAGAAAAAGACCAAATGCTTTCACAGAAGAAGGAGCTGGAACATTCGAAAGCTTGGGCGCTGCAAAATCAGAAGGAGGCAGACCAGACGCATCAGGCGGTAGAACAGCATATCAAAGAACTGACAGAGCAGATAGAAGAATTCAAGGAAGAAATTATCCGGCTTTTAAATGAAAAATCAAATGTCAAAGCAAAAATTCAGCGCTATGATACCATGCTTGAACAAATCAATATAAAAAAGGCTGAGATAAATCAGAGAATATTGAAATATCAAAGCGATGCCGATGCACAGGAAAAAATTATTTCAAAGCTTGGAGAAGAGCTTGCCACAATTCAGAAAGAGATACAGGGAAGTGAAGAGCAGAAAAAAAATCTTGAAGACAATTTAAAATATCTCAATGAGGAAGTAACAAGGAATAAAAAGAGTTACAACGAATCCATGTCTTTGTTTCATAAACAAAATTCCAGTCTGGAGGCATTAAGAAATTTGACCGAACGCTATGAAGGCTATGGAAACAGCATTAAGCGCATTATGGAATTAAAGGAGAAGGAAAAAGGAATTATCGGAGTAGTTGCCGATATTATAAAAACTGAGAAGAAATATGAGACAGCCATAGAGACAGCACTTGGCGGAAATATACAAAATATTGTTACAGATACCGAAGCCACTGCAAAACGGGCAATTGAGCATTTGAAGAAAAATAAATATGGAAGAGCAACCTTTCTTCCATTAAACAGTATTGCCAACCGGACAGGCTTTCAGAATGACAGAGTGTTTTCAGAAAAAGGAGTGATTGGTCTTGCCTGCGATTTGATTACCATACAGAAAGAGTACGAAAATATTGGGAAATATCTGCTTGGAAGAATTGTTGTTGCAGATACGATTGACAATGCCCTTGCACTGGCCAAAAAATTTCAGTATTCCTTAAGAATTGTTACTCTGGAAGGAGAACTGCTCAATGTCGGTGGTTCTCTGTCAGGAGGTGCATTTAAAAATAGCAGCAACCTTCTTGGAAGACGAAGAGAAATAGAAGAGCTTTCACAAAATGTTGACCATTTAAAACAGCAGTCAGAAGATTTGGCAGAACAAACCGCCAGTCAGGAAGAACAGATAATAAAAAAGCGTGCAGAATTAAACAAAGTCAATACAATCTTGAATGAACAGTCTCTGCTGCAAAATACCATAAAAATGAATCTGGATAAAGCAGATGAGAAGAAACGGGAGCTGGCTGGCAGCTATGAGGATTTTACTCATGAAAACAGCGAGCTTCGGGAACAGATGATTGATATAAAAAATAATCATGCGACATTAAATGAGGAACTGGACCACTGGGAATCTCAAAATGCACAGATTGAAGCAGAAATTTTAAGATTAAATACCGAGCTGGCCAAGGAGAGGGAACGGGAGGCTCTGGAACTGAAAAGCAACGAGGAGCTGCGCCTAAAAGTTTCCGGCATAACTCAGCAGATTGGATTTTTAGAAGAAAATCTGGAGAGAATGAATGCAGAAAATGAGAAACTTGACAGAGAAAAACAGGAGCTGATTCAGTCTCAGACAGAATCAGAGCAGATTTCCAGAAAGAAAAAGGCGGAAATAGAAGCTATCAGACAGTCGATTCTGAATGAGGAGGAAAAAGGCAGAGAGCTTGAAGCAGAAATTCTGAAAATGACACAGGAAAAGGAAAGTCAGTCAAAGGAACACAAAGAGTTTTTTGCAAAGAGAGAGGAATTGTCAGCACATATTGCAGCGCTTGACAGGGAGCTGTATCGCTTAAATGCAGGCAATGAAAAGCTGGAAGAGAATAAGGAAAAGCAGATGAATTATATGTGGGACGAGTATGAAATTACGTATGGAAGTGCAAAAGAGCAGCAACAGAAGGATAAATATCAGAATCTTTCCGTGGTAAAAAAAGAAACTGCGGCAGTAAAACAGGATATCAAAAATCTGGGCTCCGTCAATGTAAACGCGATTGAGGAGTATAAGGAAGTATCCGAAAGATACAGCTTTTTAAAAACGCAGCATGATGATTTGACAACAGCGGCTCAAAATCTGGAAAGTATTATACAGGAACTGGATGTTGGAATGAGAAACCAGTTTCAGGAAAAATTTGCGGATATTCGCAGAGAGTTTGACAAGGTATTTAAAATACTGTTCGGAGGAGGCAAGGGAAGCATAGAGCTTGGTGAGGCGGAAGATGTTCTGGAGGCGGAGATAAGCATTATTTCTCAGCCACCGGGAAAAAAACTGCAGAACATGATGCAGCTCTCCGGTGGGGAAAAGGCATTGACGGCGATTTCTCTGCTCTTTGCCATTCAAAATCTGAAGCCGTCGCCGTTTTGTCTCTTAGATGAAATAGAAGCAGCACTGGATGATTCCAATGTCGTAAGATATGCAAAATATTTACATAAGCTTACAGACCATACACAGTTTATTGTAATTACACACAGACGAGGAACAATGAACGCTGCGGACAGACTGTATGGAATCACCATGCAGGAGAAGGGTATATCTACTCTGGTTTCTGTGAATCTTATTGAAGGAGAACTGGAGCAGACAAAAAAAGAAGAATAGGAAGGTAATTACTCGATGAGCGAGGAAAAAAAAGGTTTTTTCAGCAGACTTGTAAAAGGGCTGACAAAGACAAGAGATAATATCGTATCAGGAATTGACAATATTTTCAGCGGTTTTTCCAGTATCGACGATGATTTTTATGAAGAGATTGAAGAAACGCTGATTATGGGCGATTTGGGAATCCATACAACAGAAAAAATCATTGAGGATTTAAGAGCAAAGGTAAAAGAGAATAAAATTAAAGACCCGTCAGAATGTAAAAAGCTGCTGATAGAGAGTATTAAGGAACAAATGAATATCGGTGAAAATGCGTATGATTTTGAAAATCAAAAGTCTGTTGTTCTTGTAATCGGTGTAAACGGTGTGGGAAAAACGACTTCTGTCGGCAAGCTGTCAGGGCAGCTCAAAGCAAAGGGGAAAAGAGTTCTTATGGCAGCCGCCGATACTTTTCGCGCAGCGGCCATTGAACAGCTTACTGAGTGGTCAAACAGGGCAGGAGTGGAAATTATCGCTCAGAAGGAGGGTTCAGACCCTGCTGCCGTGATTTTTGACGCCATTCAGGCGGCAAAGGCAAGAAATACCGATGTGCTTATCTGCGATACAGCGGGACGGCTTCATAATAAAAAGAATCTGATGGAAGAGCTGAAAAAGATTAACAGAATTATTGAAAAGGAATACAGTGGAGCCTATCGGGAAAATCTGGTGGTGCTGGACGGAACGACCGGACAGAATGCTCTTGCACAGGCAAGACAGTTTATGGAGGTTGCAGATATTACAGGAATTATTCTGACAAAGCTTGACGGTACGGCAAAGGGAGGCATTGCAATTGCGATTCAGTCAGAGCTTGGGATTCCTGTAAAATATATCGGCGTAGGGGAACATATTGATGATTTGCAGAAATTCAATGCAGAAGAATTTGTGAATGCATTGTTTCATATCAGCAATTCAGAAGACTGATGATATAAAATAATTCAGAGAATGGATGAGCTGTGGAATCAGCCGAAAAGACTGGTAATTTAACATTAAGAACTTTTAATTATAGAAAGAAGGACAAATACAATGATGACGGAGCTTACATTAGAAAAATTTGAAGAAGCAGCAGAAATCGTAAAAAAAGTAACACTGCCTACCAATCTTATCTACAGTGATTTTTTCAGCAGACAGTGTCAGAACCGTGTATATTTAAAACCGGAGAATCTGCAGACCACAGGAGCCTACAAGGTAAGGGGGGCATATTATAAGACAAGCCAGCTTTCCGAAGAAGAAAGAGCAAAAGGATTAATTACGGCATCTGCCGGAAATCATGCGCAGGGTGTTGCAAATGCCGCGAAGCTTTATGGAGTAAAGGCAACAATTGTTATGCCTGTTGGAACGCCTCTTATAAAAATAAACCGAACAAAAAGCTACGGGGCAGAAGTAGTATTGCATGGAGATGTCTATGACGATGCCTGCACAAAAGCTCTGGAGCTTGCAAAAGAACATGGGTATACGTTTATTCACCCGTTTGACGACCTTGAAGTAGCGACTGGACAGGGTTCTGTGGCAATGGAAATTATAAAAGAATTGCCTACGGTAGATTATATTCTTGTTCCAATTGGAGGAGGCGGTCTTGCAGCGGGAGTAAGCACGCTGGCAAAGCTTATCAATCCACATATAAAGGTGATAGGAGTAGAACCGGCAGATGCGGCATGCATGAAGGCTTCTTTAAATGCAGGAGAAATCGTAACGCTTCCAAGTGCAAATACCATAGCAGACGGTACTGCCGTAAAGACGCCAGGTTCTGTTATCTTCCCGTATATTCAGAAAAATATTGATGAAATAATTACTGTTGCAGATAACGAATTAATCGGCGTATTTCTTGATATGGTAGAAAATCACAAGCTGGTATGCGAAGGCTCTGGTCTGCTGACAATAGCTGCCTTAAAGCATCTCAACTGTAAAGATAAAAAAGTGGTTTCCATTATCAGTGGTGGAAATATGGATATTATCACTATGTCCTCTATTTTGCAGCATGGATTGATTCAGAGAGGAAGAATCTTCACTGTCTCGGTACTGCTTCCTGATAAGCCAGGTCAGCTTGAAAAGGTTGCGGGAACAATCGCAGATGCAAAAGGAAATGTGGTAAAGCTTGAGCACAACCAGTTTGTAAGCACAAACAGAAATCTAGAGGTGGAGTTGAGACTTACCGTGGAAAGCTTTGGAGAGGAGCACAAACAGCAGATTGTAGACAGACTTAGGGAGGGAGGCTTTAAGCCAAAGGTTACAAAAAGAACAAGTCTGTAAACCACTTTATAGCGGAAGGTTCAATATGGTAATAAAATGATGGGAAAAGACAGCAGATATCATCTGACAGCGGTTTTGTTTTTTATTTTTGCCGCTTGTGTACATGTTATGGGATATTTTACAAATTATTTTTATGTTATAGGATGGATTTTGTGGCTTCCGGCGCTTATTCTGTCTGTAATTGCAGTGATTCGGATAGCAAAGGATAAATATATTATCCACCGACATATCAATAAAAAGAAAATCTATGTAAGTACACAGTTTATTGTTCTTGTTGTATCTTTTGTATATGTGATTTTTAATATTATATATAATTGTTATATCCTTCGAAACGGAGGAGGAGAATACAGAGACGGGATATACTGGCTGATTAATCTGGGCGAAAGAATCAGAGAAATTTCAGCAGAGGAATATGGAAGGCTTCTTCTGGCGGAATACAGAATGTTCACTGGGCATATTTTATTTCTATATGCACTTATTATCATGTTTTTCAAGGGAAGAATGATGGAAAATGAAACAGATATGAAATAATAAAACTTTATCAAAAATGAACTTTTTGTGTATTGGTTGAGATTCTTTACAGTTTATGATAAAATGAGCTACAGATAGGATAACAAATTGAAAATTAGAATTGGAGCATGACAATGAAGAATGAAAAGTATACGCTTGAAGGCTATCTGTTTGAGGATGAAGAGAGCCTAAAGGAAGCAAAAACCGAATTGGAGGGTGTGGAATATCTCAAAAAACGAACCAATTATTCAAATCCTAAAAATGTGCTAAATATTTACAAGACAGTAATTGAAAAAAAACTTTTTAAAACTCCAATTGGTTATGAATTTTTGAAAGAACTTCAGGAATACTTATATAACAGCGATAAAATTGACAATGAGCAAATAGAAGCGATTCCTGTGCATGCCCCAAAGTCCAGACACAGAAAAATAAAATTTAATCTTCCAAAGATAAAAAAAAGCATTGATAAAACATCACCTTATCGGGCAAAATATATTAATATGATAGTATTAAATATTATTTTTCTGATTTTTCTGATTCTCTTTATTGTTATTTCCAATAACAGTAAAAATCTGAATATTATTAATTACAGAACAAGAATTAATGCAGAGTATACAGAAAAAGAGGATAACCTTGCAAGATGGGATGAGGAGCTCAAGGAGAGAGAAAAACAGCTTGAAAATCTGGAAAACGGCGGACAGTAATTAAGATGAGGTGAGCATATGGCAGAGTTAAAGGTGCTTGTTGTAGATGATGAGGCAAGAATGAGAAAACTGGTAAAAGATTTTCTTGTCAAAAAGGATTATAGAGTAATGGAAGCAGGAGACGGAGAAGAGGCGATTGAACTGTTTTTTAAAAACAAAGACATTGCTCTTGTGATTCTTGATGTTATGATGCCGAAAATGAATGGATGGGAGGTCTGTCGGGAAATAAGAAAATATTCCAAAGTACCGGTTATTATGCTGACAGCCAAAACCTCCGAGGATGATGAGCTGACAGGCTTTGAGTGCGGAGCAGACGAATATATTTCCAAACCTTTCAGTCCGAAAATTCTTGTAGCCAGAGTAGACGCCATATTGAGACGCACTGCCAAGAGTGATGAAAATGGAATTATGAGAGCAGGTTCCATAGAGTTGAACAAGGTGGCTCATATTGTCAAAGTAAACGACAGAGAAGTAGAACTCAGCTTTAAAGAATTTGAACTGCTGGTTTATTTTATGGAAAATGAAAGTATTGCTCTTTCAAGAGAGCAGATTTTAAATAATGTCTGGAATTATGATTATTTTGGAGATGCCAGAACAATTGATACACATGTAAAAAAGCTGAGGGCAAAGCTTGGCAAAGAAGCAGATTATATCAAGACAATCTGGGGTATGGGATATAAATTTGAAATTGAAAGCTGAAACTGGAGCTGTACGCACTTTGTCCGTGCGGCAGCTCCAGTTTTTTGATGATAGAGAATAAGATTATGAGGATAAAATTATGAGGATAAGATTGACACATTCTGTTCGCACAAGACTTGTAATTATACTGGTGGGCTTTACTGCGCTTTCTGTTATGGCGGCATGGTTTATCAACAGAACTTTTATGGAGTCTTATTATGTGGAAAATAAAACAAAAGACTTGTTGAAGGCATATGACGATATTAATGCATTTTTGGCTGACAATGAAGAAAATGCCATTTCCCAGAAGCTGCAGATGGCGCAGAAGCTCGCATCCAGATTTGAAACAGAGGGAATTTCCGCACTGGTGGTAGATTCGGACCTTATGGTAACGTTTGGCTCGGGATTTGGAATTACAAATGAAATGTTAATGGCCAGACTGAAAGATATTTTGTTTAATAACAATAAATCGGATAACAATTTTATTAAAAATACAGAAAGCTATGTGATACAGAAAATGCATGATGAGGACGGAAGCAAGGATTATCTGGAAATGTGCGGACAGATTGAGAGCACAAACGATTTTTTTATTATGAGAAGTTCACTGGAAAGTATTACAGATACCGTAACTATGGCGAATAATTTTTATCTGCGAGTCGGACTGGTGATTATTGTTGCCGGAAGCGTAGCCATGATGATTTTCTCTATCCGTTTTACCAAGCCGATTTTAAAGTTGGAAGAAATTTCCAAGAAAATGTGCAAACTGGATTTTAATGTGAAATATGATGTAAAGGGACAGGATGAAATTGCTGTTCTGGGTCAGAATATGAATAATCTTTCCGAAATTCTGGAAAAAACGATTTCGGAACTGAAAAGTGCGAATGTAAAGTTGAAAACGGATATACAGAAAAAGACTGAGATAGATGAAATGAGAAAGGATTTTCTGTCAAATGTTTCGCATGAGCTGAAAACACCGATTGCACTGATACAGGGATATGCGGAAGGGTTAAAGGAAAGCGTGAACGATGATGACGAAAGCAGAGATTTTTATTGTGATGTTATTATTGATGAATCCGCAAAGATGAACAAAATGGTAAAAAAACTGCTTACTTTGAACCAGATTGAATTTGGAAACAATTATGTGGAGATGGAACGATTTGATTTGATTGCCGTTATTGACCAAGTGCTGAATCAGTCGAATATTCTTTTGCAGGAAGAAAGCGCGGAAGTGTTTTTTGACAACCAGAAGCAGATGTTTGTATGGGCAGATGAATTTCAAATAGAGGAGGTAATTACAAATTATGTAAGCAATGCCATTCACCATCTGGATTTTGAGAAAAAAATCACAATTGAATTGGAAGAAAAAGAAGATATTGTCAGAGTAAATGTATTTAACACCGGAAGACAGATTCCTGAATCGGAGCTGGATAAGGTATGGATAAAATTTTACAAGGTTGACAAGGCAAGAACAAGGGAATATGGTGGAAGCGGTATTGGCCTTTCCATTGTAAAGGCGATTATGGATTCCATGAATATGAAGTGCGGAGTGGAAAACCGGCAGAATGGAGTAAATTTCTGGTTTGAAGTTGAAAAAGACAAAAATTAATGTTGAAGTATTGCTGAAATAATGATAAAATAGTCTTAGATATTTTGAAAAAAGGAAAAGTAAGGTGTGCATATGAAAAAGAAATATTTTAAGAGATGTCTGTGTTTTGGTTTGGCTGTTATGACAGTGTTTTGTCTGGCAGGCTGTAAAAATTCCAATCTTGTGGAGTTATCAGAAGAGGACAGAGATTTATATGCAGAGTATGCGGCAAATCTGCTTCTGAAACATGACAAGAACTATATTGACAGAATGCGTTATGTGGAACCTGTGGAGGAGACGACGACAGAGCAGCCTTCGCGTGAGCCGGTTACTGAGAATCCTGAAAAGCCTGTAAATCCGCAAAATCCACAAGACCCGACAGGAACACAGGTCTCTGATTCAAAGAGTATGAATGAAATCTTTGGAATAAGTGGTCTGGATATTCAGCCAAACGGCTATGAGGTGACAAATGCTTATCCGTCAAATGGAAGTGAGCTTGGAATGAGCATGCAGGCAATAAAGGGATATAAACTTCTGATTTATAAATTCAATGTCATAAATACCACAGGACAGGACGTGGCATTAAATATGATGAAGCCGGCAGCCTCATACAGAGGAATTATCAATGATTCTGTCAAAGTGAATGTACAGGTTACAGCTCTTCTTAATGCATTTAATACATATAATGGAGTGATTCCAGCGGGAAGTACACAGGAGCTTGTTCTTATCTCACAGATAAATGAGAACGATGCGAAGAATATTAATTCAGTTAAACTGAATATTACATATAATGACAGACAGGGCACTGTTGTCATAAATTAAGGAGGCAGAAATTTATGGAAACAAATATCTTATTGGAGAATGGAACAAATGAGCTGGAAGTGTTGGAATTTACCATTGGAAATAACCACTATGGCATCAATGTAGCAAAGGTTCGTGAAATTATTCCCTATCAGGAGGTGACACCAGTTCCAAATACGCATCCGAGTATCGAAGGCATTTTTATGCCAAGAGATAAAATTATTACAGTTATCAGTCTTCAAAATGAGCTGAATCTGGGAATAAAAGAATCAAAGAAAAGTGATATGATGATTATTACAAATTTCAACAAGCTGGACATCGCATTTCACGTTCAGTCTGTCATGGGAATACATAGAATTTCATGGGCTGATATTATAAAGCCGGAAGCAACCCTGAATACAAGTGAAACGAGTGTTGCCACAGGAATTATAAAGTTGAATAACAAGCTGATTATTATACTGGATTTTGAGAAAATAGTGACAGATATCAGTCCGGAAACAGGCTTGAAGGTGTCTGATATCAAGATGCTTGGCGAGAGACAGAGATGCGACGACCCGATTCTTATGGCAGAAGATTCCCCGCTTTTAAGCCAGTTAATTCATGATTCTCTGGTAACGGCAGGATATACAAATATTATACAGACTACCAACGGAGATGAAGCATGGAAGAAGCTTATGAGTTTTAAGGCGCAGGGCAATGTAGAGAACAGGGTGAGATGTATTATTACAGATATTGAGATGCCGATTATGGATGGTCACAGACTTACAAAGCTTGTAAAATCAGATGATAAGCTGCAGCAGATACCTATCGTTATCTTTTCGTCTCTTGTAAACGATGAGATGCGTGCAAAAGGAAAAGCTCTTGGAGCAGATTATCAGCTTTCAAAGCCGGAAATCGGAAGCCTTGTGCAGGTAATTGATAAATTATTGGGAAGAACTTCTTAAAAAACATGGGTATACATGAAAATGTATACCTGTTGTATTCAGACAAAATTTACCGGAGGCTGTAAGCTTGGATATATTAGAGACAATCAGGGAAAAAATCAGTGAAGCGGACATGGTTTTGCTGGGAATCGGGGAAGAATTTCAAATAAATAAAGAAGAAATTTTAAAAAGAAGTTCTGTTTATCAGGCTTTTGCAGAGGAAATGGAAACATTTGAGGAGGAAGAACGTAATTTTTTCAAAAACAGTTTGTATGTTTTTGAGGCTGAAAAAGGAAGTCAGGGGCCATTTATGGAAAAGCTTGAAATGTATAACCGGCTGCACAGGCTAATTGAAGATAAAAATTATTTTGCAGTTACTGTCTGCAAGGACGATGCAATTTATTTTTCCAATTTTGACAGCCGGCGGATAGTAAGTCCCTGTGGAACAGGAAGACAGATGAAATGTAAAAATGGTTGCCAAAAAGAGGTTTTTGAAACAGCAAAGATTTTTCAAAAACTGAATTGCAGACTTTTACAGATATATGAAAATGGCGGAACATGCAGCGAAATCAGACAGGAAATTCCAAGATGCAGGGAATGTGGAGCTTATATGGAGATGAACTTTGCGGGTACAACGGGCTATTCGGAAAAAGGCTATGAGAAAGACTGGAAGCGTTATATGCTGTGGCTCCAGGGAACTTTAAACAAAAAGATATGTATTTTGGAGCTTGGAGTTGGATTTTCCTATCCTACAGTTATCAGATGGCCTTTTGAAAAGGTAGCTGTGCTGAATGAAAAAGCCTGTTTTGTGAGAGTGAATAAAAAATTACCACAGATTGCAAAGGAAATAAAAGAAAAGTCTTTTTCTGTAAAAATGGACAGCAATGATTTCATTACAGAGTTACAGATTGACACAGATTTATTTTATAATGGAGGATAACAATGCCAAAGCAGGATAATACAACAGAAGAGGATTACCTTGACGATTTATTGAATTCTGTTTTAAGCAATGCCGGAGATGGCGAGCTTAAGGATGATTTTTTCGGGCAGTCAGATACGGCGTTTGACGATGCATTAAAAGGGCTGGCAGGCTCGGATGAAGATTTTTTTCAGTCCATTGAAAAGGACTGGATTGACGGAGAAACAGAGCCTGTAAAGGAAGAGGCAACTCCGGAAAAAATTGCTAAGGAAACCTTTGAGAAATATAAGGACCCTGTGACAGAGGAATATCGGGATGTGCCGCCGGATGCAATACCTGAGTATCAGAGTGAACCAGCAGAGACGACAGATTCTGCCGCACCGGAAAAGGAACAGCAGGAACAAAAGCCAGAGGAAGTATCATCAGAGCCAGTGAAAACAGCAGAAGAACCCGAGATATCAGAAGAGGATGTTTCTGAGGATGATATGAAGGGTTTGATGGATATTCTGGGAGTAGAACAGAACGAAAATGAAGTGAAAAATCAGGAAATTGCTGATTTGGAAAAATCAAACACAAGAAGAAAAAAGAGGAAAGAAAAAAAGCAAAAAGGAAAGAGAAAAAAGAAAAAGGAAAGCTCTGAAGATACAACGCTCGATGTTGCTCTGGACCTGATGGAGAAAAGCCAGATAGAAGCAGAGGAAAGCACAGAAAAAGCAGAACAGACCCCTCCATTGGAAACAGAAGGGGATACAGAGACAGAAACACAAACAGAAGCTGTACAGGAGCTGCAAACTATAGAGGAAGTACCACCGTCAGAGGAGACACAGAATATAGATTCGCTTATTACAGATTTGGGTCTGGGAGAGGGACTTGGAGTTTCTGAGACGGCACCCGATGCAAAAACTGAGGAAAAAGCTGAAAAGAAAAAGAAAGAAAAGAAACCAAAAAAAGAGAAAAAACCGAAAAAAGAGAAAAAAGCAAAGAAAGCTAAAAAGCCAAAAAAAGAAAAGAAACCAAAGAAAGAGAAAAAACCAAAAGAGCCGGATGAAATTTTATCGATTTCAAAGCCGTTTTTGTTATTCCTGTTGTCCATAGGAGCATTTATCGTATTGGCGGTTATATTTGGAGGAACTTATTACAGCTATCAGTCAAGTGTGGACAGAGCGACTTCTTACTATATAGACCAAAAGTACGGCAAAGCATATCATGAACTGTATGGTCTCGACATGAAAAAAGGAGATAAATATTTTTTTGGCCAAGTGGAAACAGTTGGATATGTTTATAGAAATTATGAAGCATATCAGAAACTTGCAAAGCTTGGAAATTATCATGATGGTCTGGATTCCCTGTTAAATGGTGTAAAAATGTTTGATAAGTATAAAGATATCGGAAGAGAAGAATATAACTGCTATGACGATATGAATACTGTTTTGGGATGGATTGCAGAAGAGCTGCAAAATACATATGGAATTACAGAAAGTGATGCAAGGGAAATAAATCTTCTTGGAAGAGGTACGAAGTATTCGTTAAAGGTTGCAGAGATAGCTTCCGGAGTACAGATACAGGAAGGAGCCGAAGCAGATGATAGCAATAGTTGATTATGATGCCGGTAATCTGAAAAGCGTGGAAAAGGCGTTTGCCTATATTGGTGAAAAAGCTGTAATTTCAAGAGACAGAGAAGAAATTCTTGCGGCTGATAAAGTAGTTCTTCCGGGAGTAGGAAGTTTTGGTGATGCCATGAGAAAGCTTGAGAAGTTTCACTTAGTCAATGTGATTTATGATGTGATTGACAATGGAACTCCGTTTCTTGGCATTTGTCTGGGACTTCAGCTTTTGTTTCAGAGAAGTGAGGAATGTCCGGGGATAGACGGTCTTGGCATATTGGAGGGAGAGGTTTTGAAGATTCCACAGACACCGGAGCTGAAAATTCCAAATATTGCATGGAATTCACTGGATTTTTGTGGTAATGGAAAGCTTTTTCGGGGACTTGAAGCGCATCCTTTTGTTTATTTTGTACATTCCTACTATGTCAAGGCAGCAGAATCTTCTGTTGTAAAGGCGACAATTGAGTATGGCACAAAGCTCCATGTGGCGGTGGAGAAAAAGAATGTGTTTGCATGTCAGTTTCATCCTGAAAAAAGTGGTGAAACAGGTCTGCAGATTCTGAGAAACTTTGCAGCTTTATAGAAAGGAAGCGCTTATGCATACAAAAAGAATTATTCCCTGTCTGGATGTCAATAACAACAGGGTGGTAAAAGGTATTAATTTTGTAAATTTAAAGGATGCCGGCGACCCTGTGGAAGTGGCAAAAGCATACGATGCTGCGGGCGCAGATGAGCTTGTCTTTCTGGATATTACCGCATCAAGCGATGCGAGAAAAACTGTCGTGGATATGGTAAGAAAGGTAGCTGAGCAGGTTTTTATTCCCTTTACAGTCGGCGGAGGAATCAGAACAGTGGAAGATTTCAGGGAGATTTTAAGAGAAGGGGCAGATAAGGTAGCTGTCAATTCTGCCGCAATTAATCGTCCGGAACTGATAGCCGAGGCGGCGGATAAGTTTGGAAGTCAGTGTGTGGTAGTTGCAATTGATGCAAAAAGACGCTTGGATGGCGGCTGGACTATTTATAAAAATGGCGGACGGATTGATACCGGAATGGATGCTGTGGAATGGGCAGTCCGCGTGAATAAGCTTGGAGCCGGAGAAATTCTGCTTACCAGCATGGATTGTGACGGTACAAAAGAAGGCTATGATATTGAGCTTACCAGAACAATTGCAGAGCATGTTTCCATACCAGTGATTGCATCCGGAGGTGCCGGAACGCTGGAGCATTTTTATAAAGCGCTTACCGAAGGAAAGGCAGATGCGGCCTTGGCGGCATCACTGTTTCATTATAAAGAACTTGAGATTGAAGATGTAAAAAAATATTTAAGAGATAAAGGAGTGTCAGTAAGATTATGTCAGGAATAACAAATGACTGGCTGCCTGCATTGCAGGACGAGTTTAAAAAGCCATACTATGCGGAATTGTATAAAAAGGTTCAGGAAGAATATAAGGAAACACAGATTTTTCCTCCGGCGGATGATATTTTTAATGCGTTTCATTTTACCCCTCTGTCCGAGGTAAAAGTGGTGATTATTGGTCAGGACCCGTATCACAATGTAGGTCAGGCGCATGGCCTGTGTTTTTCCGTAAAGCCGGAAGTAGATATTCCGCCTTCACTGGTAAATATTTACAAAGAGCTTAAAGATGATTTGGGCTGCTATATTCCAGATAACGGATATCTTGAAAAATGGGCAAAACAGGGAGTGCTTATGTTAAACTCTGTGCTGACTGTAAGGGCACATCAGGCAAATTCTCATCAGGGATTGGGCTGGGAAAAATTTACAGATGCCGTGATTCGCGCTGTAAATGAACAGGACAGACCGATTGTTTATATGCTTTGGGGACGTCCGGCACAGAATAAGGCAAAATCTGTAAATAATCCAAAGCATTTGCTTTTGAAAGCGCCACATCCAAGTCCGTTATCTGCACATAGGGGATTTTTCGGATGCAAGCATTTCAGTCAGGCAAATGAGTATTTGAAAAAGAATGGTCTTGAGCCGATTGACTGGCAGATAGAAAACAGAAAACAATAAATAGCCGATTGATTGTTTGGATGATTGATTTGTTTGATAGTGAATAATATTTTGCTTGAGCTATTACTTCATATTTGTTATAATAATTTTGTATAATCAAATAGAAAGCTGGATGCGATTTTCCGATGACACCCTCTAGTTTACAAAGGAGGGTGATGCCTATGAACACAATGGAAGTGTTAACTTTGTTGCTGGTCATTTTTACGGCACTGTCTTACATAGATAATCATAATAAAAAGAAATAGCATCCTTATACCGTCCAAAGTGTAGGATGCTATTTCTTAATCATTTTATTACAGAGGGCAAATCGGAAAATCAATTCCGATAACCTTTCTAATGAAATTATACATTAGGCCGCAAGAGAAATCAAGCGGTCTTTTTGAATTTTTATATATTTTTTATTAATTTTCAAGACAAGGATATGCAACGAAAAGGAGTAAATTGCGTTAGTAGAAAAGTCGGATTTTTATAAAAACCTGACTTTTTTACACTTATTCAGACTTTTTGGTATTAATTTTTTTCAAAAAAATGCTAAAATAGAAGCAGTTTCAGGCAGGATTTTATGATTTTGTTTCGAAATAAATCTATTATTAAAGGAGAACGTTTATGAGAAAAAGGAAAGTAATGTCTGCTGCCGCACTTATAATGGCAGGAACATTAACCTTACAGTCTGTACAATGGCCGACATTCAGGGTTTTTGCAGATGAGATGGAAGATACAAACGAAATTGTGTCTTCAGAAGAGTATATCGGAAATATTTCCGCATATGATTTATGGGATGTAGCTGTTACAGACAGTTATCTTGTCAATGCAGAGGCAAAGGATGTAGAGTATCTGTTAAAACTGGATGCTGACAGACTGCTTGCAGGTTTTCGTGAAACTGCAGGCCTTGATATGAAAGGCAAAACAAGATATGGCGGCGGATGGGAAGACGCCTTAATCGGCGGCCATACAATGGGGCATTATCTGACTGCAATGGCGCAGGCAATAGCAGAGCTTCCAGATAGTGATGCAAGAAAAGCAAAGGTGGAAGAAAAATTAAACTACATAATCGCCGAACTGGAAAAGTGCCAGAATCAGACAGGAACTGGTTTTATTTTTGGCGCAAGGATTTTGGATAAAAACAATATTGAGCTTCAGTTTGACAATGTAGAAAAAGGACTTACTGGAGATATTGGAAATCAGGCATGGGTTCCTTGGTATACCATGCACAAGGTTCTTGCAGGGCTGATTGATACCTATAAATATACAGGGAATGAAACTGCTCTGTCTGTAGCGAAAAAGCTTGGCGACTGGGTATATGCAAGAGCTTCCAAATGGGATACAGCTACACAGAATAGAGTTCTTGCCATTGAATACGGTGGAATGAATGACTGTCTGTATGAATTATATGCAGTGACAAACGAGGAGAACTATGCCAGGGCAGCTCACAAATTTGATGAGGAGAATCTGTTTAAGCTGGTGGCCTCCGATTCACAAAATGCATTAAACAACAAACATGCAAATACTACCATTCCCAAATTTTTAGGAGCATTGAACAGATATGTGACCACAAACGGAAAGACGGTGAATGGCGAGACAGTTAATGCAGAGGAATATCTCGCATATGCGGAAAAATTCTTTGATATGGTAGTCGACAAGCACAGTTATATTACCGGTGACAACAGCGAATGGGAGCATTTCGGAGCAGATTATATTCTGGATGCCGAGAGGACAAACTGTAACTGTGAAACCTGTAATGCCTACAATATGATGAAGCTTGCAAAGGGCTTATATATGGTGACAGGCAAATCAAAGTATCTGGACTTTTATGAGAGAGCCTTTTATAATACCATTCTTTCTTCACAGAATCCGGAAACTGGTATGACAACCTATTTCCAGCCTATGGCCAGCGGATATTTCAAGGTATATGGGACTGAGGAAGGAAATTTCTGGTGCTGTACCGGCAGCGGTATGGAAAACTTTACCAAACTTGGAAATGCCATTTATTATCATACGGATGATATGGTAATTGTAAATCAATATTTAAGCTCTGTATTAACAGATACAGATAAAAATATAAAACTGACACAGACAGCGAATATTCCGGCAGACGATACTGCAGAATTTACAATAAACAGTATGGACGGAGCAGATATTTCCGCAAAGCTTGCATTAAGACTTCCAGAATGGCTTGCAGGAACTGCCAAAGTAACTGTAAACGGTGAAAAGGCAAATCCGGTCATGGAATCCGGATATGTGATTCTTGAAGGCTTAAAAAACGGCGATAAAATTGCAATTACGCTTCCTATGGAAATCAAAGCATATAATCTGCCGGATAATGAGGCAGAATACGCATTCCAATACGGCCCGATAGTCTTAAGCGCCAAGCTTGGAACTTCCAATATGGTGACAAGCACCACCGGAGTAAACGTGACGATTCCATCTGCCAAGCTGATTGAGGATAAATATATTACTGATAAATCAGAGACAATATCTGTAATCAGCGGAACAGTGGCAGATTTTATGGCAAATATCAATGAAAATCTTGTAAAAACAGAAGGAAAACTTGAGTGGACTCTGGAAAATACAGATGCGAATCTGATATTTGTACCGCATTACAGCCAGCATACAGAAAGATATGGAATTTATTTCAACTATATCAGCAATACAGGCGCAATAAATGCATCAAAATATATCGCAACAAAGGCACAGGACAGATTTAACCGCGCTCTGTTAGATACTGTGCAGCCGGGATATGGACAATATGAAAGCGATGAGCTTCATGATATGAAGAATAATGGCTCTGTCGGCGTGACAGATGACGGAACATACAGATATGCGCAGGCAGGCGGTTCTTTTACTTATACTATGAAAGTTTCAAAAGGCGAGGATAATTATATTCAGGCTTCGTTTCGAAAAGCAGACAATGGAAAGAGTATTAAACTTTCTGTCGGGGACAGCGAGGTATATCACACAGTTTTAAATTACAGCGGTGAAGAAGAGGAATATACGGTAAGAATTAAGGTTCCTGCCGATAACATTACACAGGCAGCATATTCGAAAACAGTACAGGATGGTACTTTTGATGTAGCAGATGTGAAAATTGAAAGCGCAGATGATAAAGATTCTGCAAGAATCTGTTCTTATCTTTATACCACAAAGGCATACAGCAGTGACGCCGGTCTTTCTTTAGAGGCTTCTAAGGGTGTTGTTACAAAAGACGGAAATACATTTACAATCAATGCAGGAAGTGATGTAACAGAGCTTGAATTGACCACAAACCTTGCAAGCGAATATGGTTATATCAGGGTAAATGGTACAGTTGTCAGAGAAACTGTTCCTTATGTTGTAAATCTGGGAAGAAATAATTTTGCAACACTGAATATCACCGTATTTGCAGAAGACCATGAAACAAGTGAAGATTATACAGTAACGATTGTAAAAGATGCAGACCTTGCAAACAGAAAGGATGTAGATAAAAATCTTGCATACTTTGTAAACTGCGGGGATTATGATGTTACTACCTTATCAGAAGGAGATTTATTCGGTGTTTATAACGGTGTTACAGACCAGGCGTATGGAATGGACCCTGTGACCGGTTATACATGGGGAATTGCAGATACCGTATCAAATCCTCTGGTGAATGGAAAAGTGGAAAACAATGCAGCAATGACAAACGCGGCATTTACTGACTGGACATGGCCGTTTGAGACCGATGCATCTGTAACTGATACAAGCGCAAAAACAGCGACAAACAGATATACAAAAAATCAGTTTGAAAGCGGTATTGCAAGAAATCTGAACTATTCCTTCGGGCTTCCAAATGGAGAGTATACCATAGAGCTTTATTTTGCTGACCCTTGGAATTGTTCAAAAAATCCGATTGTTTCGGCAGAAGGACAGAAACTTCTGGAAAATACGGCAGTCAATCAGGCTGTGACTGCAAAGGTAACAGTGGCGGATAATATTCTTGATTTGAATATTACAGCACCGGAAGCTACTTTATGTATAAATCTTGCATATATTAAGATTTATATGCCGGAAGCAGAAGTTCCACAGGAACCGACGACAGAGGAACCAACAACAAAAGAGCCTGTTACAGACGGTCAGCAGAATCCGCCGGTACAGGAGACAACAGACGAAGAGACAACAACAGGAGAGGATAAAACTGTCAAGAATCCGGTAAAAACAGGAGACAACAGTAAGACAAACGTTTATGCTATTTTATTGTGTTTGTCATTTGCTGTAATGGCAGCTGTCATTCTTGGAAAAAAGAAAAGGGAAGTAAAGTAAGAAACTGTAAATAATACATTATATAATAAACAAGGGCTTACTGCCTGATAAAAAGCATTGCCATATCCTGAACTAAAAACAGGTGTGGCAATGTTTTTTGCAGGAAAATTCAGAACGGCTGCTTGATTTTATACAAAGTTTCTTTTATAATTTTTAAAAAATGGAAAGAAGGAAATTATGATTTATCTGAATGAGGAAATAACTGCGATACAGGCGCAGAATATCCGTTCCATGATGAAACAGGTTCAACAGATGACACAGACTGAAAAATCGGAAAAAGCGAATATGAATACGATTATCCGCCTGTTAAAAAAGATTTTGGAATCTGCCAGACAGGAAAAAGAGGGATATCTTTATTTTGATACATTATATTATCTTATTTGTGTAAGCCGCCGCCAGTCTATCAAAGAATCTCTGAAATATGCCAGACGCTTTTTATGGGCGGCACACAATTATATGGAACAGGCAGTCATGCAATATCCTGAAAAGGCAATGAAGGATTTGAACATGTATTTTTTTGTAGCTGTATTTCATATTTACAAAGAATCCTGTGAAATTACAGATAAGCATATGGAAGAATTTATGAGGCAGTTTTATCAGACAGTAGAGAAATATGGAAATAAGGCAAATTATTATCACTCTCAAATGCGTCTTTATACTTTGTATCGAAAGAAAGATGCACTCCTGCAGGCGGCAAAAAATTTGAAAAAGCAGAATGATTATGAGGGATGTATTCATTGTATGAATATTCCGTTTTTTATTGTTTATGTTGCGTGTAATGATTTTTATGGTGCCGAGCAGCATATAGAAAAATTAATGCATATGAAAAATCTCTGCCGTGCACAGGAGGCATTGGGATGCGGCAGAAAGGGGTGGATGTACAGGCGTATTTTAGACTATTGTATTCAGTGGGGAAATTCAGAGCTTTATTGGAAATGTATGGAAAAATATCTGGAATATTATGTAGAAGATAGCGAGGGAGACATTCATACACTGGATTTTTTTCATCATGCCGTTGGAAACTCTTTTTTTATGATAAACCATGCATTAGAAATGGCCAGACGGGATATACAGGATGAAATTGAGTGGAAAAATACAACGGTTGGCTCTATTCATGATTATCTGTGCTGGTGGTGTTATTTTATATTATTTGACAGGCATGGAGTTCATACAGTGAAAACAGAAGCTTTTTCAGAATTTGAAATAGAGAAAAATGGAGAAATATCCTGTCTTTGTTTGGCTGAATATTTTGAAAAGAAGGCAGATTTTTTAGGAAAGAAATTTGAAATATCCAGAAAAGAATTTGATTATATGTTTTTAAAACAGGCATATTGCATATGTGCCAGAATATAGCTTTGACATTTTTAAACAGAATAGGTTAGTTCACAGCATATCTGTCTATTGTGTGAAAGAAAACATTTTTTTATAATTCAGTTAAAATCAGCAAAATTATAGAAAGGAACTGTTATAATGGAAAAAATTCATAACCCGATTTTGCGGGGATTTCATCCTGACCCGTCGATTATCCGTGTCGGAGAGGATTATTATATTGCCACATCTACCTTTGAGTGGTGGCCGGGAGTACGGCTTCATCATTCTACAGACCTGATTCACTGGGAGCTGATAGAATATCCGTTAAACAGGGTATCTCAGCTCGACCTGCGGGGAGTGGGAGCGTCTCAGGGAATCTGGGCACCCTGCCTGACTTATGATAAGGGTGTATTTTATCTGGTTTATACAATTGTAAGGTCATTTTACTGCAATATGTATGATACGGAAAATTATCTTGTAACAGCAGAAAATATTCATGGTCCGTGGTCAGAACCGACACCACTGAATAATTTTGGTTTTGACCCTTCTCTGTTTCATGATGATAATGGAAAAAAATATATGGTCAGTATGGTGACAGACCACAGAATACCGAAAAAATATATCGGGCGTCTGGTTCTTCAGGAGTTTGATGCAGCACAGAAAAAAATGGTCGGACCAGTAAAGGATATTTACTGCGCGGACGGGATTTTTCTGGAAGGGCCTCATATCTTCAAGCGTCACGGCTTTTATTATCTGTTCAGTGCAGATACCGGAACCGGTGAAGGTCATGGACAGACGATTCAAAGGTCTAGAAATATATGGGGACCTTATGAGATGTATCGGCCTTTTGATGAAAAAAGACAGGAAGGGGAGGCATATTCTATCTTGACTTCCCGTCATCATGAAGATATTTTGCTGCAAAAGGCAGGTCATTGCGATTTGGTAGAAACACAGAATGGAGAATGGTATGCAGTGCATTTGTGCGGCAGAGCATCAGAAGAACGGAATCCTGCGAATGTGGAACGGTTTGCCGGTGACAGAAGATATATGCTTGACAGGGAAACCGCCATTCAGAAAATGCGGTGGACAGATGATGACTGGCTTGTCATGGCGGAAGGTGAAAATACACCGAAAGAACTGGTAGAACCACCGGAATTTGTGGGAAAGAATGATATATCAAAAAGGGATAACATATCAGAAAAGAATCAGGCATTGATTTGCGATAATTTCGATGCACCAAAGCTGCATTTGGATTATCAGTCATTGAGGGTTCCCATGAGTGAATATTATCTGTCACTGACAGAGCGTGCGGGCTGGCTTCGAATGTATGGCAGAAGCGGGCTGGCATCAAAATTCTCTCAGACATTGATTGCGCGGAGAATGACAGAATATTCTATCAATGCAAAAACATGTCTGGAGTTTGAACCGGAGGTTTTTAAGCAGATGGCGGGTTTGATTTTGATGTATGATACGGAAAATTATTTGTATCTGCATATTACACATGATGAGGATTTAGGAAAATGTATTACATTATTAAAAGCCGAAAATAAAAAATATGAGTATTTGACAGATTATATCCCGCTTGAAACCGGCAGAGATATCATTCTCGGTTTAACGGTAAGAGGAGTATGGACACAGTTTTTGTACGGTTATCGTGATGTCTGTGAAAAAGACGAAAAATTACTTCAGAAAACAGGACCATGTATCAATGCAAGTTTTCTGTCAGATGAAGCATGCAGAGAAGGCTGGTTTACAGGCACTATGATAGGAATCTGCTGTCAGGATTTAACTGGTTTTGGAAAATATGCAGATTTTGACTGGTTTGAGGTACAGGCAGGAAATATGGAAAAATAATCAGCAGAATTGCAGCTTTAGAAGTATTTTGAGTATAGGCGGAAAATAAAAAGGGAACAAAAAGAAAAGAGGAATATATAGAATGAATAAAGTAATAAATTATCCCATTCCAGAGGGAGCAGTGCTGCAAAATGATTTTCATGTAAGAGTGCGGGCGGTTGGAACAGAAGAGTGGCAGGATATAGGCTGTTATCAGGTAAAGGTGGATATGCGCGAAGTACGCAGGGCTTCGATGGCATATTTTGACTTTACAGGAGAAGTGGAAGTGGAAATCACCCGTTTGGGCTGGTATTCCATTTATCAGGTAGATGTAAGACCAAAATCTGTGCAGGCACAGGTGTGGTTTGATACAAAGGTGATTCGAATAACACTTGATAAGCCGGCAAAATTATCCATAGAAGTAAATAAAGACAGATTTCACAATCTGCATCTCTTTGCCGGTGCAGTTTTAGAAACACAGCCGGAGCCGGAGAATGAAAATACATTGTATCTGGCAGGTGATTTAAAGAGAGTATCTATTCACAGAACGGAGGAGCTGATTGCTCAGGCTGAAAAAATGCCTGCTGGAAGAGTGATTTATTTTGGGGCGGGAATCCATTATCTTGAGGAATGTACTATGCACATTCCCTCAGATACAACGATATATCTGGCAGGCGGAGCCGTTATAATAGGAACCTTTATTGTCAGGAATGTGGAGAATATCAGGATTTATGGAAGAGGCTGCCTGTATCTTGCCGGTTTTGAACGGTTCAGCGGATTAAACGGAATCAGAATGAGCCATGCAAAGCATATCAGGATTCAGGGGATTCATCTGATTAATCCGCCGCATTACAGTGTGTATATTGGCGGCTGTGAGGATATTTTGGTAGAGGATATTACTTCGTTTTCCTGTGAAGGGTGGTCGGATGGCATAGATATGATGAGCAGCAGAAATGTTACAGTGAGAGACTGTTTTCTTCGAACCTCCGATGACTGTATTGCAATCTATGGAAGAAGGTGGGATTATAATGGCGACAGCCGGAATATACTGGTGGCAGATTGCAGTCTCTGGGCAGATGTAGCACATCCGACCATGATTGGCACTCATGGAGATTATGAGCATGACGGAAATTTCATCGAAGAGGTTCGTTTTGAAAATCTGGATATACTGGAGCATAACGAACATCAAATGGGCTATCTTGGCTGTCTGGCAATTAATGCAGGAGATAAGAATACAGTAAGAAATATTTCATATGAAGAGATTCGAATTGAGCATATTGAGCATGGCAAGCTTCTGGATATTCAGGTAAAATTTAATCCAGACTATAATCCGGCTCCCGGAAAAAGAATTGAGGGAGTATCTTTGAAAAGAATCTTTTATATGGGCAGCGGAGAGGAAGCCTCTCAAATCAGAGGGTATGACGGGGAACATAAAGTTTTGGACATAGTAATTGAAGATTTGTATATCAGAGGGAAAAAGGTGGAAAGCCTGGAAGAAGCAAATATAGAAGCAGGACCGTTTGCAGAGAATATTACAATCCGATAGCAAAATATAACCGTAATGGAGGAAAAAATGTTTCATATTCTTGTTGTAGATGATGATAAAAATACCAGAAGGCTGTTAAAGGCAGTTTTGGAAGCCGAGCATTTTACTGTTTCTACTGCAGACAATGGAAAGACTGCACTGGAGGTTCTGGATAAGGAGTATATTGATTTGGCGGTGCTCGATATTATGATGCCGGAAATGGATGGGTATGAATTTACAAAAACTCTCAGAGAATGTAAAAACAATCTGCCGATTCTTATGATTTCTGCCAGACAGTTTCCGGCGGACAAGCATAAGGGCTTTCTTGTGGGAACCGATGATTATATGACAAAACCGATTGATGAAGAGGAGATGATTCTGCGTATCAAGGCGCTTTTAAGGCGGGCACAGATTGTTGCGGAACGTAAAATTGAAATTGGAAACGTCATACTTGACTATGATTCCCTTACTGTAACAAAAAATGGAGAATCTCAGGAATTGCCCCAGAAGGAGTTTATGCTTTTGTATAAGCTGCTGTCCTATCCGGGAAAAATCTTTACACGCATCCAGTTGATGGATGAGATTTGGGGAGCAGATACCGATACAGGGTGGGAGACCGTTACCGTGCATATCGGACGGCTCCGCAAACGGTTTGACGGATGGGAGGAATTTCAAATTGAGTCAGTGCGCGGACTGGGCTATAAGGCGGTAAAAAAGGTATGAGAAACATCAGCAAACATTTTACACTTGCCTTTCTCTTTTCTCTGGCAAGCTTTTGCCTTCAGTTTGTCGCAATGATGGCTGCCGGAACGGTGGTATATTTTATGGTTCAGGTAGGAATTTTGTCTGAATTTGAAGATTCCTCTCAAAGCTTTCTGGTTCCTCTGTTATTTATGACATTTATCAGTCTGATTATCGGTTCTGTCGGCTCTATATTTGTCAACAGAATACCATTGAAGCCGATTTATCGGTTAATTGAAAAAATAAATCGGCTAGCAGCAGGGGATTTTAAAGCACGTCTGGAATTTAAACGGCCTCTGTTAAAAAATCCGGCTTTTGATAATCTTGCTGAAAGCTTTAATAAAATGGCGGAGGAACTTGAGCATACGGAAATGCTTCGAAGCGATTTTATCAATAATTTTTCCCATGAATTTAAAACGCCGATTGTCTCTATCGCCGGTTTTGCCAAACTTTTGAGAAAAGGAAATCTGACAGAGGAACAAAAGGCGGAATGTCTGGAAATTATCGAGGAGGAATCACTTCGTCTTGCGGCTATGGCTACAAATGTACTGAATCTGACACGGGTGGAAAATCAGAGCATTTTAACAGAGGTATCCTCCTTTAATCTCTCCGAACAGCTCCGTTCCTGTATTTTGCTGCTTATCGATAAATGGGAGAAAAAGAACCTTGATTTTAAACTGGACTTTGAGGAATATATAATATCTGCAAATGAAGAACTGCTTAAGCAGGTGTGGATTAATCTGATAGATAATGCAATTAAATTTTCACCCGAAGGCGGAAAAATTGAATTACATATTCAAACAACTCATGATATGGTAGCCGTTTCTATTTTAAATTCGGGCGAGGATATCAGTATGGAGGAGCAGAAAAAAATTTTTAACAAATTTTATCAGGCCGACAGTTCTCATTCGACAGAAGGAAATGGGATTGGTCTGGCCATTGCCAGACGGGTAGCAGAGCTGCATAATGGAAGGGTAACCGTACAGAGCAAAGAAGGGGTTGTCATATTTACAGTAGAGCTTCCCCTAAAGCCGCTGTGATAGCCTCTTTGTAGTAGGAAATAAATTCATATTTTTTCTTTGTGTTTAGTTTCAGTTTAGATTTGTCGGTTATAGTTTTACTGTAAATCAGGAAAGGAGAAATTAAAATGCTGAAACTTTTTAAAAATTTTAGAAAAAAAGAATGGATACTTGCAGGAATTTCACTTGTATTTATTGTTCTTCAGGTCTGGATGGATTTGACCATGCCGGACTATATGTCTGAAATTACAACACT
>CAJUDQ010000015.1:0-34655 GCA_910585215.1 uncultured Lachnospiraceae bacterium | reverse complement strand
CCGGGCAGTGAAATGGTAGACATTTTGATTGCAGGCGGGAAAATGCTTCTGTTTGCACTGGGCAGTCTTGCAGCATCTGTTGCAACAGCTGTCTGTGCTGCAAAAATTGCTTCCGAGTTTGCCGCAATATTGCGCAGCAGGTTGTTTCGCAAGGTTCAGTCCTTCTCTATGGAGGAAATCGGGCGCTTTTCTGCTGCCAGTCTGATTACCCGTTCCACAAATGATATTACACAGGTGCAAATGCTGATTGTCATGGGGCTTCAAATGCTTATCAAGGCTCCGATTATGGCAGTCTGGGCAATCTGTAAAATTTCCGGCAAGGAGTGGGAGTGGACGTTGGCTACAGGAGTTGCCGTTGTGGTTTTGCTTTCGATTGTCGGTATCTGTGTTGTGCTGGCAATGCCTAAATTTAAAAAGCTGCAAATACTGACCGATGATTTGAATCGCGTCACCCGTGAGAATTTAAACGGTTTAAGAGTAGTCCGTGCCTATAATGCGGAAGAGTATCAGGAAGAAAAATTTGAAACTGCAAATAAAAATCTGACAGGTACACAGCTTTTTGCCATGCGCACAATGTCTTTTCTGATGCCGTCGATTCAGCTTATTATGAGTGGACTTTCTCTGTCCATATACTGGATTGGTGCTATATTGATTAATGAAGCGCAAATAATGGATAAGATAGCACTTTTTTCGGAGATGATGGTATTTTCACAATATGCGATTCAGGTGGTTATGTCTTTTATGATGTTAGTCATGATTTTTATGATTCTTCCCCGTGCTTCTGTTTCTGCAAAGCGTATCAATGAAGTCATGGATACTGAGCTTACCATCCATAATGGTACAAGAATGGATGGAGAAAAAGGAAAAACAGGAGAAATTGAATTTCGCAATGTTTCGTTTCGTTATCCGGATGCTGGAGAATATGCGGTACGCAATATTTCATTTACCGCAAAAAAGGGAGAGACGATTGCTTTTATCGGAGCTACCGGATGCGGAAAAAGTACGGTGATTAATTTGATTCCCCGTTTTTATGACACTACAGAAGGAGAAGTTCTGGTCGATGGCGTAAATGTCAAGGAATATGACCAGCATGCGCTGCGCAATAAAATCGGATATGTATCTCAAAAGGCTGTTTTATTTTCAGGTTCCATTCGCTCAAATATAGCTTATGGAGAAAATGGAAAAACAAGGCCAAGGCATGAGGAAATCGCTTTGGCGGCTGCCACTGCACAGGCAGATGAGTTTGTGGAAAAAACAGAAGATACCTATGATGGGTATGTGGCACAGGGAGGCGCCAACTTTTCGGGAGGTCAGAAGCAAAGGCTTTCCATTGCCCGCGCCATTGCAAGAAAGCCGGAGATTTTTATCTTTGACGATTCGTTTTCCGCTTTGGATTATAAGACTGACCGAAAGCTCAGAGAAGCTTTGGACAGAGAATGCAGGGCTGCAACAAGGCTGATTGTTGCACAGCGAATCGGAACCATTCGCGATGCGGATAAGATTATTGTTCTGGAGGAAGGAAAAATAGCCGGCATCGGCAGCCATAATGAACTCATGCAGAATTGTGAGGTTTATAAACAAATTGCATTCTCACAGTTATCAAAGGAGGAACTGGCATGATGGGAAAAAGAGAATATCGATTTGATAAGAATGGAAATGGAAGACCACAAGGACAAATGGATAATGAAAAGGGTACAATCAGAGGAACTACTGGTATATGGAAGAAGCTGTTTCGATACTGCCGCAGATATCTTGCTATCATTATTATAGCTATTCTGTGTGCTTCTGTCGGAACTGTACTGACATTGATAGGGCCGGATAAGCTTTCAGAAATGACAGATACCATTACAAATGGAATTATGCCGGGTGCACAGGGCATTGATATGGACAGAGTTCTTGAAATTGGTCTGGTTCTGATTGTATTTTATGCATTAAGTTATCTTTTTTCCGCAGTGCAGGGCTTTGCCATGGCAACAGTTACACAGCGCGTTTCCAGAGAAATGCGTTCGGATATTTCAACAAAAATTAATCGTCTTCCCATGTGGTTTTACAATCAAACCACCACTGGAGATATACTTTCCCGTGTGACCAATGATGTAGATACAATAGGACAGTCTTTAAACCAGAGTATAGGAAATCTGGTATCGTCTGTAATTCTGTTTATCGGTAGTCTTATTATGATGTTAAAAACAGACGGTATTATGACTGTGACGGCAGTTGTTTCAAGTCTGCTTGGATTTATACTGATGTTTGCCATTATGGGCAGAAGCCAGAAGTATTTTACCAGACAGCAAAAGCACCTTGGAGCAATTAATGGACATATTGAAGAAATTTATGCCGGACATACAGTTGTAAAGGCATATAATGGTGAGGCGGAAGCAGAAAAAACATTTGATGAAATGAATGACAAGCTGCGCGAAAGCGGATTTCGTGCACAGTGTCTTTCCGGCCTTATGATGCCGATTATGAATTTTATAGGAAATTTTGGATATGTTGCTGTCTGTGTTGTTGGCGGGGCCATGACAATGGATGGAAAAATCAGCTTTGGTGTTATTGTTGCCTTTATGATGTATGTCCGGTATTTCACACAGCCCCTTTCTCAGATTGCGCAGGCAATGCAGTCGCTTCAATCAGCTGCTGCTGCGGGCAGTCGTGTGTTTGAATTTCTTGAGGCGGAAGAAATGGAAGACGAAAGCAACAAAAAAATCAAGCTGGAAAATGTGGATGGTTATGTGGAATTTGAACATGTAAAATTTGGTTATGAGAATACAGACAGAGTGATTATTCATGATTTTTCCGCAACTGCAAAGCCGGGCCAGAAAATTGCGATTGTAGGGCCTACCGGCGCCGGAAAAACCACATTGGTCAATCTGCTGATGCGTTTTCATGAAATACAGGAAGGGGAAATCCGTATTGAAGGGATACCGATTAGAGAACTTTCACGAAAAGAAGTTCATGCACAGTTTTGTATGGTATTACAGGATACATGGCTGTTTGAGGGAACAGTGCGTGAAAATTTGATTTACTGTACTGAAAATGCAACAGATGAGAAAATGGAAGCCGCGTGCAAAGCGGTTGGACTTGACCATTTTATTCATACGCTTCCAAAGGGCTATGATACAATACTGGATGACCAGATTAGTCTGTCACAGGGACAGAAACAGCAGCTTACAATTGCCCGTGCCATGATTGCCGATAAACCTATGCTGATTCTGGATGAAGCTACAAGCTCTGTCGATACCCGCACAGAAATCCAGATACAGAATGCAATGGATGAACTGATGAAAAACCGTACTTCTTTTGTGATTGCCCACAGATTGTCCACGATTCGAAATTCAGATATGATTCTTGTTATGAAAGATGGGGATGTCATAGAGAGTGGTTCCCATGATGAACTAATGAGGCAGAATGGTTTTTATGCTGATTTATATAACAGCCAGTTTGAGCAGTCTGCATAGCAGTATTCGGTGCGGTTAAAACTGAATAAATATGTGACAGAGAACAGGAGGACAGATACATGAAATTTCAATATATTGCAATGGAACGCGAATATGGCAGCGGCGGAAGAGAAATAGCCCGCAAACTTTCGGAAATAACGGGAATCCCCTGTTATGGAAGGGAAATTATAGAGGCAGTTTCCAAAGAACAGAATATTTCCATCAGTCAGATTGACCATTATGAGGAAAGTGTAACAAACAGTTTTTTGTATACGATATTTGCTCTTGGAAAGGCGCTGTCCGGTGATTCGGATATGCTGACGAAAGAGGGACATATCTTTGTTGCAGAACAGAAGGTTATCCGGCAGATGGCAGAAAAAGGTCCTGCGGTCTTTGTAGGCCACTGTGCGGCTGAGGCATTGAAAACGAATCAGGGATTGCTTCGAGTATTTATCCGTTGTGACATGGAAGAGAAAAGAAAGCGGATTATTGAGGAATATAAAATACCGGAAAATAAGGTTGAAAGCACAATACATAAATTTGACCATAAAAGAGCAAATTATTATTATGCAAATACTGCCAGAAAATGGACAGATTTTCATAATTATGATTTGATTCTTGACAGCGGGACACTGGGAGTAGATGGATGTATTTCTGCTTTAAAGGGGTTTTTACAGTAAAGTTTCCAGTTATAGCCAATTTTTAGAATATTATTTTGATTGTCCGGAAAGGATATGGAAAAAAACAGCGGATTGCAAAGATGTGAACTTTGTAATCCGCTTATTTCATAGTGTTATATTTTTATTACTATATCTACAAAAAATTCATTTGCAGAATTGGAAACCTGTACCGAACCATGATATTTTTCTGCAACAGCCGTAATCGATGCAATTCCGATTCCTTTTCCACTGTGCTTGGTAGAATAGTATTCTTTTTCTCTTTTATTGGTTTGTCCATTAAAGCTGTTGGTGGAAACGATATACAGAGTGTTTCCATAACGTATTTCCGTAGTCAGACTGAAAAAGCGCCGTTTCTCAGGATTGCCAAGGCATCCTGCAATTGCATTTTCTATCAGATTTCCAAACAGATTTGCCATGTCCAGTTCTGAAACAGTAAGAGGATTGGGAAGCCCAATATTCCAGTTTACAAGGATTCCATTTGAGACAGCCATTTCATGATAATAGCCAAACAGCGCATTTAAGGCAGGATTACTGCAATAATTTACAACCATATTTTCTGTCAGTCTGTTTTCATATTCTTCAAGGTATGTCTGAATATTTTCAAGGTCTCCTTTTTGGGCAAGAGCTGCAAGCAGATGGACCGAATGGCGAAAATCATGGCGTAACCTTTTTGTCTGCTGCATATGTTCCTGAAGTATCTGATATTGATGTGCCTGTATTTCAAGAAGCTGTGAACGTTCTTTCAGATGAATATGTTTGAGCAGCATCCTTGAACTTTGATAAAAAAGCACATACATTGCGATTAGAAGTGTTAATGCACAACATTCCAACGCTGGAAAAAGAAAAGACATCCGGCCTGTATGAAGCGTACGATATGATTTGGGAATACAGATAATATTGAAAATAAGAAAGACAGAGGATAATACCACTGTAGTATACCATATCTTTGAAACATTCATATGTTCAATTATCCATGCAAACTGATGAACGGCAGGAAATATAAAAGCCATAACCAGCAGCCATGAAAGACCAAGCTGAAAAAGGGCAGCTTCAACAGAAAAGTTGGCCGCGCCGGAAAAAGGATGCAGGCTGGCATCAAAGGAATAGGCAAACTGTGCAGGAAAGGTTTCTATTGCACAGACACCAATATATATGGCAAGAGCTCTGGGAAAATCAATTTTTACAGTGCGACGGTAGAGAAAGAAAAATATAATTACAAAAATAGAAAATATAATATTTATATTGATTTGACTTAGCAAATGAAACCATATTCCAAAAAAAGAACATAAAATGATAGCCGATGTACATAGAAGTGCTGTTTTTTTGAAACTGTATTTCATTTGTTTTTTTACTGGAAGATAGCAGGAAATAGCTGCGGGAAATAAAATAAGAAATTGAAGCAGTATACGCCATATATAAAGATTCAACAGAAAATCCTCCTTTCAGTTTTCGAATATTTTTTCAGCCGTCATGCCGCTGACGGTTTCGTATTTTTTCAAAATGATAATTTCGTACGGCCTGTTCTGTTTTCTGGCGGCTTCTTACACGAATGGGAAAACGTTCGCCGTTTTCCAGAATACAGCAATGGTCTTCAAAGTCCAGTATATAATCAGCATTTAAAATAATTCCTTTATTAATAAGAATAAAGCGGGAGTCTCCCCTTGCTTTTTCCATAAATTCGGATATGGTCATCCGGCTGCGCAATATGGTATTGTCTGCAAGCTGGATGTTTAAATAATGTGCATCTGTAATTACTGAAATAATATGATGAAAGAAAACGGGAATTGTTTTCCGGTTGCTGGAAATTTCCATATATTTTGAGGATAAGGGCAAAATTTTCAGTACATCCAGAAGTACAGCTGTTATCCGTTGTCTGGAAAATGGTTTGACAATATATTCAAAGGCATGACAGGAAAAAGCATCCGGCATAAATTCCATACTGGAAGTCAAAAATATAAGAATACAATTCTGGTCTTTTTCTCTCATTTTTAACGCAGTCAGAATACCGTCTATTTCATTCATGTAAACATCCATAAAAACAACAGAAAAGCTGGTGCTGTCAAGCGCTTCAAGGAAAGCCTTTCCACCGGAAAAGAGTACCGTTTCTATCTGACAGCAGTTTTGTATGCTGAAATCATGACAAAACATGGCCATTTCATTTAAACAATTCTGGTCATCATCCACTAAAGCAATTTTCATTTGATTTACCTCGTTTATTAATAGAGTGTCTGTTTTTTGATTTCCATATTCTCATACTATAAGTATAGCACAAAATGTTACTTTTGGCTACCTTAACCCACTGTTTAAAGCCAGTGGGATTTTGATGGCCTTATTGCAAAGTACTTTCTGTTCTACAAAATATTGACGTTCCTGCCAAGAAATTGATGTTTTTGCCAAAATGATTGCATTTTTGAAGAAAATAAATACAATAGGATAGCAGACATTGTCTGTAAAAATTCAGGCAGCAGATATTTTTAACTGCCAAGGTACAGAACAGGAGATTGTAATGAAAATAGAAAAACTGGAAATTTTGGAAACAGATTATGAAACACACAATGATATCATTCTGGTAGTGGACGATGATAGAATGAATCTTTTAATGGCAAAAAGGATGTTGCAAAATAAATATAAGGTTGTCTGTGTTTCTTCCGGATATGAAGCTCTTCGATTTTTGAGAGAAACTGTTCCGGACTTGATTTTACTGGATTTACATATGCCGGAGATGAATGGTTTGGAGATTTTCGACCAGATAAAAAATATGGAAGCACTCAGGGAAGTTCCCGTCATGTTTCTGACTGCCGATTGTGAAAGGGAAACCGAGCTTTCTATTTTTATGGCGGGAGCCACAGATTATGTGCAAAAGCCGTTTATTGCAGAGGTAGTCATACAAAGAATTGCACGTATTTTAGAACTACGCCATTATCAGAAGTCTTTGCAGAAAGAAGTAGACAGAAAAACTGAAAAGCTGAAGCAAAGCAATAAAAAGATAAAAAATCTGATGAGTCAGATAATTTCAACACTTGCAAATGCCATAGAGGTCAAGGACCAGTATACCAGAGGACATTCTGTGCGTGTGGCGCAATATTCCCGCGAGATTGCGAGACGTATGGGAAAAAACGAAGAGGCGGCGGATTCTATTTATTATATCGCACTTCTTCACGATATTGGCAAAATCGGTATTTCGGATGATATTATCAACAAATCGGGCAGGCTGACAGATGAGGAATACAATGTGATAAAGCAGCATCCTGTGCTGGGAGCAGATATTTTAAAGGATATCACAGAGCTTCCGGATGCGGCTGTGGGAGCCCGCTGGCATCATGAGAAATTTGACGGAACAGGATATCCGGACGGGCTCAGAGGAAACGAGATACCAGAAGCTGCGCGTATTATCGGAGTAGCAGATGCCTACGATGCCATGTCTTCAAAAAGAAGTTACAGAGATGCGCTGCCTCAGCAGACAATACGGGAAGAAATTATAAAAGACACAGGAACACAGTTTGACCCTGCGATTGCGGGTATTATGCTCGCTATGATGGATGAAGATACAAAATATGATATGAAGGAACATATGTAATAAAGAAATTTTGTATATAAAAAGAAGGAAAGCTATGAAAAATAAAAAATTGCATGTCTGGACAGTTATGCTGATTATTATCAGTTTTATTTTAACGACAGGAATTTCCATGAGTTCTTTAAATACCGTAATTGAGGGAAATGACAAGGAAATATCCAAGGTTCTTGCATCTAATGTGTATGATTCCATTAATAACAAGCTCTCGGAACCGATTATTGTAGCACTCACAATGTCCAGTGATTATTTTCTCATTAATCCGTTAAAAAGAGACAATTTTCCGACGGAAAATGAAGTAGAGGGACTGGTCACTTATTTGAATACATTAATTGGAAGCATGGATTATAATTCGGCGTTTATAGTCTCGGAAAGAAGCAGAACCTACTATACGCAAAAAGGATTTAATAAAATCGTTTCTCCTCAGACTGACGAGCACGATATATGGTATTCCAAATTTATTGACAGCAAAAAAAAGTATGATTTTGATGTGGATACTGACGAGGTTCATGATAACGCATGGACTGTATTTGTAAACTGCAGAATTGAAGATGAAAACGGAGCGCTTCTGGGAGTCTGCGGAGTCAGTGTTGTAATGACGGATTTACAGGATATTCTGCGTATGTATGAAGAAGAATATAATGTGAAAATTAATTTGATTAACAGTGCAGGTCTGGTACAGGTAGATACAGATATGATTAATATTGAAAATTCTATTCTGGATATCGACCTTTCAGATGTGACAAATTCTGCTGAATATGTATATCAGGAAAAGGACAACGGGGGCTATACCATAAGCAAATATGTGGAAAACCTGGGCTGGTATCTTGTTGTGCAAAGTGACAGGGAAAATAATGGGCAGATTTATTCATCTCTGTTAAATAAAAATATTTTTACATTTATTATTATTTTAACTATCTGTATTGTTATGGTCAGCTCAAATCTTACAATTGAGAAAAAGAAAATGGAAGAGCATGCATTGGAGAAGGAACGCTATGCCAGAGAACAGGAAATATTAAAGGCCCAAGCGGAGGCTGCAAGCAAGGCAAAGGGAGACTTTCTCGCAAATATGAGCCATGAAATCCGCACGCCGATTAATGCGGTACTTGGCATGGATGAGATGATTTTAAGGGAAAGCAGAGATGAAAAAATTCTTGAATATGCTGCGGATATAAAGCGCGCAGGAAATACGCTGCTATGTTTGATTAATGATATTCTGGATTTTTCGAAAATTGAAAGCGGGAAAATGGATATTATTCCTGTGGAATATGATTTGGGACTAATTTTAAATGAACTGCTGGCTATGGTGCGGTCAAGAGCAGAAAAGAAAAACCTCATTCTGGAGGCGGTAATAGAACCCGAAACTCCGGCACATTTATATGGAGACGAGGTACGTATCCGTCAAATTATTACAAATATACTGACAAATGCAGTGAAATATACGCCACAGGGTAGAATAACCTTGAATGTATCAGGAGAAGTAACAAAAGATGACCGTGTAAGGCTGTATATATCCGTAAAAGATACAGGTATGGGAATACGGGAAGAAGATAAAAAGAAGCTGTTTGATTCCTTTCAGAGAGTAGATGAAAGCAGAAACCGCAATATTGAGGGTACAGGACTGGGGCTTTCGATTACCATGCAGCTATTGGAATTAATGGGAAGCAGACTGGAGGTAAAAAGTACTTACGGAAAAGGTTCGGATTTTTATTTTTATCTTGAGCAAGAAAAGCTGGATTCCAAGGTTATCGGCGATTTTCAGAAAAATTATGCAAAACAGAATGAAAAACTTCCTGTTTATATAGAGAAATTTACTGCGCCTTTGGCAAAAATTCTGGTAGTGGACGATAATGAAATGAATCGTAAGGTGTTTTTGGGACTTTTAAAAAATCTGAAAATGCAGATTGATACTGCATCCTGTGGAAAAGACAGTCTTGAGCTTATAAAACAAAAGGAATATCATATTATTTTTATGGATTATCTGATGCCTGAAATGAACGGAGTAGAAACATTACAGCAGTCAGAAAAGCTTTCGGACAGTAAATGTAAAAATTCTGTTTTTGTTGCATTGACAGCAAACACGGTATCAGGAGCAGGAGAAATGTTTTTGGAAAACGGATTTGACGATTTTCTCTCAAAGCCCATTATTGCGACAAAGCTGGAGGAAATGATTCAAAAATACCTTCCAAAAGAATTGATAAAAGCTCCTGTGGAAAAAAAAGAAACTGTCATTCAGACAAAGGATGAGAAACCGGAGGGAAATACGAAGGAAAAAATAAAAGAAGAAAGTCCGGTTGACTGGAAAGCAGGAAGAGAGCTCTGTATGAATGACGAAGCTTTTTATAGAGAAATGCTTGGTGTATTTCTTGAATCAAATGCTGTTACAGAGCTTGAAAAATTTTATCATGCAAAAGATTTTGAAAATTATCAGATTAAAATACATGCTGCAAAAACAAATCTAATGAATATTGGTGCAAAGAAAAGTGCAGAGCTGGCAAAGAAAATGGAGCTTTCTCTAAAAAGAGGAGAAGGACTTAGTTATGTACAGGAGCATCATAAGGAGTTTCTTTTTATGTATGATAAAGTGGTTTTGTCAGTAAAAGAATATTTAGAAAATATTTGATCTCAAAAGACAAACAATACTGCAATGGCAGTGACTTTTCAATGGAATGAAATTATTTATACGCAAGCTGTTATTGGAAAGAAAAAATTTGTAAGAAGTATACAGAAGAAATGATTTGTATTTTAAAGAAAGCATATGGCATTAATAAAGGATATCAAATTTATCATACACGAAAAGAAATGGCTGCAAATTCTTTCGTGAAAACAGGCAATTTGTCTAACAAATTTGTCAGAGAGAAAATTTTATGTTATAATGTCATCAAACGAAGCAAAGCACAGTTTGGTGACTTGTGATATATCAATATGGTTTATAAGGAGAACATATGAAAATCAAATATTATGATATTGGTTTAAATCTGTTTTGCAAGCAGTTTCCAGATTCGGAAAAAATTATCCATGAGGCGGCACAGGCTGGTGTAGCATGTATTTTGACAGGAACAGACCAGAAGGAAAATAACAAAATTAATAATTTTGTAAAAAAGCATGAGGTATATGGAACAGTGGGGATTCACCCGCATAATGCAGATTCTGCAAAGCAGGAGGATTTTGAATTTATTGAAAAAATTGCGAAGGAGAACCAGAGGATAGTTGCTATCGGGGAATGTGGTCTTGATTATGACAGAATGTTTTCTGCCAAGGAAAACCAGATAAGATGTCTGGAGAAGCATATTGTTCTTGCAGAAAAGCTTGACAAGCCGTTGTTTCTTCATGAACGCAGCGCATCGGAGGATTTTGTGCGCAGATTTAAAAAGCATCCAAAGATTTGCAAAAAATCAGTAGTCCACTGCTTTACCGGAGATAAGCGGACACTGGACAAATATCTTTCCATGGGATTTTCGATTGGTATTACCGGCTGGATTTGTGATGACCGACGGGCAAAGGAACTGCGGGAGGCAGTGGAGATAATTCCGCTTAACCGGATTTTGATAGAAACAGATGCGCCATATTTGACGCCGAGAAATGTGTCAGGACTGGGAAGAACCAATGTACCGCAGAATATTGTATATGTGGCAAAAGAGCTGGCAAAGTATATGAAGGTTTCAGAAGAAGCACTGACAGAAAATGCAAAGAAAAATACGGAAAGGATTTTTCAGATACAGCATTAGAAAACAAAAAATAGTAACATATATAGAAATCATAATTATAGAAAGGAATAAATAATGGAAAAAACAATTAAAGTAACAGGTAAAGGAACAGTTTTTGTTAAACCGGATTTGATTCGATTATCTATGAAACTGGAAGGTGTATGTGAAAAATATGAAGAAGCACTGCGACAGTCGTCAGAACAGACAGAGCAGTTAAAGCTCTGTTTTGAAAAAGTGGGATTTTTAAAAGCGGATTTAAAAACTTTGTCATTTCATATCAATACAGAATATGAAAATTATCGTGACAAAAAGAATGAGTGGAAAAAGAAGTTTGCAGGCTATAAATTTATCCATGAAATGAAAATAGAATTTGAAGCGGACAACCAGCTTTTGGGAAAAGTATTATATGCCATGTCACACTGTCAGGCAAAACCGGAGTTTCAGATTACATATACAATAAAGAATGAAGAAGATGCAAAAAATATGCTGTTAAAAAGAGCAGTGGAGGATTCGAAGAAAAAAGCAAAAATACTGGCAGAGGCAGCAGAAATTACCCTTGGAAATATTATCTGTATAGATTATTCCTGGGAGGAGATTCATTTTGCATCAAGTCCAGTAAACCGAATGGCTGTTCCGTATGCAGCAATGCAGGAAGAATGTGGTATTGGATATGATATCAATATTCAGCCGGATACTATTGAGGTAAGTGATACAGTTACTATAATATGGGAGATTGAATAAAAAATAGTCTATCTGATTTTTGCAAGATAAATCTTTTTCATATATTGTGTCGCCAACTGTAATTATCATTTTATATTAATTCTTATCGTATTTTATTTGACAAAAAATACAGGGAGAGATTTATATTTCCTTTATGAAAAAATCTGTTCACAAAGAAAAAGTGAAATTTTTTAAAATGTTTGACATATTCGCTTATGCTTGTTAGAATAGCAATATGTGCAAGTTATTTTTGATTTCTGCTGAATGAAACAGCAGCAGGCACAATCATCATTATGCAAAAGGACAGCAAAACATAAGGAGGAGGCTATGTATCGTTGCCATATACAATTTTATTTGACAGGGTACCAGCACAGGGTATTTGAAATAATAAAGGAAATGTCTCCACTGGAGCATTTTTCACATGAGTTTTATGAAAGTAATAGACCAGAAGAAAAATTAACAGCCAAGGCGGATGTTATTCTGGCCGATTTGCAGGATATGGATGAAAAAGATGCATTAAAGTTATTGACATTAAATAAGAAAAAAGAGGCGGAATTGATTTTACTTTTGGACAGAAATCAGATTTCACTCCTGTCAGACAGTTTATCAGAGGTAAAGGATATCTGGATTATGCCAATGTCAGAGGAAGAAGTGAAATTTCGTTTTTTGAGATGGCAGCAGGATTGTAAAATGAGAAAAGATTACTGGCAGACAAATCAGTATCTTGAAGCTACAATTAACAATGTTCCAAATCTTATCTGGTATAAAGATAAACAAGGGATTCATAAAAAAGTAAATGACAGTTTCAGCAAAGCAGTCAATAAGACAAAAAAGCAGATAGAAGGCCGTGGCCATGCTTATATCTGGGATGTGGAACAGGATGACCCTGCCTGTATTGAATCGGAGAGAGAGGTTATGAGTAAAAAGCAGACCTGTATCTCTGAGGAAGTGATTAAAACCGGAGATGGCATGAGAACCCTTACTACTTATAAGTCACCATTGTATGATATTGATGGAAGTGTAATGGGAACTGTAGGGGTAGCGATTGATGTGACACAGGAGCGTGCCTATGAGCAGGAAATTATCAAAAAAAATAAAACGCTGGAAACAATTTTTACTACGATAGACTGCGGCGTAATGCGCCATACAATAGACGGAAAACAGCTTTTAAGCATAAACAGAGCCGCTTTGAAGATTTTGGGATACGAATCTCCGGACGAGCTAATGATAAAAGGATTTGATTTGATAGCAGCCTCTGTATTAGAAGAAGACAAAGAAAAACTTCGGGAAAAAATCAGGTCTCTGCAAAAGGAAGGAGACAGCGTCAGTGTAGAATATTGTGTGCAGCATAAAAATGGAGAAATCCTGCATATTATGGGAAATGCCAAGCTTTTAATGGAAAACGGAGAACTTATCTGTCAGCGCTTTCTTCTGGATTGCACGGAACAGAAACTTCAGGAGAAAAAGAATAAACGGCATCAAATGGAGCTGATTCAGGCGTTAAGTATTGATTATAATCTGGTATGCTTTTTTGACCTTGATACAGGGATGGGCATCCCGCTTCGTAGTACTGAAGACAATAACGATGGAAGCCATTTTATTTTTAAAGGATATATATCGTTAGAGGAGAGTATGAAAAATTATATTCAACAAATGGTATATGAAGAGGATAAGGAGATGCTTCGTGAATTTTGCTCTCCAAATACATTAAAAAAAGAGCTGGCAGAAAAGAATCTGAATTATGTAAATTATCGTATTTATAAAAACAATCAGATTACATATTTTCAAATGAAGGTGGTACGTGCAGGAACATGGGATATTAATCATGGAGTAGTTTTGGGAATCCGCAGTGTGGATGGAGAAATCCGCAGTGAAATGGAACAGAAGAGCCTGCTTGAAGGTGCGCTTATGCAGGCAAATAAGGCAAATAAGGCAAAAAGTATTTTTCTTTCCAATATGTCCCATGATATCCGTACTCCAATGAATGCAATTGTGGGGTTTACAAATCTTGCAATTTCTCATATTGATAACAGGGAGCAGGTGGAGGAATATTTGAAAAAAATTATGACCTCTGGAAATCATCTGTTAAGTCTGATTAACGATGTTTTGGATATGAGTCATATTGAAAGCGGAAAGATACATCTGGAGGAGAAGCCATGCAGTCTGCCGGATATTCTGCATGGCCTGCACAATATTTTGCAGGCGGATATTCATGCAAAGCAGCTTGAACTTCAGATTGATACCGTAGATGTGTTTGACGAGGATATTTTCTGTGATAAGCTTCGGTTAAATCAGGTCCTTTTAAATTTGTTAAGCAATTCTGTCAAATATACAAGTGCCGGAGGTATGGTCAGTTTAAGAATTACAGAAAAGCCAGGTTCATTGAAAGGATATGCTACTTATGAATTTTGTATTCGGGATAATGGGATTGGCATGAGTGAGGAATTTGTCGAGCATATTTTTGAGCCGTTTGAACGGGAACAGAATTCAACGATTAGTGGTATACAGGGAACAGGACTTGGCATGGCGATTACCAAAAATATTGTGGAAATGATGAATGGTACAATTGAGGTAAAAAGTAAGCTGAATGAGGGGACAGAATTTCTTGTCACGTTTCCATTTCGTCTGTATCATGGTTCGACAGAACCGCAGGAAATACTGGAGTTGAAGAATTGCAGGGCACTTGTGGTTGATGATGATTTTAACACCTGTGACAGTGTATCTTATATGCTTGGACAGCTGGGTATGCGTGCGGAATGGACCTTATCCGGCAAAGAAGCGGTACTTCGTACACATCAGGCAGCTATGCGCAAAGATGATTTTTATATCTATATTGTTGACTGGCTGCTGCCAGATATGAATGGAGTGGAGGTAACCCGCAGGATTCGAAAAGAAATGGGCGAAAATGTACCAGTTATTATTTTAACTGCATATGACTGGTCGGATATTGAAATAGAGGCAAAAGAGGCAGGAGTTACGGCATTTTGCAGAAAACCGCTGTTTTTGTCAGAACTCAGAAGCTGTCTGCATTCTGTAATTAATCCCGAGGAGAAAAAAGAAACAAAGCCTGCAGGCGGTATATCAAAGCGTCATGCAGGGCGTATTCTTCTGGCAGAGGATGTTGAGATGAATCAGGAGATTGCCGCTGCTATTTTGGGGGATGCAGGTTTTTCTACAGAAATTGCAGGAAATGGAGAGATTGCTGTAGATATGTTGAAAAAATCAAAACCAGGATATTATCAGCTTGTACTTATGGATGTTCAGATGCCGGTGATGAATGGGTATGAGGCAACCAGAGAAATCCGCAGACTGGAGAATCCAAAGCTGGCATCCATACCGATTATAGCTATGACTGCAAATGCTTTTGAGGAGGATAAGCAGGAGGCTTTGAAGTGTGGGATGAACGGGCATATTCCAAAGCCGATAGATATTGATAATTTGTTTGAGACATTGGATGCGGTGATTCAATCTTAATGGGAGGTTCATATACAAAAAAAGACAAGTTTCATTTTAGTGAAACTTGTCTTTTTTGTCAACAGCATAGATTTATTTGTTCTGAATGAAAAGTAAAAGAATATTGTCAGAAATATATTTCAAAAACCGGAATCTTATGATAAAATGTAGATAACTAAGAAAAAATAAAATACAAGAAGGGATATTTGGCGGCTGAAATGGATTTATTAGAGATAAGAGACAAGATTGATTTGGTAGATGAAGAAATCGTACGATTATTTGAAGAAAGAATGAATCTTTGTAAAGATGTGGCAGAATTTAAAATAAAAAATCATAAGCAGGTGTTAGATACAGAGCGTGAAAAGCAAAAGATAGAAAAGATTTTAAAGCTTCCAAAGGATGAAACTTACAGACAAAGTTCCGGTGAGCTGTTTCGACAGATTATGGCAATGAGCAGAAAAATGCAGTATAAAATGCTGGCAGAATATGGCATAAGGAAAGACATAGAATTTAAAGAAACACAACAGCTGAAGAAAGAAGGACTAAAGGTTGTTTATCAGGGTGTGGAAGGCGCCTATGCCCATGAAGCGGCTTTGTGCTGTTTTGGAGAAAATGCAGATGCATACCATGTTCCTTCATGGAGGGATGCCATGGAAGAAGTAAAATCAGGGAAGGCAGAGTATGCGGTGCTTCCGATTGAAAATTCTACAGCAGGCTCTGTGACACAGGTGTATGATTTGTTAATGGAATATGATAATTATATTGTCGGAGAAGTATTTCTGAAAGTAGAACATGCGCTGATAGGACTTTTTGGCGCAAAAATTTCAGATATTCAAAAGGTTTATTCACACCCTCAGGCGTTAATGCAGAGTGAGGGATATTTATACAGACATAAGGACTGGCAGCAAATCAGTGTAAGCAATACGGCCGTCAGTGCAAAGAAGGTTCTTGAGGACAGAGATATTACGCAGGCGGCAATTGCCAGCAGACATGCCGCAAAAATCTATGGGCTGAATATATTGGAGCAGGGTATACAGGATAACAATTTGAATACAACAAGGTTTGTGATTGTGGGAAGAGACAAGGTATATTTACATGGTGCGGATAAAATAAGCATTGCGTTTGAAATTGCTCATGAAAGCGGTTCTTTATATGAAATGCTTTCACATTTTATTTACAATAATCTTAATATGACAAAGATAGAATCAAGACCAATTGAAGGAAGAAACTGGGAATATCGGTTTTTTCTGGATTTTACCGGAAAACTGGGAGATGCGGCAGTAAAAAATGCTCTGCGTGGAATTGACGAAGAGGCAATCAATTTTAAAATTTTGGGAAATTATACATGTTTAATGCCAGAAGAGAAGGAAACTTTGGCTGTTGTATTATAAAACAGCAGAACAAATGGACACGATCCGAATTTTCATTGTAGACAGGAAATGGCATTTAACGGTTTGTTACACATAACAGATGATATGAGAAAGGAGAAACAGTGATTTATGGCAGTAACCAGATTTGCAGCGATTAATATCGGTTCTTATGAGCTGATGTTAAAAATTTATGAGCTGACATCAAGAAAAAAAGTAAGGGTTTTAAACAATATAAGATATGTTATGGAGCTTGGGCGGGAAACCTATACAGAACAGAAAATCAGTTTTGAAACCATAGAAAAAATGTGTGATGTTCTGGAAGGGTTTACAAAAATATTCGAAGAGTATCAGATTCATGATTATGAGGCATATGCGACCAGCGGGATTCGGGAAGCAGAAAATGCGGAGATTATACTGGACAGAATAAAGGTAAGAACAGGCCTGAATGTAAAAATTATAAGCAATTCGGAACAGAGACTTCTGGCTTATAAGGCATTGACCATGTATCCGGAAGAATTTGAAGCATTCAGTAAAGGGAATACAGCCATTGTTGATGTAGGGGCAGGAAGTATTCAAATTTCCATATTGGATAAAAAAAATATTGCTTCTACTCAAAATATTAAAATCGGTTCCATGAGAATTCGGGAATTGTTGCTGAATTTAAGTGAAAATATGAGCCATTTTGATATTCTGCTGGATGAATTGATTAATAACGATTTGCAGACCTTTAAGAGAATGTTTATTAAGGATAAAGCGATTGATAATATTATTGCCACCGGTGAACAGATTACATTGTTTACAAAAAATAAAGATACCGGTGAATTTAACCGGCTGATGACTACTGAGGATTTTATGGGAAGATATAAAATGCTGGGGTCCAAAAGTCATGCAGAAATTGCAAGAGAGCTTCAAGTGACAAGAGAACAGGCCACGATTTTAATTCCATGCGCCAGAATCTATGGAAGATTTATTGAGGTTGTGGGTTCAAAGAAGCTCTGGGTTCCTGGAACGGATATCTGTGATGGAATCGCCATGGATTACGGCATAAGAAAGAAAAAGGTTTCGGGAAAATATGATTTTAATGCAGATATTTTAAATGAAGTGAGAGGAATCTCAAAAAGATATAAGGGAAATTCCGCACATATACAATTTATTAAAGAAATAGCTCTGCAGATTTTTGATGAAACCAAAAAGATACATGGTCTTTCCGGAAAAGAACGTCTGCTTTTGGAACTGGCAGCAATGCTTCATGATTGTGGAAAATATATCAGTATTCATGATGCGGCGGAATGTTCCTATCATATTATTATGGCAACGGAGATTATTGGACTGTCCCACAGAGAAAGGGAAATGCTTGCAGAAATTGTAAAATATAATACTGTAAAAATGCCTGCCGGTATGAATCTTACAGTAATTAAACTGACCGCGATTCTTCGGGTTGCAAACGCGCTGGACAGAAGTCATAAACAGAAAATGTCTGACTGCCGGCTGGAATTAAAAGGCAGAGAGCTTATGATTCATACAAAAACAAAAGAAGATATTACACTCGAAAAGGGATTGTTTGTGGATAAAGCAGAGTTTTTTGAAGAGGTTTATGGCATAAAACCGGTGATTAAACAGAAAAAGTTTCTTCATTAATATGGAATATGGAACAGGAAAGGAGTATTTTATGAATGACAGATATACAAACAGAGAGTTAAGCTGGCTGGATTTTAATTATCGAATATTGTCAGAGGCAAGGGACAAAACGAATCCTTTATTTGAACGCCTGAAGTTTTTAAGCATTACCTCTTCGAATCTGGACGAATTTTTTATGGTAAGAGTTGCATCTTTAAAGGATATGGTCCATGCCGATTTTAATAAAAAGGATATTGCAGGAATGACCCCAAAGGAGCAGATTTCAGCGATTCTTGATGAAACGCATGAATTTGTAAATCTTCAGTATTCCACTTATAATCGTTCTCTGATACCGGCATTAAAAAATGAAGGGTTTATTGTAATTGATAAACATGAAGCACTGAATGGAGAACAGAAAAAATATGTAGACCAGTATTTTGATGAAAATATTTATCCAGTATTAACACCGATGGCGGTAGATTCTTCAAGGCCATTTCCGCTTATCCGCAACAAATCTCTGAATATTGCTGCTCTTCTGGAGGAGAAAGAGGAACTGAGAGAGAAAGTGGAAAATCGGAAAAAAGAAAGAGAAAACAAGGAAAAAGAAAACAAGGAAAAGGATGGAAAAAAGGAAGAAAATAAAAAGGAGAAAAAACCTGTGCTGGAATTTGCAACTGTGCAGGTTCCGGCAGTTTTGCCAAGAGTGGTAACAATTCCTTCAGAAGAAGAAGGACAGACCACTGTGATTCTTCTGGAGGAAATTATTGAGCGTCATATCGATAAATTGTTTATGAATTATAAGGTAGTATGTGCCCACCCATACAGAGTAATGAGAAATGCAGACCTTACAATTGATGAAGACGATGCGGAGGATTTGTTAAAGGAAATAGAAAAGCAGTTAAAAAAACGTCAGTGGGGCGAAGCAATCCGTCTGGAAATAGAGGATAAGGTAGACAAAAGGCTTCTTGGCATTTTAAAAGAGGAATTGGGAGTAAATGACAATGATATCTTTTTTATAAATGGGCCTTTGGATTTTACCTTTTTTATGAAGCTTTATGGTATGGACGGATTTCAGAAATTAAAGGCACCAAAATTTGTTCCACAGCCAAATCCGGCGATTCATCCGGAGGAAGATATTTTTGCTCAAATCAGTAGAGGAGATATTTTGCTGCATCACCCATATCAGACCTTTGACCCTGTAGTGGATTTTGTAAAACAGGCGGCAAGAGACCCGAAGGTGCTTGCAATCAAGCAGACGCTTTACAGAGTCAGCGGACATTCTCCGATTATTGCCTCTCTGGCACAGGCAGCGGAAAATGGAAAACAGGTGTCTGTACTGGTGGAATTAAAGGCAAGATTTGATGAGGAAAACAATATTAACTGGGCCAAAATGCTGGAAAAAGCAGGCTGTCATGTAATTTATGGTTTAAAGGGGTTAAAAACTCACAGTAAGATTACTCTGGTCGTACGCAGTGAAGAAGACGGAATCAAACGGTATGTACATCTTGCAACTGGTAATTATAATGATTCTACGGCAAAACTGTATACAGATATGGGATTATTTACCTGCAAGCAGGCAGTCGGAGAGGATGCGACAGCGGTCTTTAATATGCTGTCCGGTTATTCCGAGCCGGCGGGCTGGAATAAGCTGGCGCTTGCACCATTATGGCTCCGTGATAAATTTGAGCACTTAATCAGAAGAGAAATCCATGCAGCACAGGAGGGGAAGGAAGCTTTTATTGTAGCAAAGATGAATTCGCTGTGTGACAGGGAAATTATTGATTTATTATATGAAGCAAGTGCTGCCGGAGTAAAGGTTGATTTGATTATTCGGGGAATCTGTTGTCTGAAAGCCGGAGTAGAGGGTTTAAGTGAAAATATTTCTGTCCGTTCTATTGTGGGCAATTTTCTGGAGCACAGCAGAATTTTTTATTTTCATAACAGAGGATATGAAGAAATTTATATGGGAAGCGCGGATTGGATGCCAAGAAATCTGGATAAGAGAGTAGAAATTTTGTTTCCGGTAGAAGATGAAAAATTAAAAGCAGAAGTGATTCATATTTTAAATATTCAGCTTGCAGATACTTTAAAAGCACATGTAATGAAAGCAGACGGAAGCTATGAAAAGCTGGATAAGAGAGGAAAAACAGCATTGTCTTCTCAGGATTATTTTTGTAAAGAAGCAAAGGAACGGGCAGCAGCACTAAAAAACAATGAGATTCAGCATACATTTATTCCAATGAGTGAAAGGAATGGAATTTGATGATAGATTTAAATGAGAATGAAAGAAAATTTATAGATTTACATGTACATTCAAACGCATCAGATGGAACCTTTACACCGGAACAGGTAGTGGAATATGCAGAGGAAAAAGAGCTTTATGCATTTGCATTGACAGACCATGATACGGTAGACGGAATTGAGAGAGCTGTAAAAGCGTCCAAGACAAAAAAAGTAAAAGTTATTCCGGGAATTGAACTTTCAGCAGAATTTGAAAAGAGTTATGACCTTCATATTCTGGGCTTAAATGTGGACTATAAAAGCAGCGGTTTTTTAAAGATTGTGGAAGAATGCAGAAAAAGCAGAGAAAACCGGAATCTGAAAATGATTGAAAAAATAAGAGAATTAGGACTGCCTCTTACAGAAGAAATCATAAAGGAGCGATTTGGAGGTGCTTCTGTTACAAGGGCTCATTTTGCAAGATATATGATGGACGAGGGATTTACAGAATCCATAAAAGAAGCGCTTGAAAAATATTTAAGACCAGGAGCCTGCTGTTATGTGCCAAGGGAAAAGATAAGTCCTGAAAATGCAATTGGACTGATTCTCGAGGCGAAGGGACATCCGGTGCTTGCACATCCAATGCTGTATCATATGGAGGAAAAAAAGCTTGACGATACAATTTTCTGGTTGAAGGGACTGGGACTTCAGGGAATAGAAGGATTGTATTCGCTGAATACCTGTGAAGATGACAGAAAACTGGCAGCGTTGGCCAAAAAGTATGGGTTGTTTCTTACCGGAGGTTCAGATTTTCATGGAAGCAATAAACCAGATATTGATTTGGGAACTGGAAAAGGAAATTTAAAAATTAAAAAAGAATTACTGAAAAATATTCTGTAAAAAGGCAGTATAAATGTTATATCAAAAACGGCAAAGCATAAAGTTTTGCCGTTTCTGATTTTGGGAAAAATATCGAGTGAATAGGCAGCTTTGTTTGGGTAACAATATGTAAGACTGATTTTGGAAAATACAGATTGGAGGGAATTATGAAGGAAAAAGTTTTTGGTATTTTGCAGCGGGTAGGAAGAAGCTTTATGCTTCCTATCGCGATTTTGCCAGTAGCCGGACTGTTGCTGGGAATCGGCAGTTCTTTTACAAATGAAACAACCATTGCTACCTATGGGTTACAGAAAATTTTGGGTGAAGGTACTCTACTTCGGGCATTATTAATGATTATGAATCGAGTGGGAAGCGCCGTGTTTGACAATCTGCCTTTGATTTTTGCAGTGGGTGTGGCTATTGGCATGGCAAAAAAGGAAAAAGAAGTATCTGCACTTTCCGCAGTCATTGCCTATTTGGTAATGAATACTGCAATAAATGCCATGCTTCAGGTGAATGGAAAGATTCTGGCAGATGGAAGTATTGCAGAAGATGTTCTGGAGGGAACAATTGCATCCTCCTGCGGGATACAGACATTGCAGATGGGAGTATTCGGTGGAATTATTGTAGGACTTGGTGTGGCGGCGCTGCACAACCGCTTTTACAAAATCGTTTTGCCAAATGCGTTGTCTTTCTTTGGAGGAACGAGATTTGTACCTATTATCTGTACCATTGTTTACATGTTTGTAGGTATTATCCTGTATTTTGTATGGCCGTTTGTGCAAAATGGTATTTATGCGCTGGGTGGTCTGGTGACAAGCAGCGGATATGTGGGAACTCTGATATTCGGGTTAATTAAACGTGCCTTAATTCCATTTGGACTTCATCATGTATTTTATATGCCATTCTGGCAGACAGCAGTGGGTGGTACAATGGAAATAGCAGGAAATACAATTCAGGGAGGACAGAATATTTTCTTTGCTCAACTGGCAAACTCCGCAGATATTATACATTTCAGTGCGGATGCTACCAGATATTTTTCCGGCGAATTTATCTTTATGATTTTTGGACTGCCGGGTGCAGCACTTGCCATGTACCGGTGTGCAAAGCCGGAGAAGAAAAAGGCTGCCGGCGGATTGTTGCTGTCTGCAGCGCTTGCCTGTATGATGACAGGTATTACGGAACCTCTGGAATTTTCATTTTTATTTGTAGCTCCGGCTCTGTTTATAGTACAGGTAATTTTGGCAGGAAGTGCATATATGATTGCACATATGCTTAATATTGCAGTAGGACTGACCTTTTCAGGCGGAATTTTGGACCTCTTTTTCTTTGGTATTTTACAGGGAAATAAAAAAACAAGCTGGCTGCTGATTATTCCGGTGGGTATTATTTATTTCTTATTATATTATTTTATTTTTTCATTCCTGATTAAAAAATTCAACTTTAAAACCCCGGGAAGAGAAGATGAAAATGAAGAAACAAAGCTGTATATGAAAGCAGATGTAAACGCAAAAAGAGGAGAGGCAGCAGAACAAAAAACGGAAAATACAGAAAATGAAATCAGCAAAATGATTACAGCAGGACTTGGCGGCAAAAAAAATATCAGCGATGTGGACTGCTGTGCGACTAGACTTCGCTGTACAGTTCTGAACTCGGATTTGGTAAACGATACACTGCTTCGTTCTACAGGAGCTTCGGGCGTGGTTCACAAAGGAAAAGGCGTACAGATTATTTATGGTCCAAAGGTGACCGTTATCAAGTCGGATTTGGAGGATTATTTAGAAACTGCGCCGGATGAGGAAGTTATAAGTTCTGTTTCTATGAAGAGTGAAACAAAAGAGGAGACCAAACAATCAACAGACAGTAAAAAGATAACATCTTCTATTGTGATATCCAGTCCGGTGACTGGTATGGCGGCAGATTTGGCAACTGCGCCAGATGAAGCATTTGCAGGAAAAATGATGGGAGATGGAGCGACCGTGACGCCGAAGGAACCGGTTGTATATGCTCCGGAAGACGGAGAGGTTTGCTTTGTATTTGACACAAAGCATGCGATTGGATTTTTGACAGATACCGGAATCAGCCTGCTTCTGCATATGGGTATTGATACGGTAAAACTCGAAGGCAAAGGGTTTGAGGTTTTTGTTGAAAACGGACAGAAGGTGAAAAAAGGAGAGCCTATGTTGAAGCTGGATATTAAGTATATTGAAAAAAACGCACCGTCTCTAATATCTCCGATTTTGTGTACGGAACTGGAGAATAATCAGAAAATCCGGCTGATTGCAGAAGGTAAAATTCAGGCTGGAGAACCGCTGTTTGCAGTGGATATTTATGAAGAATAAAAATGGCAGCACATAGAAAATATAAAGGAATATCAGCAGTTATAGTTTTCCATGTATGTGTTTTTATGTTTAGATTTCTTTTAATTGGGGAATGGTATAAATAACAGCCATAAGGAGGATGAGAGAATGGATTCGGAAATCAGGACAGACCTTGCACTGGAAGAAAAAGAACGTTTTGAAGGAACAGATGTGGAGGTAGAGGGAGTTTCTCTTGAAGAAAAACAAAGTCCTTCAGGAATTATAAAAATTACCATAGTAAAAATTCTTAACGAAACAGGAGCCAAAAATATGAGAAAGCCTGTTGGAAATTATATTACTCTGGAAAATTGCCGTATTGATGAGTACGATGAGAGTTTTTATGATGAAATTACAAAAGAAATTTCCATACAGTTAAAAAATATTATCAAGGACTTAAAAAAACGCGGCAAAATAAAAGGAAATAAAATTCTGGTGGTAGGACTTGGAAACAGAGAGGCTACGCCGGATGCGTTGGGTCCTGTGACAATGAATGATATTATTGTAAATAAATATGTTTATGCTATAGCTCCGGGAGTCATGGCTCAGACGGGACTTGAAACTTCGGATTATATCAGAGGGATTGTAAAAGAGATAAATGCAGGACTTATTATAGCGATAGATTCTCTCGCAGCACGAAATACCAGACGGTTAAATACGACTGTTCAGATTACAGATATTGGTATTCATCCTGGTTCGGGAGTGGGAAATAACCGTCAGGCAATGAATGAGGAAACCATGGGTGTACCGGTAATTGCCATCGGAGTGCCGACAGTAGTGGATGCGGTTACAATTGTCAACGATGTGCTCGATAATCTGATTCAGATTCTGGAGCAGTCCACCAATATGAAAGGATTGTCAAAAGTGATGGAAGATTTTTCCGAGCATGAAAAAAGACAGCTTGTAAAAGAGCTGATGGAAGATGAGGCAAAGGATTTGTATGTAACGCCAAAGGATATTGATGAAAATATACAAATTCTTGCGAGGATTATATCAGAGGGAATTAATGAAGCAGTAGCGCTTTCTGCATAAGAGGAATTATTTAATTTTCATCGAAAACACTTGTGAATTTTTGGACATGGTGATACAATACGAATGAAAGAAAATATGTTGTGTAACGCACAGATTGGAGGATGTTATGGCAGTATTAGTGACCGGTGGTGCCGGATATATTGGAAGTCATACCTGTGTAGAGCTGTTAGAGGCAGGTTATGATGTAGTGGTGGTAGATAATCTTTACAATTCCAGCCCAAAGGCAATCGAGAGAGTAAAGAAAATTACAGGAAAAGATTTGAAATTTTATGAAGTGGATATTCTTGACAGAGAAAAATTAAATGAGATTTTTGAAAAGGAAACGATTGATTCTGTCATTCATTTTGCCGGATACAAGGCAGTGGGCGAATCGGTGAAAAAGCCGATAGAATATTATTATAACAATATGACTGGTACACTTGTTCTGTGTGATGTGATGAGGGCACATGGTGTAAAAAATATTATTTTCAGCTCCTCAGCTACGGTATATGGAGACCCTGAAATAATACCAATTACAGAAAAATGTAAAAAAGGAAATCCTACCAATCCGTATGGACAGACAAAGTCCATGCTTGAGCAGGTGCTTATGGATATTCATACCTCGGACCCTGAATGGAATGTAACACTTTTACGTTATTTCAATCCAATCGGCGCACATAAATCCGGATTAATCGGAGAAGACCCGAAAGGGATTCCAAATAATCTGCTTCCATATGTGGCGCAGGTGGCAATTGGAAAACTGGAGTGTCTGGGTGTGTTTGGAGATGATTATAATACTCCTGACGGAACTGGTGTCAGAGATTATATTCATGTGGTAGACCTTGCAAAGGGACATGTCAAAGCGATTGAGAAATTTAAGGATAACGAGGGCGTGTTGATTTATAATCTCGGAACAGGACACGGATACAGTGTATTAGAAGTAGTTCATGCATTTGAGAAGGCCTGTGGGAAAAAGATTCCTTATGCAATCAAGCCAAGAAGAGAGGGTGACATCGCTACCTGCTATTGTGAGCCGAAAAAGGCTGCAGATGAGCTTGGCTGGAAGGCGGAATACGGCATTGAGGAAATGTGTGAAGACCTTTGGAGATGGCAGAGTATGAATCCTGACGGATATGGAGAAAATTAAACGGTTTTCCTAAAAAGAGCTGCTGGAAAATAAAGTGCAAAAGGGATTTTACAGGTTTTGTACAGAGGGACTTTGTTCTAAAATAATAGAAACAGAAATAAAATAATATATGGGCAGTTTACTGTCTGTATATTATTTTTTTATGGAGCGGCATGAAAACTCATGCAGAAAAATATGGGAAGCTTTGACAGAAAAGGGAATAAATTCAGATTTATTCTGTATATTCTTATGGCGGTATTGCTGATAAGAATTATTATCTGGCTGGAGCCGGTGCAGTTGAAAAAAATAATGTCATCGGCAGTTTCAAAAAAAGCTGAGGAATTTGTAGTTTATGTTATGCAAAATTCAAATGTAAAAGTGGCATATGCCATGGAAGATAACAGTGACGCGGTAGAAAAACTGGCAAAATCCATCAATCATTCAAGCAGTGTATATAGCTATGTGGAAAATAATTATTCCGCACAGGACCTTGTCATTTATGACCCGAATACTTATCAGACAAATCCGGTTATGCTGGCAGAGAATAAAAAGCAGGAAGGGGAAGAAGAGGGAAGTTCTGTAGAAGATAGTCAGGAAACTGAGGATAGCAGTGAAGGAGCAGCAGAGACAACTTCGGAACAGCCGCCACAGGAGGATGTCGAAGGAGAGGGGACAACTGTTGAACCATCCACTGGGGCGCCACAGACACAGGAAATATTTTCACCAATGTTTTCAATGGAACAGCTGAAGGATTATAATTTTTTACGCTCAAATCTTTATATTGTACCAGAAAGAGCAAGTGTACTGCCCACGGATTTGAATGCGGAGGAGCTGCTTTCCATGGATATGAGTATTGTAAAGGATGCGTCAGTTCCACAGATATTGATTTATCATACACATGGAAGTGAGGGATTTACCAATTCGACGGAGGATATCAAAGGGACAGGAATTATTGCGGCAGGGTCAAGGCTGGCGGAAATATTGTCTTCTGTGTATGGATATAATGTGATACATTGTACAGAAATTTTTGATAATGTGAATGGGGTTTTTGACCGTTCCAAGGCGTATGATTATTCAAGGGAGACCGTTCAGCAGATATTGACAGATAATCCGAGTATTCAGGTAATCATTGATTTACATAGGGATGGGGTGAATGAAAACACGCATCTTGTAACAGATGTAAATGGGAAGCCGACTTCGAAAATTATGTTTTTTAACGGGGTGAGCAGGAGCAGTGCAAAAGGGGATATTGGGTATTTATATAACAGACATAGAAGCGAAAATCTTTCGTTCAGTCTGCAGGCAAAACTGGAGGCGTTGGGAAAATATCCGGAGTTTACGAGAAAGAATTATATTGATGCGTATCAGTATAATCTGGACCTTTTGCCGAGAGCGATGCTGATTGAGGCGGGCGCGCAGACAAATTCACTGGAGGAGGAATTGAATGCGATGGAGCCTCTGGCAGATATTCTGGACAGTGTGTTGTCGGGAAAGAGCAGGGAGCATTTGGGGCTTGTACCGAATTAAGAGGGATAGGGAAAATTGAGATAGGGTGATACATAAGAGGGAAATATGCACTGTTCTTAAGCATTAACGTTTTTATATGCTCGGAAAGCAGAGCATATTTCTCTCTTGTATTATTTTTACTGTAATATTTTATATGCAAATCAGAATAGATATGTTTTTGTGCTGTTTTTTATTTATAAAGGGTAAACTTTTTGGCTGATTAGTGTTTGCTCAGGTTATAGAAAGTAAATTTTTTGGCAATGAATGTCTGATTATGTTAGGAAAAAAGTAGATTTTATGGACAAACTGTAGTTTTATTGATAGAATGAGCGAAATTAAAAAGTAATTTTTTCTTGAGAAGGACAGTAAAGTGTGATAGAATGTGCTTTGTGGAAAAATAAGGAAGAATTGAGGAGAAATTTATGAATTATGCATCGATTAAGAGAATGGATGTTGCAAATGGTCCGGGGGTGAGGATGTCGGTGTTTGTAAGCGGGTGTAGACATTATTGTAAAAATTGTTTTAATCAGGAGGCATGGGATTTTGAGTATGGGGAACCTTTTACGGAAAAGGAGATAGAGGAGATTGTGGATTATGTGAAAGGGGATTATATTGCGGGGCTGACACTTTTGGGAGGAGAGCCTTTGGAACCTGAAAATCAAAAGGGATTGTTGCCGCTGCTTCGAAGGATAAGAGAAGTGTGTCCAAAAAAATCTGTATGGTGTTATACAGGATATGATTTTGAGAGGGATATTTTGGGAAGAATGATAAATGAGATAGAGGAGATGAAGGAATTTCTTTCATATGTAGATGTTCTGGTAGATGGAGAATATATGGAAGAGCTGCATAAGCCTTCCTTGAGATTCAAGGGGTCTTCCAATCAGCGGATTATTATGGTGCAGGAGTCTTTGCAGAAGAAAGAAGTGATTCTCTGGGATGGAGTGAGGCAGAAGTGAGGAAGATTCACTATGAAGAGAATTTTGAACAGGAAATAAGATGAATAATAAACAGGAGAATACGATGGCAGAGAGAGTAAATATTAAAAAGTTAAATAAAAAGGCGATTCTTCCGACTTATGGGAGCCAATCGGCCGCCGGAGCAGATTTGTATGCATGTATGGACGAGCCTGTGACAATACAGGCGGGAGAAACCGAATTTATTAAAACGGGGATTGCAATGGAGGTGCCGGAAGGATTTGCAGGGCTTATTTATGCGAGAAGCGGACTGGCCTGTAAAAAGGGACTGGCTCCGGCAAATAAGGTGGGAGTGATTGATGCAGACTATAGAGGGGAAATTATGGTTGCGCTGTATAATCATTCAAAGGGGCCTGTAACAGTAGAACATGGGGAGCGCATTGCGCAGATGGTGATTACTCCATATCTTCGGGCAGATTTTTTGGAAGTAGATGAGCTTTCAGATACAGTGAGAGGCGAGGGAGGATTTGGGTCTACGGGAAGAAAGTAGAGTATAGAAATATTTTATAAAAATTTCAAAGGTAATATTTTTTGAAATAATACGGTGCAGGCACTGTATATTGGAAGCACAAACAGAAAATCTATCAATATCAAGGCAAAACAGGAAGATTTTGATATTGCAGAAAAAGAATAGAAAAATGCAGGAAGATAAAAATATAAATAAATAAGTATAACTGATTGGAAAGAGGTATATCAGATTATGAAAAAGAAAAAGTATTTGTATTGTGCAGCATTGACATGTTTTGTTGTGGCACAATACAGCACTCTTACCTGCAATGATTTTATTACATGCAGTACAGCGCAGGCTGTAAATTCAGAAGCGGCTAATTCAGAAGCAATAGACTTACAGGCTGTTGTGGAAGAAAATCCCGTAATTTATGTAAAATTAAGCGGTGAAGTAAGGGAAGCTGCCATAGAAGAAGTAGATGTTGAAATGAGGGAAGCTGTCATAGAAGAAAATGTGCAAACGGGTGAAGCTGTTACAGAGCAGGCAGATGTGGAAGTAAAAGAAGATATTATAAAAGAAACAAATGTGGAAGGTGTGGAAATAGAGGAAGATGCTGCGAAAGAAACAGATGCAGCAGGAGAGGAAGATGTCACAGAAGAAACGGATATGGAAGTGGAGGAAAATATTATAGAAACAGATGCAAAAGCGGAGGAAAATATTATAGAAGAAACCGACATGGCTGTAGAAAATTTAGAATCAGCCTATATGGATTATGATACTCCACCGGACAATTCTTTTAAAAGTTATATGGATTACCGGACAATTACTGATACAACATCTATGCAGTATGAATTGCAGAAACAGGCAGACACAGACGCATATGGGATGCGTATGGTGGATAACAGGTATTGTGTTGCAGTAGGTTCTTATTATAGTACTACGGTTGGACAGGCTGTGGATATTATTATGGAAAATGGAAACGTGATTCAGTGTATTGTAGCGGATTTAAAGCAGGATATTCATACAGATTCTACAAACAGGCAGAACCCGAATGGCTCGATTGTTGAATTTCTTGTGGATACAGATGTGCTTCACAGGCGTATACAAAGAACAGGGGATATTTCTTATTTTGATACTGTATGGGAGGTGAATCGTTTCTCAGGAGAGGTTGATACTGTCAGAGTTTATGAATGAAGACAGATATACACAGCCTAGTGAAAGCGGAGGGATATAAAAAGGTTAAAAAAATACAAATCAGAATTGACAGGCGTTTTCTTTTATAGTAAAATATAGAAAATTTTAAGGAGAGATTAAAATGCAGAACTTACATTACACAGTGAATTATGGATATCTGTATTACAGACGTATTTGTCTGTGACTGTAACAATCCGGAATGGATGCACAGCCACAACAGATAGGTCTGATATGTCTGTGCATAATTCGGTGAATGTAATTTTTGTAATTTCTATAATCTTTTCAATACCCACATTTGCAAGGTGCATTAGACATATCATGGAGCAATCAATTTAAGCATTGGTTAAATGATTTGTTTGATGCATTTTTTGTGTCTTTCAATAATCAAAAGGGGGAAATAAAGATAATCGGAAAATAACTACAAATTAAAAAAATTATCAAAAATAGTAAAGGAGATTAAAATTATGGTACGATTTGCAGAGGAAAAAGATTTAGACAGAGTAAATGAATTGAGAAAGCAGGTAAATCAGATACATGTAGATGCCCGCCCTGATGTTTTTAAAGCAGGATTTTGTAAAGAGCTGCAGGATTTTGCACATGTATTATTAACAGGAGAAAACAGCGATATATTAGTTGCAGAACGCGAAGGAATGATATGCGGAATGGCATGTGTGGAATATATCAGAAGACCTGAAAATCCATACAGAACTGTCAGGGAATTTTATCATGTACAGGAAATTGCCGTGGATAAAGCGTTCAGAAGGCAGGGCGTTGCAAAGGAATTGTTTGAGTTTATGAAAGATGAAGCAAAAAAGAAAATGTTCCATAAAATAGAATTAGATGTATGGTCGTTTAATGAATCCGCAATAGAGTTTTATGAGGCGGTTGGATTCCATGAAATTAGAAAGTGGATGGAGTATAACATTATATAATATAACAGATAATGTCAGGATTTATTGTATATGTAAACGCCGTTTGTTTTGGCAGTTGAAAAGAAGTAGATAAATTATTTTGGGCTGATTTGGACAAGGTGGTAAATATGGTTGAACGGGAAAATAATTATTCGGGAGTTCATCTTGATAACTGTCTGACATTTTTAAACAGAAAAGGATAACTGTCGGGAAGATTGTGTTTTATAGAAATTTGGAGATAAGACGATGGATTCAAAAATTTTGAAAATCGCAGAGATATTATCAAATAATTGTTTGGAGATATTGGTGGAATTGTCAAAATGTATCGAAAATACAGAACAGTACTATAAAGAAAATAGGACAAAATATCAAATATTTAAAAATATTGGCGGAATTATAACAGGGGAGGATTATAATTGCATACAATGGATTGTTTTGGTAGAATCTCTTGTGAAACAAACAATAGCTGCTGCATTTGACTGGAAATGTGAATTTGAGGATTTTTCATATTTTATAAAAAAGGTATCTGATAAGAAAAAACAGAAATTTCCTTTTTGTAAAGCATGGTTTCAGGAAGATGATTCTATAGAAGAATGGTGTGTATTATTAAATGGCAAATGGAAATCCAAAGGCCTGTGTCTTGCGCAGCTTGAAATGGAGAGTGATACTTATACTATTTTACTGCTTTTACTTGATGATTATAAACAGGTAAAGAAGCTTGCATGTGACATCGGACAGAATATTTATCTGGCAGGCACACAAAAAGATGAAAATGCACCTCATAACTTAAATGATTTTTTTCAGAGACATCCGTTGGAAATACAGAATACATATCAACAGGAACAGACAGATTTTTGTGTACAATGTTCTTTACATACCAAAAAAGATAATATAATATCTTCGTGTATAATAAATAAAAACAACTGCTTTAAAATTATAATAAAATCTCAAAAATTATCTGCAAAGCAGATGATATCTGTCAGTAAATATTTTCGATTAAATGCAATGCTGATAAAGAAAAGACTTTCAGAGGGGAAAGAGGTTTTTGTAAAAAGTTTTTTGTATGATACTATGATAACAAAAAAACAGTTGGAGGATAATCAGATTGCTTATGAAATACTTCCAGATGTTCCAAAATATTCTAGATTTTATGAATGTCCCCAATGCCTTTTGGGACCAAATGCTGTTATTAAGGATTACAATGATTACAAATATTTTAAGTTTGATGAGGAACGGGAAAAAGAGTGGGAAATATAATGTGATTTTGTTTCATGTAAATATTAATTCTGTAAAAAGATAATAGAAATAGAAAAATCAAATTTGTATATAAATAAAAAGGAAAATAAAATAATATTGACACAAGTAAAGAAATCACATAAAATAATATCACAAAGAAACAATAGGTTTTGGGTAAAATTAGTGAAGGATTTATTAATAATCCTGATTATAAATGGAAAAATGGAGGAAAATAATAGATGAGTATTAGTAATGAAATTCAAAAATATCGTCAAGAGATAAAATCTGAAAGAATGGATATGTCATTTGGCGAGATAATCAATATGTATAGAGATAAAGAAATCATAATTTCGCCAGAATATCAAAGAGCATTTCGATGGGACCAACAAAGACAATCTGATTTTATTGAATCTATATTATTGGGGATTCCATTTCCATCAATATTTGTAGCAACAAATACTGATGGAAAATGGGAATTAATTGATGGATTACAGAGAGTTTCTACAATTTTGGCATTTTTTAATGAATTAAAAGATGAAAAAGGAAAATCTTATCCCAAAAATGGATTAAAATTACTAGAGGGGAGTTTGATTAAAGGTTTAAAAGATATTACAATAGATACATTACCTTTAGAGTATAAACTTCAAATAAAACGCACACCATGTAGAGTTGAAATTATACTTAAAGAAAGTGAATTTAAAATGAGATATGAATTATTTAAAAGATTAAATACTGGTGGGGAAGGTTTATCAAGACAAGAGATTAGAAATTGCATTTTTAGAGGACTAGATAGTAGGTATACTGATTTTATAGCTCAATTATCTTGTAATAAAGTCTTTAGAGAAATAGTAAATATCAGTAAATCAAACGAAGAGATGATGTACTATGAAGAATTGGTATTGAGATATTTAGTTTTGAAAAATAAGGGAACCAGATATAATCAGGCTAATATACAAGATTATATGGATGATTATTTAGAGAATCAATGCAGGTACTTTGATAAAGATCAAGTTGAGTCAGATAAAAATTTGTTTAAGGAAATTATGGAAGTTCTTAATAAATTAAAAGAACAAAATATTTTTAAATTAGAAAAAAGATATTTTTCTACTAGTATGTATGATGCAATAATGCTGAGTTTATCAGAAAATAGTGTTGACTTACAGCAGATAGATATAAATAAGTTAGGAAAACAAATAGTTAAATTAAAAGGATCAAAAGAATTTAATAAATATGTTGGTTCAGCAAGCAGTAACCCTACCAGTATAACTAATAAAGTTAAAATAGCCAAACAAATTTTATTGGGGATAACGGAGTAGATAAAATGCATCAACTTACTAATGAAATAATAGCTAGCCGTGAGTGGCGGGTAAGGGAATTAGAAAATTTAAAAAGAATAGGAAAATTAGATTTGACTACCTATTCAGAGAAAGTTAGAGAACAGTATTATAGAATGTGTATACCATACATATATGCTCATTGGGAAGGTTTTATTGTTGAAAGTTTTAAACAACTTATATCATATTTAAATGGTTTGCATTTAGAAAAAAAGAAAGTTCGACATGAATTATATACATTTTCATTACAAGATATTTTAAGACCTCTTGCGGGAAAGCAGAGTTTTGAGCAATCTTGTCAATTTATAGAAAAGTTTACTAATGATTATGAAAAGGAATTATATATTGATCCTGCATTACTTACAGCTAAATCAAATTTAAATTATAAACAATTAAATATAATATTTGAGAAATTTGCTATGGATAATCATTGCATAGAATATAAAGGAGAAATTAATCAGTTAGTTAATCAAAGAAATAGAATAGCTCATGGTGAAAATGGAATTACAGTAGAATATGAAAATGTTTCAGATAAAGTTAGTATGTTGCAAAAGATTTTTGATATTTTAATTTTAGATTTTGAAAAATATTTGTCAGAAAAATTATATTTAATCTAAAAATTTAGGTGATTTTTTGCAAAAATTTAATTTATTAAATAAAGTCAGAAAGCAATGATTACAGGCGGTATGCCCGCCTGTTTTTGACATGCTCTTAGAACAGTGATGGGACTATCCCAAAGATTGTGTAAACCTCCAAACTGATGTAAGATATAATTACACAGTTTGGAGGTATTATTATGGCAAGAAAAAACGACAGCCCACAAAAGGCTGCAATGAGACAAATGATGCATGATTATCTGAAAAACAATGATGTCAGCATCAAAAGCGGAACAGATGTAAATTCA